>NZ_JAUMZV010000009.1 GCF_030527935.1 Kingella sp. (in: b-proteobacteria)
CTTTAACCCTAGGCGGATACATTGCATGACCGAGTTCGTGGACTAGGGTTTCGTAGGTTAGGTAGCTAGCAGAGAAAATAATAGAGTTTTCTTTTGGAGAAAAATGAGCTCCTTTGGTATTTGCATCATGTTCAAATGCATCATAGCCACTCTCTCTTTTTTTATTAAAAAAATCATTGAATTGTTTAGCTAATATCGGATTGTGATTAACACGCATCAATAACATTTGAACATTAGTAGTACTTCTTGCTGCCATATCTTCAAATTGTTGTACTGCTGCTGGATTTAGGTTGTTATAAGTTGTCATGATTTACTCCTTAGAAGAATTATCAGATGAATTATTTGATTTTCTGAATTCAGTAACATGTTGATTTGAAAAATTACTTACCCCTTTCGTAAACACCAACTGCCAAATAACCCCATCTCTACCAATATATGTTTCAACTCGTAATCTATCTGCATAAGTATCTCCGAGCGTATTATTTCCCCAGTAATAGATTTTTTCAGGCTGTATTTCTGCATCAGGCTTTCCAACATAAGTACTTGCTCTCAATTCCATTGCTCCACCTAAATAAGTGTCCCAATCCCTTATAATTGATGGTTCAGGTAAAAAATCAGGGAATTTACCGCTAGGGAAAAGTGTCCCATCTTGTTCGTATCCTTTTTTATTCAGCGCAATAGCAAATTGCTTTAATTTTTCATTTGGAAAAGTACGATATTGCACAAAAAAATTAAATGGCGAGTTAACATCGGCTTGCGAAGCACGAAAACCTAATCTCTTGGTATCAGGCAAAACAGGTATGCCCCAAATTCGATGCAATTCCTCGGGTGTCATATCGTATAAACAATTATCAAATAATCCTGTTTGGAACATCTGCCGAATTAAATCGTCCAAGTCGGTTACTTTGTGCAAATAGTCTTTACAAGATTTAGGTTGCGTATTTTGTTCTTGGGAATGAGTGTTTTGTGGTGGTTCGGGTTGTGGTGCAGCGTTGCCGGTAAAGGAGAATAAGCCCAAAAAGGCAATAAACAAATTTTTAATGAAGCTCATAATAAATCCTTGTTTTAGTGGTTATTGAAGTGTTGAGTAATTATCTCAAATTTTTGCTGTTATATCTTGAAATTGTTGCACTGCTGCTGGATTTAAATTTTTATAGATTGTCATAATTTATTCCTTAATTACTAAATTTGATTATTTTCTAAATTTGGTAATATGCTGATTTAAAAGGTTACTCATTCCTTTGGTAAATGCTAACTGCCAAATAATACCATCTCTACCAATATATGTTTCAACTAACAATCTGTCTCCGTAAGCATCTCCAAGCGTATTATTTCCCCAATAATAGACTTTTTCAGGCTGAATTTCTGCATCAGGTTTAGCAATATAATTGCTTGATGTTAATTCGTATGTGCCTCCTATATAAGGATGCCAATCATCTATAATTGACGGTTCTGGTAAAAAATCAGGAAATTTACCATTCGGGAATAATGTTCCATCTTGTTCATATCCTTTTTTATTCAGTGCAATAGTAAGCCTATTCAATTTTTTCTTGTACGAAACATCAAATTGCATAAAAAAATTAAATGGCGAGCCAAAATCAGATTGCGAAGCGCGATAGTCGTAGCCATTGTTAGGCAAAACAGGTATGCCCCAAATTTGATGCAATTCCTCGGGTGTCATATCGTATAAACAATTATCAAATAATCCTGTTTGGAACATCTGCCGAATTAAATCGTCCAAGTCGGTTACTTTGTGCAAATAGTCTTTACAAGATTTAGGTTGCGTATTTTGTTCTTGGGAATGAGTGTTTTGTGGTGGTTCGGGTTGTGGTGCAGCGTTGCTGGTAAAGGAGAATAAGCCGAGAAGGGCGATAAACAGTTTTTTGATGGGGCTCATGGGAAATTCCTTTTAGTTGAATGGGAATAGATAAGGCAGCCTGAAACGGTGTCCCTTGCGTTTTCAGGCTGCCTTATCTATCGCGCGGCGGTTTTCCAATATTGCTGCACGGCATCGGCGATGGCGATGGCGAAGCGGCGGCGTTGGTTGTTGTTGCTTAATTGTTTTTCTTCATCGGGGTTGGATAAAAAGCCCATTTCAATCAACACGGATGGCACGTTGATGGAGCGCAGCACCACAAAATCGGCGGTTTCCACGCTGCCTTTGCGCAGTTTGGTGAATTTGCCAAATTGGGCGAGCAGCAGTTTGCCGAATTTTGCGCTGTCGGTGCTGGTTTGGGCTTGCATCATGTCGCTGATGATGGCATTGACGTCTTTGTTGCCCACATCGGGCAGCCCGTCAATTTTGTCGGCGGCGTTTTCGGCAAGGGCGATTTGGCGGGCTTGCTCGCTGTTGGCTTTGCCCCAAACGTAAACGTCTGCGCCTTGGCTGGCGGGGTTGGCGGATGCGTTGGCGTGGATGGAGATGAATAAATCGGCTTTCACGCGCTGGGCGACGGCGCGGCGTTGGGCGAGCTTGATAAAGTTGTCGCCGCTGCGGGTCATGTGCACGGTGTAGCCTTTGGCTTGCAGTTGGCGTTTGGTTTCTAGCGCGGTGGCGAGTACCACGGATTTTTCGTGGAGCCCTGTTGTGCCTGTTGTGCCAGGGTCTTTGCCGCCGTGTCCTGCGTCTAGCACGATGATGGGTTTGCGGTTGGTTTTGGGGGCGGCGGTGGTTTGAGATTGGGGTTCTGGCTGCGCGGCTTGTGGTGCGGGCTGCGCTGGGGTGGTTTGGTTTGGCGCGGTTTGGGCTTGCTGTTTGCTGTTGAGCAAATCCATCAGCGGGTCGTCGCTGGCGGCGGCTGGGGCGGCAGCGGCGGGAGCAGGGTGGGCAGCGGGCTGGGGCGCGGGGGCTTTGGCGGGCGCGGCTTTGCTGGGGGCGGGGTGGTTGGCGGGGGCTGCGTTGCCTAAATCAATTTGCAAACGGTGTTTCAGGCTGCCTGATGGGGTGTGGGCGGTGAATTGGGGGCTGGCGGGTTGTTTTAGGTCAAAGACGATGCGCGTGGTGGTGGCGTTTTTTTGCCCGATGCGCGCGCTGCTGATGTAGGGGTCGCTGGCTTTGATGGATTTGGGCAGGGCGGCTAGGGCGTTGTTGTTGGCGATGTCTATCATGTCTATAACTAGGCGGTTGGGCTTGTCTAGCATGAAATAGGTGTATTTGAGCCGTTGCGCGCTTTCTAGCGTGATGCGGGTGTTTTTGCCGCTGGGGGCGATTTTGCCTGATAAAAAGCTGTTGGCAGTGGCGGCCCATGCGTTGCGGATGGTGCAGGATAGGGCGGCGAGCGCGATAAGGGCGCGGCGGCTTATTTTTGCCATTGTTCAAGTTCCTTTTGGGCGGTGGGGGTGCAGGCTTGGATGGTGCATTGCCGCCCGCTGTGGTGGGGTTCTAGTTGGATGGTGTAATCGGGGGCGGGGGCGTATTCGCCGCCTTGTTCTGCCCATTCTATGAGCACGATGCTGTTGGGGATTAGGTCGTCTAGCCCTGCGTCTAGCCATTCTTCGGGGCTGGTGAAGCGGTATAGGTCAAAATGGTGGACGGTGGTTTGCGGCAGGGCGTAGCTTTCTACGATGGTGTAGGTGGGGCTTTTGACTGCGCCTGTGTGCCCCAAGCCGCGCAGTAAGCCGCGTGTGAAGGTGGTTTTGCCTGCGCCAAGGTTGCCTTGCAGATGGATAACGGCGGGGGCGCGAAATAGGCGGGCGGTGCGTTCGCTTAGGGCTAGGGTGGCGGCTTCATCGGGGAGAAATTGGGTGTAGGACATGGCTGGGATATGGGGATTTTTAGGGGGTGGATTATAGTGATGTGCGCGGCTTGGGGGCAAGTTTCAGGCTGCTTTTGTGGGGTTTTTGTGCGGTTTTCTATAATTTGTTTTTATATTGTTTTGCGGTTAGGCAGGCAGCCTGAAAATTGCGAGCGAGATATTGTGGGGTGTTGTTTTGATTACGCTAAACCTTGTTTCAGGCTGCCTTATGGTTTTTTATGCCCCAAGGCAGCCTGAAAACTAAGATGGCGCAACGATGGCTTGTCGCCAAATGTTGGTATTCAATAAGGCCTGATGGGTTGGCAAGCTGTCTGCGAGCCGCCGACGCTCCATTGTTTGCATGGCACGCCAAGGCAGCCTGAAAATGGCATACAAAACAGTGCGCCATTTTGTTTTGATTATGACAAGCCAACTCTCGTTTCAGGCTGCCTTATGCTGTTTTAAGCCCCAAGGCAGCCTGAAAATAGCGAAAACAGGTTTTACACAGCGAAACCGTTTATCTTTCGTTAAAACTCTGTTATATTGCGTTAAGGCTGTGCAGCAATGCAGCCGTTTTTGTTTTCCACACCTTAATCAGGACGATAAAAATCAGGACGATAAAAATGAAAAACACACAAAAATCGGCATTTGTTGCCACAGGTTTGATGCTGTTCGCGCTGTTTTTTGGCGCGGGCAATTTGATTTTCCCTGCTTTGATGGGGCAGCAATCGGGCAGCGCGGTGTTTTCTGCGGTGAGCGGTTTTTTGATTACGGGCGTGGGCTTGCCTTTGCTGGGCGTGATTGCGATTGGCTATTCGGGCTCGCACGATGTGCAGGAGCTGGCTTCGCGCGTTGCGCCGTGGTATGGCGTGGCGTTTTCGGTATTGCTGTATTTGTCGATTGGGCCGTTTTTTGCCACCCCGCGCACCGCAACGGTGTCATTTGAAATCGGCGTGGTGCCTTTTTTGGGCGAAGTGTCTGAAAGCGCCAAACAAATCAGCTTGGCGGTTTTTGCGGCGGTGTTTTTTGGATTGTCGTATTGGCTGTCGATTTCCCCCGGCAAACTGGTGGACCGGATTGGCAAAATCCTAACCCCCGCTTTGCTGCTGGCGATTGCGGTGCTGGTGCTGACCGCCGCGGTGAAACCGATGGGCGCGTTGCAAACGCCTGCCGAAGCCTATCAGTCGGGCGCGTTCACCAAAGGCATCATCGAGGGCTACGGCACGATGGATGCGCTGGCTTCGCTGGTGTTCGCTATCATTGTGATTGACGCGATTCGCAGCATGGGCGTTACCGATACCAAGCACGTTTTAAGCCTGACCACGCGCGCAGGCTTGGTGGCGGCGGGCTGTTTGGCGCTGGTGTACATTTTCATCGCCTATATGGGCGCAACCAGCGTGGCAGGCTTGGGCATGCAGGAAAACGGCGCAAGCGTGCTGTCTAAAAGCGCAGAGTTTTACTTTGGCTTGGGCGGCAATGTTTTGCTGGCGGTGATTGTTTTGCTGGCGTGTTTGTCCACATCGGTGGGCCTGATTACCGCTTGCGGCGAATACTTTAACCGCCTGATGCCGCAGCTTTCGTATCACAAATGGGTGGTGATTTTCACGCTGGTGTCGTTTGGCTTTGCCAATTTCGGTTTGAGCTCAATCATCAAATTCTCCGTGCCTGCGCTGATGCTGCTGTATCCGCTGACGATGGCGATTATTATTTTGGCGTTTTTGCACCCGCTGTTTGGCGGCAAACAGGTGGTATACGTTACCACTTTGCTGACCACCGGCGTGATGGCCCTGTTTGACGGCTGGAAAACGTTTGAAAGCTTTATGGAAATGAAATCGGGCTTTGTGAGCAATCTGGATAATTTTTTCAGCGCGAATTTGCCGCTGTACGGCTCGGGCTTGGGCTGGCTGCTGCCTGCGGTAGTGGGCTTTGCGCTGGGATTTGTTATCAGCAAATTGATGAAGTGATGAGCGATTGGTGATTAAAAGGCAGCCTGAAACGGGGAATCTGTTTTCAGGCTGCCTTTAAATAGCCAAATGCAATAATAGAATTTGCGGCAATAGTATTTTAAAAATTCCCATTTTCAAAAAAATCAGTATCATGCCGCGCTTTACAACCTTGCTGAGAGGAAATCTCAAATGTCAATTAAACAAGAATTCAAAGACTTTATCATGCGCGGCAATGTTATCGACTTGGCAGTCGGTATGGTGGTCGGCACCGCGTTTTCCGGGATTGTGAAATCGCTGGTGGACGACGTGATTATGCCGCCGATTGGGATTGTGCTGGGCGGCATCGATTTTTCCAACCTGTTCCTCACGCTCAAACACGGCAAAACCGCAGGCATGGAATACGCCACGCTTGCCGCCGCCAAAGCCGATGGCGCGGTAACCATGAATGTGGGTTCGTTTATCAACACCATCATCAGCTTTTTGATTGTGGCAACGGCGATTTTTGTGGTGGTGAAAGCCATCAACACGCTGAAAAAAGCGCCTGAGGCGGTTGAAGAAGCGCCTGTCGAGCCGAGCGAAGAAGTGTTGCTGCTGCGCGAAATCCGCGATTCGTTGAAAAAATAAGCCTTTCCGAAAACACCGCTAAAATGGCGGTGTTTTTTGTTTTCGCTACGCTGAATTTCGTTTCAGGCTGCCTTGGCAGGGCAAGCACCGCGCATCAGGCAGCCTGAAAACGGCACTTCGCCCTTTCGTTTTCAGGCTGCCTATCTTATCTCATGATTATGAACATCACCGACACCCCCGACACCGATTCTATCCCCGCCGTCCAATCCGTGAACCGCCTGTTCGCGCAAATCGCGCCTGCCGCCGCCGAAACCGTCGCGCCGTTTGTGGAACACCTGTTTACCGCGCTCTCGCATGGCAACACGTTTATCTACATCAGCCAAGCCGAAGCCGATGCGCTCGCCCAAGCCGCGCCGTTGGTGGGCAGCGATGCCAACAGCCCCATCGTGTTGCACGGCAGACGGCTGTTTATCGCCAAATATTTCCATCTGGAACAACAGCTCGCCGCCGAAATCCAACGCCTATCCGCCCACACGCCAAGGCAGCCTGAAAAGCCGTTAGCCAATTTGCTTGCCGATTGGTTTGCTGACGACAACAGCCGCGACCAACGCGCCGCCGCCGCGCTTGCCCTGCTGAAAAATTTTGTGCTGATTAGCGGCGGACCGGGCACAGGCAAAACCACCACCGTTGCCAAGCTGCTCGCGCTGTTGCACCGCAAGCCTGCGCCGCGCACCGCTCTTGTCGCCCCCACGGGCAAAGCCGCCGCCCGCCTAACCGAATCGTTGCACCGTGCCAGCGCAGCCATCCCCAATTTGAGCGATGACGCGCAACGCTATCTCGCCAGCCTAACAGGGCAAACCGTGCATCGCCTGCTGGGCTTAAAACCGCCGCAAATGCAGCCTGAATACCACGCGCACCACCCCCTGCCACTGGATTGCGTGCTGATTGACGAAGCATCGATGATGGACAACCACCTGCTGTATCAACTGCTTGCCGCGCTGCCCAGCCGTTGCCGCGTGATTTTGCTGGGCGATGCCGACCAACTGCCATCCGTGGGCGCGGGCGCGGTGCTTGCCGCGTTGAGCCACAGCCATCCCATGCAGCCTGAAACCGCCGCCGCGCTGCGCCCATTGCTGCCCGATGTCGCCCACTTTCCCACGCTCGCCGAACAGCACGCGCGGCTCACCATCAGCCACCGTTTCCACGCGCAAAGCGGCATCGGCAACCTAGCCCGCGCCGTGCAACAAGGCAGCGCAAACGCGTGGCAAACTATCGCCGCCCACCCCAGCGAACTCTCCGCCCAGCCGCGCAACCTTGCCGCGCTCGTTGCCCAGCTTTATCAACACCACGCCGCCTATTGGCAAGCCATCCGCGCAGGCAACATCGCCGCCGCCTTTGCCGAACAAAGCCGCCTGATTGTGCTCACCGCGCTGCGCCACGATGCCGACCACATCAACCACCTTTACCGCACGCTCTTGCAACAGCACGGGCACACCCGCCCACAATCGCCGTGGTACGCAGGGCAAATCATCATGGTTACCCGCAACGCCCCCAGCCAGCAGCTCTACAACGGCGACATCGGCATCATCATGCAGCCTGAAAACGAAAACACACGCAGCAGCGACTTACGCGCCTATTTCCCCAGCGAACAGCCCAGCGCACGCGGCTACCGCAGCATCCCCCTAAGCCGCCTGCCCGAACACGAAACCGCCTACGCCATCACCACCCACAAAAGCCAAGGCTCGGAATACGCGCAAGTGTGGTTCGCCGCCCCCGCGCAAGCCCCATACAGCCGCGCCTTGCTCTACACCGCCATCACCCGCGCCAAACAACAATTTGCCTACTGGGGCGACGAAGCCAGCTTTCAGGCTGCCTGCGCCAACAATGAACACCGCAACAGCGCGTTGGCGATGTTTTTGCAACGTGTGTGATGGGGCGGGGGTGGCGTAAGGGTTAGCGTAAGGCAGATTGGTAAACATATTTTCAGGCTGCCTGCTGGTTCACAACAAAGTTTCAGGCTGCCTTTGGCGAGTGCGCCAATGCCATCCCGCTTGTTTGTCCATCGCCCCCCAAGGCAGCCTGAAAACACCCAAACCCATCCGCACCACAATAGGACATCAACAACTCGCCAACATAACGACAACCAACCGCCCCCATTTCCATTTTCAGGCTGCCCCATCCCCCCACATCCACCCCGCCCCACATATACAACCTCTGTAAACTTGCGTAAAATTCCGCCCCAGCAGCCATTTCAGGCAGCCTGAAACCCCTTTCCAACCCACCCCAGAAAGCCCCACCATGACCCAATCCCCCCTAAGCTACCGCGATGCGGGCGTAGATATAGACGCAGGCGACCAACTGGTTGAAAACATCAAACCCTTTGCCAAACGCACCATGCGCCCCGAAGTATTGGGCGATTTAGGCGGCTTTGGCGCATTGGTAGAAATCAGCAAAAAATACCAACACCCCGTGCTGGTGAGCGGCACAGACGGCGTAGGCACCAAGCTCAAACTCGCCTTTGAATGGGACAAACACGACACCGTTGGCATAGACCTTGTCGCCATGAGCGTGAACGACATCCTAGTGCAAGGCGCAGAACCCCTGTTTTTCCTAGACTATTTCGCCTGCGGCAAGCTAGACGTTGCCCGCGCCACCGCCGTTATCCAAGGCATCGCGGCAGGCTGCGGACAATCAGGCTGCGCCCTAATCGGCGGAGAAACCGCAGAAATGCCCAGTATGTATCCCGAAGGCGAATACGATTTAGCAGGCTTTGCCGTGGGCGTGGTGGAAAAAGAGCGCGTGATTAACGGGCGCAACATCACCGCAGGCGACATCGTACTCGGGCTAGCCAGCAACGGCGCACACTCCAACGGCTACTCGCTAATACGCAAAATCATCGAGCGCGACCAGCCCAATCTAGACGCACCGTTTGACGGCAGCACCACGCTGCGCCAAGCCATCATCGCCCCCACGCGGCTGTATGTGAAGCCCATATTAGCCGTGCTGGAACAATTGCCCATCAAAGGCATGGCGCACATCACAGGCGGCGGCATCACCGAAAACGTACCGCGCGTGCTGCCCGCAAACTGCGTGGCGCAAATCAACGCGAGCGCGTGGCAACTGCCCAAGCTGTTCCAATGGCTGCAACAGGCAGGCAATGTCGCCACCGATGAAATGTACCGCACGTTTAACTGCGGCATCGGCATGGTGGTCATCGTGTCGCCCGAACACGCCGATTTGGCAGTGCAACTGCTGCGCGAGCAGGGCGAAACGGTGTACCGCATCGGCGCGATTCGCGAACGCAACGGCGATGAGCATCAAACGCAAGTGGGGTAAATAGAAAAGACAGCCTGAAAACACAAAATGGTTTTCAGGCTGCCTAAAACCCCAAAAACCACTATAATGCGCGGTTTTCCCAATTTTCCCATCCCATAATCAAAGGATACAAAATGACCATGTTAAAAGGCAAAAAAATCCTGCTCACAGGTATGATTTCCGAACGCTCCATCGCCTATGGCATCGCCAAAGCCTGCCACGAGCAAGGCGCAGAACTCGCGTTTACTTATGTTGTTGATAAACTGGAAGAGCGCGTACGCAAACTCGCCGCCGAATTTGGTTCAGAACTGGTGTTCCGTTGCGATGTGCAAAGCGATGAAGAAATCGCGCAAACGTTTGCCAGCTTGGGCAAGCATTGGGATGGCTTGGATGGCTTGGTGCACGCCATTGCCTTTGCGCCCAAAGAAGCCCTAAACGGCGATTTTTTGGACAGCATCAACCGCGAAGCCTTTAATGTGGCGCACGAAGTTTCCGCATACAGCTTGCCTGCGCTCGCCAAAGCCGCTCGCCCGATGATGCAAGGGCGCAACGCATCCATTTTGGCTTTAACCTACCTTGGCGCGGTGCGCGCCATCCCTAATTACAACGTGATGGGCATGGCAAAAGCCAGCTTGGAAGCAGGCATCCGCTTCACTGCATCTTGCTTGGGCAAAGAAGGCATCCGCTGCAACGGCATTTCCGCCGGTCCCATCAAAACCCTAGCCGCATCAGGCATCGCCGATTTTGGCAAGCTGTTGGCACACGTTGCCGCGCAAAACCCCTTGCGCCGCAATGTAACCATTGAAGAAGTGGGCAACGCCGCCGCTTTCTTGTTGTCCGACCTTGCATCAGGCATCACAGGCGAAATCACTTATGTGGACGGCGGTTACAGCATCAACGCACTCAACGACGGCGACGAATAAATTTAGCCTAGGGCTGTTGATTACCCACACGCCCTAACAACACAAAGGCAGCCTGAAAACGCTATTTCTCGTTTTCAGGCTGCCTTTTTATGCGCGGCGATTATTCAATACACGCGGAAACTTTGCCGCCGCTGTAAAAACGAATGGCGTAGCTGCCCGCTTCGGGCAAATCGGCAAAATAGAACTCCGCGCCACTGTTGGTGTCTATGCCATGCGCCATGTGCAAAGTTTCGCCGCTGGGGCTGGTGAGCACACCGTTCACGCTGCTGTGCAAGGCTTTGTCTTCATTGAGCACAGAAAAGCGATAGCTGCCTTTGCCTGCGGTGAAGTGGGCGCAATGGTTGGCTTTGAGCGGCAAGGCGTTGCCCGATGCGGGGGCAGTTTTGCGGGCTTTTTGGCTTACTTTGGCGGGACGAGTTTTCGCCGTTGCCACGCCTGCGGTTAGGCTGATGGATAACGCGCAGAAAATCAGGGCGAGAGATGTTTTCATGATAACTCCTTCTTTTGTTTGGGGATTAGGGACTATCGGTAATCAACGTTTTGGCGGCTTTTGTGCCCTAAAATAGCAGCTGCTGCGTTAAATAATACTCGCTTATGGGGGCATAGGCGGGTATTTTCGCCTTGCATCTACCATTTTATGGCACAAAATCCACTTCAAAAGTTGAATACCAATAGTCCCTAGATGGTAGAGCGGATTGGGCTGTGAGACAAGGTTTGCCACGCAATGCGCGGTGGATTGTGCCATTGTGGGAACAGCAAGGCAGCCTGAAACGTGCTAATCCGCTTTTCAGGCTGCCTTTGAGGTACCGTTGTTATCCGCATCCGCATCGCCTTGGCGGTCAAAAAACGCCACCGCGCCGTGGTCAAAAAAACTTTGCAAAATGGCTTGCGCGGCAACTTGGTCTAACATGGGCTTTTGTTTGCGCCCGCGAATGCCGTTCTCGCACAACAGTTCTTCGGCGTAAACAGACGACAATCGCTCGTCCACCCAGTAAACAGGCAGCCTGAAACGTCCGTTGAGCCGTTGTCCAAATTTGCGGGCAAGCTGGGTGAGTGCGTGTTCGCTGCCGTCAATATGCGTGGGCAAGCCAACAATCAGGTTTTTAGGCTGCCATTCTTGAATCAGCGCGGCGATGCGGGCAAATTTTTCATCGTTGCGGTTGCCCGTAATCGTGACGATGGGGTGGGCGATGCGGATGCGGCAATCGCCTTGCGCCACGCCGATGCGCGTTTCGCCAAAATCAAACGCCAAGCAACCGCCGCCATCGGGCGCAACAAAATTAGGCATGCCCCATTGCTCCTGCAAAGTTTTCGCGGCGAATGCCCAGCTTGTTAAACGCGGCGGCGTAACGTTCTTCGGGCGGAATGCCAAACAAAATATGCTCATCGGCGGGCACGGTGAGCCATGAATTTTGCGCGATTTCTTGTTCCAACTGCCCTGCGCCCCAGCTGGAATAGCCGATGGTCAGCACCGCACCTTGAATTTCGTCGTCTTGCTGCAAGCCGTCGATGATGTCGCGCGAAGTGGTCAGCGCGATGCGGTCGGTGATGCTCAGGCTGCTATCCCAGTTGCCAATCGGCGTGTGCAACACAAAGCCGCGCTCGGTTTGCATCGGGCCGCCCATCATCACATATTGGTTGTTAAACCGCGCGGGCGTGTCTTTGCCAATGGCGGCAAACACCACATTCATGGTTACGGGCGATGGCTTGTTGATGATGATGCCCATTGCGCCACTGTCGCTGTGTTCGCACAGATAAATAAGGCTGCCTGAAAACAGGGAATCTTCCAAATTGGGCATGGCAAGCAAAAAGTGATTGGCTAAATTCATGGTGGTTATTGGCTGGATGGTTTAACGGGCTATATTGGGCGCAGGCGGGGTTTTTCAAGGCAAGCGGGGGGCTGTTTTCAGGCTGCCTACAATAGAGTAGGGCGAAGTAGTCTCATAAATTAAGTAAAGATAGTTGAAATTATCTAGGCAAAGTATTATATTGCGCACTTCGTTTGTTAATCTTAACTCAGGGAAGACCTATGAAAACTGTACAAGAAATTCGTTTTGAAAACTTTGAATTGCTGATTAAAGAAGCAGGCACGATTGCCGAATTGGCGCGTAAAACGGGCTATGACAAGCCTGCTTATTTGTATCAATTGCGCGCGCAAGTAGTAAAACCCAATGGCAAAGCGTTGCAGCTGGGCAGACGTGTGGCTGCGCGGTTGGAGCAAGGCATGAACAAACCATCTGGCTGGATGGATATTGACCACAGCAACGAACCTGCTGCGCCAAACGTTGCGGTTTCAGGCAGCCTGAAAGCGGTGGGCAAGGTGGTGGGCGTGGCTTTGACTTCGCCCGAAAGCATGGTTTACGGCGCAGCAGTAATTCGCGCGCTGTTGAGCGCGGGCAAGCAAGTTTGCGTGGCGTTTAACGATGCGGCAGCGCGTGCGTTTGAACAAGCAGGCATCGCGTTGAACGATGCCGCTGCGGTGCGCAAACATTTCTATGCCACCGAAGCGCAGCTGAGCTTTGCCGATGAGCATTTGCCCGCCTTTGCTTTGGATGCGGTGATTGTGCCCGCCGCGCGTGGCAGCAGCTTGGCATTGATTGCCAACGGCGCAACGCTCGCCCCCGCTGCACGCATGGCAGAGTTGGCATTGGCGACCAAACGCCCCGTGTTGATTGCGCCTTGCGAAACGGTGTTCTCTGCGGCGCAGTTGCACAATATGCACACCTTGTCAGCGCAAGGCGCGGTGATTTTGCCTGTTTCGGCAGCCGCTTCGGCGGAGCAAGCGGAATTTTTGACTTCTTGCGTGCTGGCGCAACTAGGCTTGCAATAAGCGTAGATTGAACGTTTCAGGCTGCCTTAACCTTGTTAGCAAGGAAAGGCAGCCTGAAATGCATTGGGCGGATTAGTTTTGTGTGATGCTTTGGGTTTTAGCTACGATGAACTTCGTTTCAGGCTGCCTTTGTTTACACGGTTTGCGGAATAAGGCAGCCTGAAAATGGTTTAACGGTATTCATCCGTATTGCTGCGAAATGCGCTGCGGCATGGCTCAACCACTTTTCAGGCTGCCTGTGTATTGCCCATGCTTCGCGCTCACGGCTTTTGTTTACGCATTTCCCCGCGTCCGCACAAAATAAATGCTTTACAAAACAAACCTCGCTTAACACAATCCAACAAATTGCTTGCACCCCGCGCCCAGTCTGCATACAATGCGCGACTTCTTGGCCAGATAGCTCAGTCGGTAGAGCAACGGATTGAAAATCCGTGTGTCGGCAGTTCGATCCTGCCTCTGGCCACCAGATTTCAGCCTGAACAGCAAACGTTGTTTAGGCTTTTTTGCATTTAGGCAGCCTGAAACGCCTAAACCACGTTTCAGGCTGCCCTGAGTGTTATTTTATGTTAAAGTCTCTCTTTTCATTTTTTACCCCCCTAAACTAAAACCTTTGCAAAACCTAAACCGCCACAAGAAATAGTCAATTTCCGTCATTCCCGCGTAGGCGGGAATCTTGATTAAACTTAAACAACTGTTTGTTTCTACAATAATTTATGAATGTCAAACAAGATTCCCGCCTACGCGGGAATGACGGCATTTCTTGTGTTTCAAACTGCTGTTAGGGGTTTTGTAAAGGTTTCAAACTTGCCAAATCAACAGGACAAACAACCATGCAAACGTGGCAGCTTCCCGAGCACATTGCCGACATTCTCCCCGAACGCGCACGCCAACTGGAAAGTGTGAAAGAACAAATCCTTGCCCAATTTCGCACCCACGGCTTTGAGCTGGTGCAACCGCCCCTAATGGAATACAGCCGCTCGCTCTTAACGCATATTGACAACGGCTTATCGCTGAAAACCATCCGCCTTGCCGACCAAATCACAGGCTGGCAGTTGGGCATTCGCGCCGACATCACGCCGCAAGTGGCGCGGATTGATGCGCATTTGTTGATGAAAAATCAAGGCATTAACCGCTTGTGCTATTCAGGTAGCGTGTTGCACGCCAAGCCCGATAGTTTGCTGTCCACGCGCGAACCCATCCAAACGGGCGCGGAGCTATACGGCTGCGCGGACACGGCGGCGGATGTGGAAATTATTGATTTAATGCTGAAAACCATGCGCGTGGGCGGGCTGAACAACATCATCCTGTCGCTGGGGCATTTGGGCGTATTCCACGCGATTGCCGCTGCGGCGCAGTTGAGCGAGGCGCAAAGCCGCCAGTTGCTTTCGCTGATGCAGGACAAAGACCGCAATGCGGTTCGCCAGTTGGCGCAGCAATGGCAGTTGGACAACATTTGGACAACCGCGCTGGCTGCGCTGCCCGAGCTATACGGTGGGCGCGAAGTGTTGAACAAAGCCCGCGCCCAGTTGCCGCAGCTTACCGCCGTTTCGCAGGCGTTGGACGTGTTGGCGCAGGTGTGTGCGGCGTTCCCTGCGCAAGCGGTGCACATTGATTTGGCGGAAGTGCGCATGGACAACTACCACACAGGCTTGCTCTACGCGACATACGCGCCCGATTACCACGATGCGGTGGCGCGCGGCGGGCGATACGATGGCTTGGGCGCGTATTTTGGACGCAGCCGCCCCGCCACAGGGTTTAGCTTTGATTTGCGCTTGTTTGGTGCGTATCTTGCCGCCAGCCAACGCCCCGAAGCGGTGCGCGTGGCGCAAAAAGACTACGCCGCCGCCAAAAGCGCGGTGGACGCATTGCGCGAATTGGGCGTGTGCGTGGTGGTGGATTATGGCTTGCCCGACAATTCAGGCAGCCTGAAAAGGCTGGTGCAACGCGGCAACGAATGGGAGGTGGAATAATGGGCGTGTTGCAATGGTTTAATTTGGATGAAGCCACGTTGCGCTTTTTAAGCCTTGCCGCGCACATCATCGGTTTTGCGGGCATGGGCTGCGTGGTGCTGGCGTTTTGGCTGGTGGTGAGCGAAAAATGGAAGCCGACTTCGTTGTCGTATAACTTGCTCAACGGCTTGGGCGCGGTGCTGCTGATTTTGAGCCTGTGCGTGCATTTCAATTTGGGCTCGTTTGTGATTGAGATTTTTTGGATTGCGATTTCGGGGATAGGGATTGTGAAGCATTACAAACGGCAAAGGCAGCCTGAAAACGAATGAAATGAGTTTCAGCGGAGCTAAAACGAGTAGAACACCCCCCAACCCATCCTTCCCCTTTTCAGGCTGCCTAACCCCCAAAAGGCAGCCTGAAAACCCACTTTCTCTAACCTAAAAGGTAATCAAAAATGGCTCAAAACGTAGTCGTTATCGGCGCACAATGGGGCGACGAAGGCAAAGGCAAAATCGTGGACTGGCTGGCGGAGCAAGCCACAGGCGTGGTTCGCTTTCAAGGCGGGCACAACGCGGGGCACACGCTGGTGGTAAACGGCAAGAAAACCGTGCTGCGCCTGATTCCCAGCGGCATTTTGCACGAAAAACTAGACTGCTTTATTGGCTCGGGCGTGGTGCTTTCGCCCGAAGCCCTGCTGGGCGAAATTGACGAACTGAACGCCGCAGGCGTGCCCAACGTGGCGCAACGGCTGAAAATCGCCGCCACCGCACCGCTGATTTTGCCCTACCACATCGCGCTGGACCAAGTCCGCGAGCAATCCAAAGGCGACAAAAAAATCGGCACCACAGGGCGCGGTATTGGTCCTGCTTACGAAGACAAAGTAGCGCGGCGGGCGGTGCGCGTGGGCGATTTGCTGAACATGGATGCGGTTGCCGAAAAAGTGCGCGCCAATTTGGCGTTGTATAACGCGCAACTGGTGCATTTGCATGGCGCGGCGGCGATTGCGTTTGACGATGTGATGAACCAAATCAACAGCTTCCGCGCCCGTGTTTTGCCGATGATTGCCGATGTGTCGCGCACGTTGTACGACAAAAACCAGCGCGGCGAACGCCTGCTGTTTGAAGGTGCGCAAGGCACGCTGTTGGACATTGACTACGGCACTTATCCGTTTGTAACGTCATCCAACTGCTTGGCGGGCGCGGCATCGGCGGGCGCGGGCGTACCACCGCAAATGCTGCAATATGTGCTGGGCATCGTGAAAGCCTACACCACGCGCGTGGGCGGCGGGCCGTTTCCCACCGAGCTGTTTGACGACATAGGCCCAGGCTTGGCAGAGCGCGGCAACGAGTTTGGCTCGGTAACAGGCAGACCGCGCCGCTGCGGCTGGTTTGATGCCGCCGCGCTCAAACGATCCATCCAAATCAACGGCATCACGGGGATGTGCATCACCAAATTAGACGTGATGGACGGCATGGACGAAGTGAAAATCTGCACGGGCTACACCTTGCCCGATGGCCGCACCACCGACATCCTGCCCTTTGGCGCAGACGCGGTTTCAGGCTGCATCCCCGTTTACGAAACGATGGCAGGCTGGCAGGAATCCACCTTTGGCGTGCAATCGTATGACGCGCTGCCCGACAACGCCAAAAAATACTTGCGGCGGATTGAAGAAGTGTGCGGCGCACCGATTGCGATTGTGTCCACAGGGCCCGATAGGGAAGAGACGATTTTGATTCAGCATCCGTTTGCGTGATGAGCGGGGCAATCGCGTAAGCATGAACACATGATTAAGGCAACCTGAAAAGGGGTTTTATCCATTTTCAGGCTGCCTTCGTGTACAGAATTTTGTTTACAGGATGAGGCAGCCTGAAAACCCCTAGCAACAATATAAAAGCCAGAGCACGGCTTGCCAGCAAGCCGTAGGGGCGCGGGGCAGCATTTTCAGGCTGCCTATTGTTTGCGCCCGCGTTCAAGCAGCCTGAAACCTTTACAAAACCCTAACAGCAGCCTGAAACACAAGAAATGCCGTCATTCCCGCGTAGGCGGGAATCTTGTTTGATATTCAAAAAATTTCGTAAAAACAATTCATTGAATAAAATTAACCAAGATTCCCGCCTACGCGGGAATGACGGAGAATTGACCATTTCTTGTTTCGTTTTAGGTTTTGCAAAGGCAGCCTGAAAAGGGATGATAAAACCCATTTTCAGGCTGCCTTATTGCGTGTTGAACTGCGTTAAACCGTGTTGAACAGCTTACGACTCAATCACAATCTTCGGAAACTTGCTGCTGAAATCGCGCCCTTTGTCCGCCACCGCCAGCACAATCTGGAACGCGGCTTGGGTGTAGATTTCGGCAACGGCGGGCTGGTTATCCAGCAATGCGCCCGCTGTGCCCGCGTCCATGGCTTCGCGCACGGGCAGCGACAGCGGCAGTTGCCCCAGCAGCGGCACGTTTAATTTTGCCGCCAGATTTTTGCCGCCATCCGCACCAAACAAGGCTTCGTGATGCCCGCATTGGCTGCAAACGTGCACCGACATATTTTCCAGTACGCCCAAAATAGAAATGTTCACCTTGTTAAACATATCCACTGCCTTGCGCGCGTCAATCAGCGCGATGTCTTGCGGCGTGGTAACCACCAACGCGCCTGTTACGGGGATTTTTTGCGACAGCGTAAGCTGAATATCGCCTGTACCGGGGGGCAAATCCACAAACAGATAATCCACATCGTCCCATTGGCTTTGCATCAAAAGCTGTTGCAGGGCTTGCGACACCATCGGGCCGCGCCATACAACGGCTTGGTCGGTGTCCACCAAAAAGCCGATGGACATCACTTGAATGCCGTCTGCGTTGGTTACGGGAATCAGCTGCTGCGCTTGTTTTTCAGGCTGCTGCGTTGCCACGCCGAGCATGGTGGGTTGGCTGGGGCCGTATAAATCGGCATCCAACACGCCCACGCGCGCGCCCATTTTTGCCAGCGCGGTAGCCAAGTTGGCGGTGGTGGTGGATTTGCCCACACCGCCCTTGCCCGATGCCACGGCGATGATGTTTTTCACGCCTTTAATCGTGGGGATGCCGTTTTGCACTTTGTGCGCGACCACGTTGTGCGTGATTTCCAGCTTGATGGGCTTGCCTGTGGCGGCGGCGATGGCTTCGTGCAACTGCTGCGCGATGTGGGCAACGGGATAGCCGAACTCCAACGCCACTTTCAGGCTGCCGTTTTCTTCGGCAACGCTTTTTACGGCTTTTTCGCTGCCGAGCGTGCGCTGGGTGGTGGGGATAAAGATTTGTTCTATTTGTGATTTCATGGGTAGAGTTCCTTGTGGTGTGTGAGCGTTTAGCGTTGTGCGATGCGGGTAAACAAGGTTTCAGGCTGCCTAACGCTAAACATGAATGAAAGATGCAATTTTACGGCAAAACCTGCCTACGCGGGCGATGTTTTCACAACGCGCTATCTGGTTTTCAGGCTGCCTTAGTGATGCAGGGCAACGGCATAAGGCAGCCTGAAAACTACAAAACCCGCGAAACAAGGCGTATCATCACGCCATTTTTGCTTGTCGCCACCACCCAACCGCCGCCATGTTTCTACCAAATCCTTGCCATGCTGATATGGAGCAGCGCGTTTATCGCTGCCAAATTTGCCGAAACCATGCTAGACCCGATTTTGCTGGTGCAATTTCGGCTGCTTATCGTTGCCATCATCTTGCTGCCCATCGGCATCCCGATGTTTCGCACGCTGCCTAAAAACGCGTGGAAACCGCTGATTTGGTTGAGTTTTTGGAATTACATCGCCGTGCTCATCTTGCAATTCAAAGGCGTGCAATACACATCCGCGTCCAGCGCATTAACCATGCTGGGGCTATAACCGCTGCTGGTGGTGTTTATCGGGCATTTCTTTTTTGACGACAAGGCGCGCAGGTATCACTGGATTTGCGGCGTGTTGGCGTTTATTGGCGTGTTCACGCTGATTTTGGGCGGGCAAAAAACGCGGGCAAGGGCGGCGAAGTCAGCCTATTGGGCTGCGCGATGGTGTTATCGGGCGGCATTGTGTTTTCCTCCATCCTGCGCCCCACGCAAAAATTTATGCGCCAAATCCCCGCCAGCACCTATACCACGCTGTCGTTTATCATCGCTGCGCCGCTGTGCCTGCCGTTTACCGCTGTGCTTACCGAAAGCTGGCATATCCGATGGAGCTGGCCGGGCATTTGGGGCATGGCGTATTTGGGCATCGGATGCAGTTGGCTGGCTTATTGGCTGTGGAACAAGGGCATGAATACTGTGCCCGCCAATCTAACAGGGCTGCTGATTACGCTAGAACCTGTGTTTGGCATTTTGATGGCGGTGGTGGTGCTGCGCGAGCCGATTAGCGCGTTGTCATGGCTGGGGATTGCCATTGTGATTAGTGCGACCGTGTTGGCAAGCATGATGCCCAGAATTTATAATCGCGCCCGCCGATAGTTTTCAGGCTGCCTATTGGGAATGATAGGGCAGCCTGAAATTAAGAACCTGTATTCACTATTTTCATGGTCATCTTTATATGCCTTAAAAACGCGGCTACCGCGTTAAAAATGCTCGCAAGGTATACAACCTTGCTGTGCTTTTTGCCTTGTATCCGCGCTTTTATTACATAAAATCTGTCTATGTAAATAATGAATACAGGTTCTAAGTTTAGCCAAGCTCAAACCTATTTTCAGGCTGCCTAGGTTGTAGAACAAGGCAGCCTGAAACCCAGTTCAACCCAGAGCCTAAACGCATTTTCAGGCTGCCTATTCACCCCACGAAAGGAAACCCCATGCAACTGCAACCCTTTTTCAACCAAGCACCCAGCATCCAGCTTTACGACCCGCTTGCCCAATTTCTCGGCGCAACGCCCGATGGCGTGCTGCAATACCACTATGCCGATGCCGTGAAACTGTGCGGGCATTCCTGCCCCACCGTAGCCAGCGCGTGGCTGATGACCATCAAAGCCCTTGCCGCGCTGTATTCGCCTGATGAACTGCCCGAGCGCGGCAACATTGAAATCAGCATGAACGGCGAACGCGACGCAGGCGTAACCGGCGTGATTGCTTCCGTTGCCCAGCTCATCACAGGCGCAGCCCCAGAAACAGGCTTTGGCGGCATCGGCATGGCAGGGCGTTTCTCCCGCCGCAACCTGCTCGCCTTTGGCGCGGGCGGCGATGCCGACATGACCTTGCGCCGCCGCGACACAGGCAAAGCCGTGCGCGTGTCGTTTAACGGCAGCGTAGTGCCCTTTGCGCCCGAAATGCGCGACATCATGCCGCAAGCGGTGGCAGGCATGGCAAGCCCCGAAGAATTGCAACGCTTTGGCGAATTGTGGCAAGCGCGGGTGCACGCCATCTTGGTGGAGCAGGTGGATAATCCCGAGATGATTGTGGTGGAAGCGGTGGATTGATGGCGCAAAGCCGCTTGGCAGTATAAAAGGCAGCCTGAAAACGGGTTTAATCGTTTTCAGGCTGCCTTTTGGTCTAACTGGCTTGGCTGCCTTTTAAGCACGGCAATCGGCAATCATCCCGCAAACACCGATTTAAACCACAACACAATGCTGTCCCACAGCCGCCCAAAAAAGCCCGCTTCGCCCACGTCTTTCAATGCCACCACAGGCTGCTCCGCCAGCACTTTATCGCCGTCCATCAATTTGAGCGTGCCGATTTTTTGCCCCGCTTTCACCGGAGCAACCACAGGCTGCATGGTGTCCAGCACGGTTTTCACGCGGTCGCGCTGCCCCTGCGGCAGGGTAACGTAGGCATCTTGTTGGAAGCCGACTTCGGCTTCGCTGCTCGCGCCTTTATACACGCGCACTTTGCTGACCACTTGCCCCGCTTGATACATTTTGGGCGTGTCAAAGCCTTGCAAGGCGTAGTTCAACAATTTGCTGCTTTCGGTGGCGCGGGCTTCTGCGCTGGCTGCGCCAATCACAATGCTCAACACGCGGCGGTTGTTGCGCTTGCTGGTGGCGATGAGATTGTAGCCCGCGCTGGATGTATGCCCTGTTTTCAAGCCGTCCACGCTGTCGTCGCGGAACAGCAGCAAATTGCGGTTTTCTTGGGTGATGTTGTTATAAGTATAAGATTTGTATGAATAAACTTCGTAATACTTGGCGGGTAAATCGCGGATGATGGCGGCAGACAAAATCGCCAAATCGTTCACGCTGGTTAAATGCTTGGGCGCGGGCAAGCCTGTGGCGTTTTCAAAATAGGTTTGCGTCATGCCCAGCCGCTTGGCTTCTTCGTTCATCATTTGGGCAAAGGCTTCTTCGCTGCCCGCGATGCCTTCGGCAAGGGTAATTGCCGCGTCGTTGCCCGATACCACAATCAAGCCGCGCATCAAATCCCACACGGGCACTTGGCTGTGCGCGGTGAGAAACATCCGCGAGCCTTCCACTTTCCATGCTTTTTCGGACACGGTGAGCTTTTGGTCGGGCTTCAATTTGCCTTCTTCCAACGCTTTGAACGCCAAATAAGCGGTCATCAATTTGGTGAGCGATGCGGGTTCAATTTGCTGGTCGGTGTTTTTGGCAACCAGCGATTGATTGCTTTGCAAATCGCGCACCAAATAGGCGGTGGCGGCGATTTCAGGCTGCTTTAAGGCTTCGGCGGCGTTGAGTCTGGGCGCGGCGGGGCTGGATGCGGTTGCGGCAGCAGAAGCAGCAGGCGCAGAAGCAGCGGCAGCAGGCGCGGCGGATTTGGCTTTTTTGGGCGCGGCAGCAGCGGGCGTGATAACGAGAGCGGAAAGGGTGAGCATAGAGAGAATTTTTTTGACCATGTTGTGTTACTCGTTTGATGGGTTTTTGACTATGGGCGGGCGGATGGTTAAGGCAGCCTGAAAATCAATCTGCGTGCTATGGTTTGCAAAATGGTTTGCAAAGCTGTTTACCAAACGCCGCTTGCCGTTTTCAGGCTGCCTAATCAGCGCGTTACGCGATGGCATCGGCAGCCGCAAAAGGCTGCGATTATACCCACAAAACCGCGTTTTACCTATTTTCAGGCTGCCTAAACCCATTTTGGCAACAATAATTAACTTGCGTTTACACAATCTGCGCGTTATGGTTACGTTTTCTTACTCAATCACAACACATCAACGCCAATATGAACACAGAACGCTTCCAGCCCTATCGCCACTATCTCACCCGCATTCTCACTTCCGCTGTTTACGATGTCGCCATTGAATCCCCGCTAGACCTTGCCAGCAATCTATCGCACCGCATGGGCAACAAAATTCTGCTCAAACGCGAAGATTTGCAGTCCGTGTTTTCGTTCAAACTGCGCGGCGCGTACAACAAAATGGCAAAGCTGCCTGAAAACGTGTTGCGCAACGGCGTGATTACTGCCAGCGCGGGCAACCACGCGCAAGGCGTTGCCCTAGCCGCGCAAAGATTGGGCTGCACGGCAACGATTGTGATGCCCGAAACCACGCCCAAGATTAAAGTGGACGCAGTCAAAGCACGCGGCGGCAACGTGGTGCTGGCAGGCGTGTCGTACAACGATGCCTACGACCACGCCATGCAACTGGTTGCCCAAAGCGGCTTGACCTACATCCCGCCGTTTGATGACCCCGAAGTCATCGCAGGGCAGGGCACGATTGGCATGGAAATCGTGCGCCAACACGCCAAGCCCATCCATGCCGTGTTTTTGCCGATTGGCGGCGGCAGCTTGGCGGCGGGCGTTGCTGCGTTTATCAAACAAGTGCGCCCTGAAATCAAAGTCATCGGCGTGCAAACCAGCGATAGCTGCGCGATGAAAGCATCGGTAGCAGCGGGCGAGCGCGTGGAATTGAAAGACGTGGGCTTGTTTGCCGATGGCACGGCGGTGAAATTGGTGGGCGAAGAAACCTTTAAAATGTGCCGCGATTTGCTGGACGACATCATCACGGTGGACACCGATGCCATCTGCGGCGCGTTAAAAGATATTTTTGACGACACGCGCAGCATTTGCGAACCATCGGGCGCGTTGGCTTTGGCGGGGCTGAAAGCCTACATCGCGCAGCATCATCTTGCCGATGAAACGCTGATTGCCGTGTGCAGCGGCGCGAACATGAATTTCCACCGCTTGCGCCATGTGTCCGAACGCAGCGAATTGTGCGAAGGCAACGAAGCGATTTTTGCCGTGTCCATCCCCGAACGGGCGGGCAGCTTCCGCGAGTTTGTGAACGTGGTCGGCGCGCGCAACATCACCGAGTTCAACTATCGCTACGGCGACGATGAAGTGGCGCATATTTTTGTGGGCATCCAAACCGCGGGCGCGAAAGACATCGCGCAAATCCGCGCCCAATTTGATGCCGCGCATCTGCCGTATATGGATTTGAGCAACGATGAAATGGCGAAAGTCCACCTGCGCTACATGGTGGGCGGGCGCACGTACAAGGTGCAAAACGAGCGATTGTTTAGCTTTGAGTTTCCCGAGCGGCCGGGTGCGCTGACCAAATTTTTGAACACGCTGCAAAGCGATTGGAACATCAGCCTGTTTCACTACCGCAACCACGGCGCAGATTATGGGCGCATTTTGGTGGGCATTGATGTGCCACCCACCGACAGCGCGGCGTTTGACGCATTTTTGGCGCAGTTGGGCTATGCCTACGAAGAGCAAACGGATAACGCGGCGTATCGGCTGTTTTTATCGGCGTGATGGGGTTGGGTTTTGTGTTTTCAGGCTGCCTAATCTGTGTTGTATTAGGCAGCCTGAAAACGATAATGGCACGTTGTCGGCTTGGCGACAGGGTGGCAACCGAGCACGGTTTATTTAATCCGCTATTTAGCGACGAGCCGTCGCCGCTCCATCGGGTTGCGGCTTTGCAAACGTTTTCAGGCTGCCTATGTAGCACAGATTAGGCAGCCTGAAACGTCATGTAACCCCATCCCCAAGCCATAAACCCCACCATCCATACAAAGCCATTTTCTGCCAACATCATCCGTTAAACACAAAATAATTGCCCACCATCGCGCCAATCCAAACACTTAAAGCATAAAATTCCACAGCATCGCGCTTATTAAGAACCTGTATTCACTATTTTCATAGACATCTTTAATGCCCTAAAAACGAGGCTACTGCGTTAAAAATGCTCGCAAGGTGTTCAACCTTGTGCTTTTTGCCTTGTATCCGCGCTTTTATGCCATCAAATCTGCCTATGAAAATAGTGAATACAGGTTCTAAATTTTCAGGCTGCCTGATTGTTTGCCCGCACAACGGTTTCAAAGGCAGCCTGAAATCTTTTATACTTACATTTCTTAAAACCAAGCAAACCACAAAAACCACGCAGAAAGCCCCGCCCATGTTCCAACACCTAACGCCCTACGCAGGCGACCCCATTTTAAGCCTTGTAGAAACCTTTAAACGCGACCCGCGTCCGCACAAAATCAACCTATCCATCGGCATCTATTTTGACAACGATGGCAACATGACGCAGCCTGAAAGCGTGAAAACCGCCGAACAGCGCGTAGGCATCGGCGCAAAAGCCTATTTGCCGATGGAAGGACACGCAGGGCTACGCGCCGAGTTGCCCAAATTATTGTTTGGCGCGAACCATCGTGTGATTGCCGAAAACCGCGTAACCACCGTGCAAACGCTGGGCGGCTCGGGCGCGTTGCGGCTGGGCGCGGATTTGCTACACAACTGGTTTGGCGACAGCAAAGTGCTGATGAGCGACCCCACTTGGGACAACCATCGCGGCATTTTCACCGCCGCAGGCATCGCCATAGAACACTATCCGTATTACGACCCCGCCACCATCGGCGTGAAATTTGCCGAAATGTGCGCCTGCCTAAATAGGCAGCCTGAAAACACCATCGTGCTGCTGCATCCCTGCTGCCACAACCCCACGGGCGTGGATTTGTCGCCCGCGCAATGGGATGAAGTGTTGCACATCATCGCTGCGCGCCAGCTTATCCCGTTTATGGACATCGCCTACCAAGGCTTTGGCGACGATTTTGACCGCGATGCCTACGCCATCCGCCGTGCTGCTGATTTGGGGCTGCCTGTGTTTGTGAGCAGCTCGTTTTCCAAAAATATGTCGCTGTATGGGCAACGCGCGGGCGGCTTGATGGTGGTGTCGCCCAACGCCGAAGAAGCCGCGCTGGTGCTGGGGCAGCTGCAACTGGGCGTGCGCCGCATTTATTCCAGCCCGCCCGCGCAAGGCGGCTTAACCGCGTATCACGTTTTAAGCGACGCGCAACTTGCCGCGCAATGGCAAAACGAAGTCTATGAAATGCGCGACCGCATCCGCGCCATGCGCCAGCGCATTTATGACGTGCTGCAAAGCAGGCTGCCCGAGCGCGATTTTGGCTATTTTGTGAAACAGCGCGGGATGTTTAGCTACACAGGTTTGAGCATGGCGCAAGTGCACCGCCTGCGCGATGAATTTGCCATTTATCTGCTGGATAGCGGGCGGATGTGCATCGCAGGCCTGAATGACCGCAATGTGAACACCGTGGCGGATGCGTTTGCGGCGGTGTTTAAAGGGTAGTCCGCAGCGCAACGCGCAAGGTAGAAAACCCCATCCCACCCTAAACCCAATAAAGGAACAATCATGCCCCACAAAAAACACCTAATCGCCATAACCGCGCTATTCTTCGCCAGCGCAACCTTTGCCGAAACCGCCAACTACAACGTGTTTGTGAAACTGGATAACGCCGCTGAAAGCCGTGTCAACGACATCTCGCAAGCCCTTGCCCAGCAAGGCGTGAAGTCGCTGTTTGCGCAGGGCTATCAAGTCCACCTAACGCTGTATCTCACCGAATACGACAGCAAAAGGCTGCCTGAAATCCAAAAAATCGTCAGCCAATTTGCCCGCCAGCAAAGCAAATTTTACATTTCGTTCAACGGGATACACAGCACCGCAGGCAAATGGCTGATGCTGGACAACCAGCCATCGCCCGAGTTGCAACAGCTTGCCGATGAAATCACCGTGCAGCTGGTGAAACTGCGCGACAAAAATGCGCAACTGCCCGATTGGGTGAAAGCCTATCCCGAAAAGGTAAAAATCTTTGAGCGATACGGCTCGCCCAATGTGTTTACCCAATTTAATCCGCACGTTACCCTGCTCACGCCCAACGAGTTCAGCGATGGGGTCGCCAAATTTGAAGCCAGCTACACCTTCCAGCCGTTTACCGCGCAAGCCGTGGGCATTGGCATCGCCCAAGTGGATGCGTTGGGGCAAGCTAAAAACGTTTTATATTTCAAACCTTTCAAGTAAAAAATCATGCTATCCAAACAATCTTTGCTCAATATTTCCCTTTCCGAAGCCTTTATCGTTGCCGCGTGCGCCATCGCCATCATGGGCTACACCATTATCTCGTTTGAATGGGTGCCGCATTTGTCCATTTTGCTGGCTCTGGTTGCGCTGATGCTGTATGGCTTGCTGCGCGGCGCAACATGGCGCGACATGATTAAGCGCATGGCAGCGGCGGTGGAACAAGGTATGGGCGCGATTTATCTGTTTTTTTTCATCGGGCTGCTGGTTGCCGCGATGATGATGAGCGGCGCGATTCCCACGCTGATGTATTACGGCTTTGGGCTGATTTCGCCCGAATATTTTTATCTTTCCGCGTTTTTGCTGTGCGGCATCATCGGCATTTCCATCGGCAGCAGCTTGACCACTTGCGCCACCATTGGCGTGGCGTTTATGGGCATGAGCGAAGCGTTTCACGCTGTGCCTGCGATTACCGCAGGCGCGGTGGTTTCGGGCGCATTTTTTGGCGACAAAATGTCGCCGCTGTCGGACACCACGGGCATCGCCGCGTCCACCGTGGGCGTGGATTTGTTTGAACACATCAAAAACATGAGCTACACCACCATCCCCGCCTTGCTGCTCACCGCCGCTGCGCTGGTGTGGGCGGTGCCCGATGTGGTTTCAGGCAGCCTGAATTCGGTGCAAAAGCTCAGCGGTCAATTGCAAGCGAGCGGCTTGGTGCATGGCTACGCGCTGTTGCCGTTTGCCGTATTGGTGGTGCTGGCGTTGTTTAAAGTGGACGCGATTTTAACCATGCTCGCCACCATCGCCGTTTCCATCGCCATCACGTTTGTTCACACGCCGCTATCGGCGGGGCAACTGGGCGGCTGGCTGTTTGCAGGCTTTAAGCCCGAACATGTGGGCGAAGGCATCGCCAAGCTGGTGTCGCGCGGCGGCTTGGAAAGTATGTTTTTCACGCAAACGGTGGTGATGCTGGCGTTGAGCTTGGGCGGCTTGCTGTTTGCGCTGGGCATTGTGCCTGCGCTGTTGGATGCGATGCGCCGCTTTCTCACCAACGCGGGACGGGCAACGTTTTGCGTGGCGATGACCAGCGTGGGCGTGAATATTTTGATTGGCGAGCAGTATTTGTCTATTTTGCTGGCGGGCGAAACGTTTAAACCTGTGTACGCCAAGCTGGGCTTGCATCCGCGCAACCTATCGCGCACGCTGGAAGACGCGGGCACGGTGATTAACCCGCTGGTGCCGTGGAGCGTGTGCGGCGTGTTTATCGCCAAAGTGCTGGGTGTGAGCGTGTTGAGCTATCTGCCCTATGCGTTTTTCTGCTACCTATGCTTGATTTTAACCGTGCTGTTTGGCTTTACGGGCGTTACGTTGAGCAAGATGGAAACGGAGCAGAAATAGGTTTCAGGCTGCCTAATCGGTTAATCCTAAGGCAGCCTGAAAACCTTTGCAAAATCTAAAACACAACAAGAAATAGTAACGTCCGTCATTCCCGCGCAGGCGGGAATCTTGGTTAAATTCACGCAATAGATTGTTTTTGCACACATTTATGAATGAATGTTTGACAAGATTCCCGCCTGCGCGGGAATGACGGCTTTTCTTAATTTTTCAGGCCTAATAGGAGTTATGACAAGGCAGCCTGAAAACCAGTCCAACGAACCAACCGCAACCCCATCCCACAAGGAACCCCCATGTCCAACCAACGCCTGATTTACGGCTTTCACGCCATCAACGCCCGCCTGTGGCAAAACCCCAAATCCATCGTAGAGCTTTATGTTTTAGAAAACAAAAACGACACGCGCACGCGCGAAGTGCTGGAAAAAGCATCCGCCGAGCGCGTGCGCGTGCATTTTGCCGACATGAACCGCCTGAACATCATCGCCAAAGGCGCGCGCCATCAAGGCGTGGTCGGCTTTATTGACGCATCCAAAAATCATGTCCACTTGGAAGACGTGCTGGAAAACCTACGCGAACCCGCATTCCTGCTGGTGTTAGACGGCATCACCGACCCGCACAACCTAGGCGCGTGCCTGCGCACCGCCGATGCCATGGGCGTGCACGCCGTGATTGCGCCCAAAGACAAAAGCGCGGGGCTGAACGCCACCGTGAGCAAAGTCGCTTGCGGCGCGGCGGAAACCGTGCCCTATATCACCGTAACCAACCTAGCGCGCACCCTGCGCGAGCTAAAAGAATACGGCATTTGGGTGGTGGGCACGGATATGGGTGGCGAAGCGGATTTGTTCCACTACGCCATCCCCGAAAACGTGGCGTGGGTGATGGGCAACGAAGGCGGCGGCATGCGGCGGCTCACGCGCGAGCATTGCGACGCGCTGGTGTCCATCCCAATGTTCGGCACGGTGGAAAGCATGAATATTTCCGTGTCCGCCGGCATGGTGATGGCGGAAACGCGGCGGCAGCGCGTGTTGCGCGGCGAAACGGCGTAGTCGCGCAAACATTGCAAATATAAAAAGGCAGCCTGAAAACGAGCATTATCGTTTTCAGGCTGCCTTTTATGGCTGCGGTTATTGCGTTTGCGTCAAATCCACATCTTTCGTTTCGTGCGTTGTCCACAGCGCAATCAGCGTCATCACGCAGTTCACCGCCAAATACGCGCCCACGCCAAAGATACCGAAGCGCAGGTTCAGCTCAATCGCCACCATCGTAGCAATGGATGCGCCCACAATCGCCGCCAAGTTATACGCCAGCGACGCGCCTGAATAGCGCACTTCGGTGGGGAACAACTCAGGCAGCAGCGCCGCCATCGGACCAAACGTCATGCCCATCAACACCATGCCAATCAGCAAGAATGCCAGCACCGACATCGGCGTGCCGTTGGTCAAAAACAGAGGCATGCACAAGCCAAACACCAAAATCGCAGCGGTAACCAGCAGCAAATAACGGCGACGCCCAATCTTATCGGCATGGATGCCCGATAGGCTGATGGAAATGCCAAATATCACCGCCGCAATCAGCAAAAAGCCCGTGAACGTGTTGGCAGGAATGCCCAAACCTGTTGGATGCCCCCATTCGGAAACGCCCACTTTGGTTTTGGAATACACCTGCACAAACGCCGTCATCACATAAAACAACACATAAGTCGCCGTCATAATGAACGTGCCTTGCAAAATCGGTTTCCAGTGTTTGGTAATCACTTCTTTCACCGGCGCGTTTTGCGTTTTGCCTTTGGCTTCCGCTTCGCGGTAAACATGGCTTTCATGCAGGGTCATCCGCATCCACAAGCCCACAATCACCAGCATAAACGACAACACAAACGGAATGCGCCAGCCCCATTGCACCAATTCGTCATGCCCCACCAGCACGCTGATGGTGAAGAACGTGCCGTTTGCCATAAACAGGCCAATCGGCGCGCCCAGCTGCGGGAACGTGCCGAACCACGCGCGTTTGCCTTCGGGCGCGTTTTCGGTGGCAACCAACGCCGCGCCGCCCCATTCGCCGCCCAAGCCCAAACCTTGCCCGATGCGGCAGACACACAATAAAAGCGGCGCCCAAAAGCCGATTTGGTCATAAGTGGGCAGCAAACCGATGCACACGGTAGACAAACCCATGGTGAGCAGCGAAGCGACCAGCGTTTTTTTACGTCCGATTTTGTCGCCGAAGTGCCCAAACAACGCCGAACCAATCGGGCGGGCGAAAAACGCCAATGCCAAAGTGGAAAGCGACAGCAGAATGGCGACGTTGTGGTCGGACTTGTCAAAAAATTGGGTGTTGAACACCAGCACGGCGGCCGCCGCGTAGATGTAGTAATCGTAAAATTCAATTGCCGTGCCAATCATGGAAGCGATGGCAACTTTATAGGGGTTATTGCGCAACTGCGCCTGCGTATGTGTAGCAGTCATTTTTTTATCCTTAGATAATAATTTTCAGGCAGCAGCGATTCCTTTTGAGAAGCGTATCTTCGGTTAAGGCTGGCTGGGAGTGCACCACGCCTTGCTGTTACCAACCGAAGGCGCGAATATAGCGGAGTTTACAAAAATCGTCTAGTTGTAAATATTTGCTAAATCTCGCCATTTTTGTTCAAGATTTTGGCGGAATGTAAAATTAGAAATTGTCCACGCTTTGCATCTCACATAAAATGCGCGTTCTTTTATCCATACAAGGAAATCCCGTGAACATCGCTTCCAAAATCTTGTTATCCGCGCTGATGGGCGCAGCCAGTTTCGCCGCCCAAGCCGAAACCCGCGCCGTGATTGAAACCAATCTGGGCAACATTGAATTGAGCCTAGACGAGCAAAAAGCCCCGAAAACCGTGGCTAATTTTGTGAACTACGCCAACAAAGGCTTCTACAACGGCACGATTTTCCACCGCGTGATAGACGGCTTTATGATTCAGGGCGGCGGCTTCACGCCCGATTTGTTGAAAAAATCCACCGATGCGCCCATCGCCAACGAAGCAGCAAACGGCTTAAAAAACACCGTTGGCACGATTGCCATGGCACGCACCAGCGACCCGCATTCCGCCACCAGCCAGTTTTTTATCAACGTTGCCAACAACGCGCCATTGGACTACACCGCACCCACCACAGCAGGCTACGGCTATGCCGTGTTTGGCAAGGTGAGCAAGGGCATGGATGTGGTCAACAAAATCGCCAAAACGCGCACCAGCTTTAAAATGGGGCAGGGCGATGTGCCTGTGCAAACGATTGAAATCAAAAAGGTTCGTATTGTTAAATAACCCCAACCCAAGGCAGCCTGAAACTTGGTAAAGCACATTTTCAGGCTGCCTATCTTCCACCCTAATATAAAGGACAAACACCATGATTAAACTGCACACCAACCTTGGCGTGATTAGCATTGAGCTGAACCACGAAAAAGCCCCCATCACCGCCGCCAACTTTGAGCAATATGTGAAAGACGGCTTTTACAACGGCGTGATTTTCCACCGCGTGATTAACGGCTTTATGATTCAAGGCGGCGGCATGACGGCAGACATGAACGAAAAAGCCACCCGCGCCGCCATTGAAAACGAAGCGCACAACGGCTTGCCTAACGACAAATACACCATCGCTATGGCGCGCACTTCCGAGCCGCATTCCGCCAGCGCGCAATTTTTCATCAACACCAAAGACAACCATTTCTTGAACCACCGCGCCAAAGAGCTGCACGGGCGCAACGTGGTGCAAGAATGGGGCTACGCCGTGTTTGGCAAGGTGGTGGATGGGCAAGATGTGGTGGATGCGATTGAAAAAGTGGCGACCACGCGCAAGGGCTATCACGACGATGTGCCTGTGGAAGCGGTGGTGATTGAGAAAGCGGAGATGGTTTAAACGCGGCTGATTGCGGCGGGTAAAGGCAGCCTGAAACCTTTGCAATGCAATAAAAATAGTCCATTTCCCGTTGTTCTTGCGTAGGCGGAGATGACGACATTTCTTGCTTTTCAGGCTGCCTTTAACCCATATATAGGATGGGTAACTGATTGCTTATTAGAATATTAGCCAATGGTTTTGGGCAATCCAGCAATCAGAAATTAACGATAAAAGAAGAATGCTCTATCGCAGAACCACCAAGATAATACATTTAACGATAGGCAGCCTGAAAACCTAAATCCCATTTTCAGGCTGCCTTTTGCACGCCATGCCCACCATGACCCCACGCAAAATCATCCACATAGACATGGACGCATTCTACGCATCGGTAGAACTGCGCGAACAACCCCAGCTGCGCGGCAAGCCCGTGGTGGTGGCTTGGGATGGCGCGCGCTCGGTGATTTGCGCCGCGTCCTACGAAGCCCGCAAATACGGCTTGCGCTCGGCAATGGCGGTGGCGACAGCGAAACGGCTTTGCCCGCACGCCATTTTTATCCCGCCGCAGTTCGCGCTTTATCGCCAAGTCTCCCAGCAAATTCATCAGATTTTCAGGCTGCATACCGACATCATCGAGCCGCTCGCGCTGGACGAAGCCTATTTGGACGTAACCCAAAACAAGCAAAACATCGCCTACGCCCGCGACATCGCGCTTGCCATCCGCGCCGAAATCCGCCGCCAAACGGGGCTAACCGCTTCCGCAGGCATTGCGCCCAACAAGTTTCTCGCCAAAATCGCGTCCGATTGGCGCAAGCCCGATGGGCAATTTGTGATTGCGCCGCAAAAAGTGGACGCATTTTTGCAAACCCTGCCGCTGGGCAAAATATCGGGCGTGGGCAAAAAAACGCTTGCCAAGCTCAACGCACAAGGCTGGCAAACGGTGGGCGATTTGCAGCGCCTGCCGCTGGGGATGCTGCTGAACTTGTTTGGCAGATGGGGCTATCGCCTGCACGAGCTGGCGCGTGGTGTGGATAATCGCCCCGTTGAACCCGAGCGCGAGCGCGTGCAAATTTCCACCGAAATCACGCTGCCCGATGATTTGCCGCTGCATCAAATCGTCCGCCACATCCCCGATTTAGCCCAAGATTTGGCTCAACAAATGCAACGCCGCCACACCATCGGGCAAACGCTCACGCTCAAACTCAAAACCAGCGATTTTCGCACGCTCACCCGTTCGCAAACCTATTCGTCCGCGCTGCCCAGCGCAGCTACGTTAATTCAGGCTGCCCAACAGCTTGCCCAGCGTATGCCCCGCGAACACGAATATCGCCTGATTGGCATCGGCATCAGCCATCTGCAAGACGAAAATCAGCAGCCTGAATTGCCCGAATTGGCGTTTCAGGCTGAAACCTTTGCAACCCCCCAACAACAGCCTGAAACCTAAAATGGAGTGGCGACGGCTCGTCGCCAAATGGCTTATTAAACATTGCATTATTGATTTTCCAAAATGTCGGCGAGCCGCCGACGCTCCATCGGTTACAGGTTTTGCAAAGGTTTCAGGCTGCCTTTACGGCAACGGCGGGCGAATGATTAGGCAGCCTGAAAACACAAAATTGGTTTTCAGGCTGCCTTTTCCTTTGCCATTAGCGCGGCTGCATCATCGCTTCAATCTCTGCCAACGCAATCTCGGGCGTTGCGCCGTGTTGTGCGGCGACCAGCGAGCCGAGTGCGCAGGCGAAAGCTAGAATGTCTTGCGGCGGTTTGCCGTGCAAAAATTGGTGGATAAAGCCCGCCAAAAAGCTGTCGCCCGCGCCCACGGTGTCGGCAACGGTTACGCGGTAGCCGTGGTGGGCAAACAGCTCGCCATCGTGGTAATACAACGCGCCGTGTTTGCCCAGCGTTACGCAGATTTGGCGCGTGTGCGTGCGCTCGGCGATGAAGCGGATGTTTTGTTCTATGCTGCGGTAGGGCGAGCCGAGCGCGGCGGCGATTTCGTATAGCTCGTCGTCGTTGAATTTGATGAAATCGGCTTGCTGCATCATGTCGCGCAGGGTGGCAAGTTGGTAGTGCGGCGGGCGCAGGTTTACGTCAAAAATTTTGAACGCGGCGTGCGGCAGCAGTTGGGCAAGGGCTTGGCGTGAAGCGGCATCGCGCAGGGCTAGGCTGCCGAAGATGAATGCGTCTGACTGCGCCACGCGCGCTTGCGCGGATTCGCTGGCTTGGATTTTGTCCCACGCGCAGGGATAAACGATGTCGTAATGGGCGCAGCCTTCGCCATCCAGTTGCACCAACACTTGGCTGGTGGCGAGTTGGGGGTCGGTTTGGAGCAAATCGGTGGCGATGCGTTTGCGCTGGATGGCTTGGCGCAGGGCGGTGCCGTCATCATCGCTGCCGCAGCGGCTGATGACGCTGCAATCTGCGCCCAGCGTGGCAAGGTGGGCGAGTAGGTTGATGGGCGCGCCGCCCAGCACTTTGCCTGTGGGTAGGTTGTCCCATAGGGCTTCGCCGAATGCGGTGATTTTGAACATGGTGTTTCCTTGGGTGTAACCCACTTTTTGTTTGGCTAAATGTGTTTATAGCTTGTGGATAAGTGGGGCAGAGGGTTGAAAAATGGGGGGATTTTTAAATTGCTTATTTTTTGGGCAATAGCTGTTGTGGCAGCCTGAAAAAGGTAGGGCAGGGTGGCTTTGGGTTTAGCGATGCTAAATAGCGTTTCAGGCTGCCTATGCTTTTCAGGCTGCCTATGTTGATTGCCATCAGGCAGCCTGAAAACCGATTTCAGCATCGCCCAAACGCAAAACTGCGCTTCTCGTTCAAGAAACGCAGTTTGTACATTACGCCGATGGTTGCGCTTGCTCGTCCACTTTGTAGCCTTTCAGGGCGAAGTGTCCGATGTAGTAATAGCAAATGGCGGGGATAACATACGAAATCATCAAGCCCGCATGGTCAATCACCCAGCCTTGCAACACGGGTACAATCGCGCCGCCCACGATGGCGGTGGAAATAATGCCCGAAGCCGCGCCTGTAAATTTGCCCAAGCCTTTGGTGCTCAACGAGAAAATGGTGGGGAACATGATGGAGTTGAAAAAGCCAATCAGCAGCAGCGACCATTGCGTGATGACCCCGCCGCCTGCGGCAATCGCAATGCACAGCAAGCCAAATGCCATAGAAGCGTTGAACGCAAGGTATTTATTGGGGGCGATTTTGTTCATCAAGCCCGCGCCAACAAAGCGTCCCACCATCGCGCCGCCCCAATAAATAGACAAATAGCCTGCGGCGGTTTCGTGTTTCAGCCCTGCGGTGTGTTCCAGCGCATTCACCATCAGTGAGCCAATCGCCACTTCCGCGCCCACATAGCAGAAAATCGCCAGCGTGCCCAACACCATGTGTTTGTATTGCCACACGCTGCTTTTGCCATCGTGGCTGGCTTCGCTTTGCTCGGCGGCGATTTGGCGGGCATCGGGCAATTTAATCAAGCCAATCAACACCGAAAGCAAAATCATAAAGCCTGCCAGCCCCAAATAAGGCATTTGCACCGATGCAATGCGCTGCGCTTGGCTGGCGGTGGCATCCACAAAAATCAATGCTGCGCCAATGGGCGGCGCGATGGTGGTGGCCAGCGAGTTAAACGCTTGAATCAGCGTGAGCATCACCGATTCTTTGCCCTTGGGCGCAAGCAGCGTTACATACGGATTGCCCGCCACTTGCAGCAGCACAATGCCCGAAGCCAAAATAAACAACGCGCCCAAGAAAACGGGATAAGACGCGCTTGCCGCAGCGGGATAGAACAAAATGCAGCCCAGCGCGGCAATCAAAAAACCGCCGATGATGCCCGCTTTATAGCCCATCGTTTCCACCAGTTTACTCATGGGGATGGACATCACGGCATAGGCGGTGAAAAAGCAAAACTGCACCAGCATGGCTTGGGTGTAGTTTAGGTTGAAGATGGCTTTCAGATGCGGGATTAAGATGTCGTTTAAGCAAGTGATGAAGCCCAGCATAAAAAACAGCGCGCCCACAACCGATAGTGCAAGATTGTTGCCACCGCTGGATGGGCTGGCGGATTGGGGAGAAGCGTTCATGGGAAGTCCTTTTCAAAAGGGATTGAGGGGTGTGGATTGTGTCCACTCTTATAATAATTTGAGGCAGCCTGAAAACGGGTAATACGGTTTCATGCTGCCTAACGGTTACACGTTAAACAAAAAATGAATCACATCGCCATCTTGCACGATGTATTCCTTGCCTTCGGCGCGCATTTTGCCCGCTTCTTTGGCTTTGGCTTCGCCGCCCAGCGCGATAAAGTCGTTGTAGGCAATCACTTGGGCGCGGATAAAGCCGCGTTCAAAATCGGTGTGAATCACGCCAGCGGCTTGCGGCGCGGTGCCGCCCTTGTGAATCGTCCACGCGCGTACTTCTTTTACGCCTGCGGTGAAATAGGTTTGCAAGCCGAGCAAATCGTAGCCCGCGCGGATTAAGCGGTTTAAGCCCGCTTCTTCCATGCCCATTTCGGCGAGAAATTCGGCTTTTTCATCGTCTGCCAACTCGGCGATTTCGCTTTCCAACGCGGCGCACACGGCAACCACAGGCGCGTTTTCTTTGGCGGCGAGTTCGCGCAATCTGTCCAAATGCGGGTTGTTTTCAAAGCCATCTTCCGCCACGTTGCCCACATACATCGCAGGCTTGGCGGTCAATAAAAACAAGGGTTTGAGCAGGGCAAGGCTTTCCGCGTCCAAACCCAGCGAGCGCACGGGTTTGCCTTCGTTCAGATGCGGCAGCAGTTTTTCGCACAGCGCAACCAATTTTTGCGCGTCTTTGTCGCCCGATTTGGCTTTTTTGCCTTCGCGCAGCATCGCTTTTTCCACGCTGGCCAAATCCGCCAAGGCAAGCTCTGTGCCAATGGTTTCAATGTCGGCAATCGGGTCTACCTTGCCCGCCACGTGCACAATGTTGTCGTCATCAAAACAGCGCACCACGTTCACAATGGCATCGGTTTCGCGGATATTGGCAAGAAACTGGTTGCCCAAGCCTTCGCCTTTGCTCGCGCCTGCCACCAAGCCCGCGATATCCACAAACTCCACAATCGCAGGCTGCATACGCTGCGGATTAACGATTTTTGCCAGCTCCGCCATGCGCGGGTCGGGCACTTCCACAATGCCCACATTGGGCTCAATGGTGCAGAATGGATAGTTTGCCGCTTCAATGCCCGATTGCGTGAGCGCGTTAAATAGCGTGGATTTGCCGACATTGGGCAAGCCAACGATGCCGCATTTTAAGCTCATGAGTTTGTCCTTAAATAAATGATTTTTGGGAGAAATGAAAACGCGCGATTTTAGCATAAAAGGCAGCCTGAAACCTTGGCAAAAGCCCTGATGCAGCCTGAAATTCAAAATGGAGCGGCAAGGGTTTGTTACCAAATGGCGCAGCATTCGCACAATTCAATTACGCCACCAAGCAAAACGGCGTGGGCTATGTGGTTGCCATGCGGCAAATGAACTTGGGCGCAGGGGAGAAGAAAATTGTGTTCACGCTGATGTTGTGCCGCACAGAGAATGGGCAATGGCAGATTTTCCGTGAACACGCGGTGATAGGGGATGCGGGTCATCATGTTTACATGAAGGCAGCCTGAAAACGGTGAAATACGTTTTCAGGCTGCCTTATTGTTTGCATGGTGGTGTCCTAAAAAGTATGCTGGCTTGATTATGGTTGATGACAAGCCGTATTGGTCAAAAATTCTGCAATCTGTTCCTTCCCCCGCTGGCGGGGGAAGGCTAGGATGGGGTGGTAGGTAGATTAAACAGCCACCCCCACCCTAACCCTCCCCCGCCAGCGGGAGAGGGAACGGTGGTGCAGCATACTTTTTAGGACACCACCGTTTGCATTTACATTACAAGCCCAAAGGAGCTACGCCGTTGCTGCCATGTTCCCGCAGCCACGCTGCAACGGTGAGATAAATATCGGCAGCCAATGGTGAGCTTGCTGCGGCGGCATCTAAGCGTTCCGCAAGCCGCAGCACCAAATGTGGCGCAACGTCAATAAAATCAAACAAATCATAATCGGGCACGCAATCGTGCACTAAACCATCAAAATAATCCAACTAATCGCATTCAGAAAAATACAGCGAGTCAACATTCCAAAAATTTGTGCCGTAACCTTTGGCGATTTCAATATAGGCGGTTGATTCCAACTCGCGCACTTGCGATAAATTGAAAATAACAGGGGCTTCAATTTCCATGTTGCGCTTTCAGTTTGAATTAAAAAATTGGGATTGGCGTGCGTTTGTGAACACGTTTACGCTGCGTTAAACAGCGTTTTCAGGCTGCCTTTTGCATAGCGATTACTCCACCTGAATCCCACACCCAGCCTTCGGCTTATTACCCAAAATGTTAATCACCTTGCGCGCAGGTTTTTCAGGCTGCTCATCGTCTTCATCGCGAGGCGCGGTAAACGACACGGTTTCGCTGTCAAACGCCAAATCGCCGCCGTGTTTCAGCTTTTGCCCGCGCGCCAAGCCTGCGAAGTCAAACAATTCTGTGTCTGCCAAATGCGATGGCACCACGTTTTGCAGTGCGGAAAACATACTTTCAATGCGGCCGGGGAAGCGTTTGTCCCAGTCTTTCAACATATCGCCGATGACTTGCCGTTGCAAATTGGGCTGCGAGCCGCATAGGTTGCAGGGGATGATGGGGAACTGTTTTAGCTCGGCATATTTAATCAAATCTTTTTCTTTCACATACGCCAGCGGGCGGATAACGATGTGTTCGCCGTTGTCGGAAACCAGCTTCGGCGGCATGGCTTTGAGTTTGCCACCGTAAAACATATTTAAAAACAGCGTGGCGATGATGTCGTCGCGGTGATGCCCGAGCGCGATTTTGGTGCAGTCCAGCTCTTTGGCGGTGCGATACAAAATGCCGCGCCGCAAGCGGCTGCACAGCGAGCAGGTGGTTTTGCCTTCGTCCAACACGCGCTTCACGGTGGAATAGGTGTCTTCTTCCACAATTTTAAACGGCACGCCAATGCTGCTCAGGTATTCGGGCAAAACGTGTTCGGGGAACCCCGGTTGCTTTTGGTCTAGGTTTACGGCAACCAGCTCAAACTCAATCGGCGCGGATGCTTGCAGTTGGCGCAGGATGTCCAACAGCGCGTAGCTATCCTTGCCGCCCGATAGGCAAACCATGATTTTGTCGCCGTTTTCAATCATGTTGAAATCGTTAATCGCATCGCCCACAGCGTGGCGCAGGCGTTTTTGCAGTTTGTTGTTTTCTAATTCGTGTTTGGGTTTTTTAGACATGGTTGGTTGTTCCGCAAGAAAATGAAAAGGCGCAATTATAGCGTTTTCAGACTGCCTTACCCATATTTCCCAGCGGTTTAGGCAGCCTGAAAACCGCTTGCGGTGTTAAAATTGCCCATGTTTGTAAACACAAAGGACACGCCATGAAATACCGCATCGCCCCCAGCATTCTTTCCGCCGATTTTGCCCGCTTGGGCGAAGAAGTGCGCAACGTCATCGCCGCAGGTGCCGACATGATTCATTTTGATGTGATGGACAACCACTATGTGCCCAATCTCACATTCGGTCCGATGATTTGCGCCGCGCTGCGCCCGCACACCAGCGCGCCGATTGATGTGCATTTGATGATTGAGCCTGTGGACGACATGATTAGCGCGTTTATTAAAGCAGGCGCAGACATCATCACCTTTCACCCCGAAGCCAGCCGCCATATTGACCGCAGCCTGTCGCTGATTAAAGACGCGGGCAAACAAGCGGGCTTGGTGTTGAACCCTGCCACATCGGTCTCGGTGCTGGAAAACGTGTTGGACAAGCTGGACATGGTGCTGCTGATGTCGGTGAACCCTGGTTTTGGCGGGCAAAAATTTATCCCGCACACGCTGGAAAAACTGCGACAAACCCGCGCCCTACTGGATGCCTATGAGCAACGCAGCGGGCGACACATTCGCCTAGAAGTGGACGGCGGCATTAAAGTGGACAACATCGCCGCCGCCGCCGCCGCAGGCGCGGACACATTTGTGGCGGGTTCGGCGATTTTTGATGCGGATGATTATGCAGGAGTGATTATGGCGATGCGCGCGGAGTTGGCGAAGGCGTAGCGCGTTGCTGTGTTAAGCGATGCCAAGCGATAAAGGCAGCCTGAAATAGGTTTGCGCCCTGTGTTAATAGGGGTAAGCGGTTTATAGTGAAATCAATCAAGAAATATCTAATTCAATGTGTGTAGGGTGTGTGAGCTTGTTCACGCACCGTTTAGCGATATTGGTGGTGTCCTAAAAAGTATGCTGACATAAAACGTCAAGCCAATAACGATATTTCTATCGTACAAAATTTCCTGTTAAAACAGCGGAATTTGGCTAATTTAAATTACTAAAAAACAAGCAGCATACTTTTTAGGACACCACCGCGATATTTTTAAATGGTCGTGGTAAAGCCACACACCCTACGCCCCTTTACTATATAGCTGCGTTGAACTGCGTTTCAGGCTGCCTTTCTTGCTGAACCATAAGAACCATAAGGCAGCCTGAAACCATCCCACAAAACAAAAACACCGTTATTCCCATCAACCAGAATAACGGTGTTCTCACGTTTAATTTTCAGGCTGCCGATTAGCCCACCCAGCTTGCCACTTTGGCGATGCCCGCTTCGCTAAATAAATATTTCGCCAAGAAAAACCAGCCTGCCGAGCCCACCAGCGCGATGCCCATGTTTATCCCCATGTTTTCGGAAAGGCGGTTAACCGCTTCCAGTACAGCTACCGTAAACAAATACAAAATGCCCCAAGTGGTTAAAAGCTGCGCGTCAAAATCAGGCATCCCGCTCCATTCCATTGTTGCTTTGATGACCATCGCCAACACGGTAAAGCCCAACGCTTCGCCCAATGAGTTGACATCGCGGCTAGCCGACCAAATGCACCAAAAGCCTAAAATAAATGCAATCAGCAAAAATGAACCGTACATAATTGTTTCCTTTTTTATATTTATTCAGAAATCGTTAAATCAGCGTTTTCAGGCTGTCGTTAAAGCATCGGCAAGCTGCTGCGCTTCGTTGAATTGAATCGTACCTTCATAGATGGCGCGTCCTGTAATCGCGCCTGCGATGCCTTCGTGCTGCACCGCGCAAAGGGCGCGCACATCGTCCAAATTGGTTAAGCCGCCCGATGCGATGATGGGGATGTTTACCGCGCGGGCGAGATGGATGGTGGCTTCAATGTTTACGCCGTTCATCATGCCGTCTCTGCCGATGTCGGTGTAGATAATGCTGTTTACGCCGTCGTGTTCAAACTGTTGGCTCAAATCGGCAACATGGTGTTCGGTTACGACTGCCCAGCCGTCAATGGCAACCATGCCGTCTTTGGCATCCAGCCCCACGATGATGTGTCCTGCAAATTCGCGGCAGGCTTCGCGCACAAACTGGGGATTTTTAACGGCTGCTGTGCCGATGATGACATCGGTTAAGCCGAGATTTAGGTATTTTTCTATGGTGGCTAAATCGCGGATGCCGCCGCCCAGTTGCACGGGAATATGCGCGGACACGGCGGCGAGAATTTCGGCGATGGCGGGGAAATTTTTGGGCTCGCCTGCAAATGCGCCGTTTAAATCCACCAAATGCAAACGGCGCGCACCTTGTTCTAGCCAGTGCTGCGCCATTTGGGCGGGGCTGTCTGAAAAGATGGTGGCTTGTTCCATTAAGCCTTGTTTTAGGCGGACGCATTGCCCGTCTTTTAGGTCTATTGCAGGGATAAGTTGCATGGTTTGGGTTAAGCTATGTAATTTATTTGTTCATTTTAGCAAATTTACATAGTTGAGTGTTAAGTGTTTATGGGTTTAGGGTTGCCAGTGTAGGAAATTTTGCAACAGTTGCAAGCCTGCGGCGTGGCTTTTTTCGCTGTGGAACTGGGTGGCGAACACGTTGTCTTTGCCAACGATGCAGGAAAAGGGTTGCGGGTATGCGCTGGTGGCTAGGGTGATTTCGGACTGCACGGGGGCGAAGTAATAGCTGTGGACAAAATAAAAGCGTTCATCCTGCGGGATGTGGGCAAACAGGGGATGCGCTTGGGTTTGGTGGACGTTGTTCCAGCCCATGTGCGGGACTTTGAGACGGTTGCCTTGGGGGTCGGTTTGGTGGGCATCAAAGCGTTTTACGCAGCCTGAAAACCAACCTAATCCTTGGGTGTCGCCTTCTTCGCTGTGTTCAAACAAAAGCTGTGCGCCCACGCAGATGCCGAAAAAGGGTTTGTTTTTCAGCGCGTCGCGGATGGCTTCGGCTAGACCGCTTTGGTTTAACGCCGCCATGCAGTCGGGCATTGCGCCTTGCCCGGGGAAGATGACGCGGTCGGCGGCGTAGATGTCTTGGGCGCGGGATGTGAGCTGGATTTGGGTATCAACGCCTGCGCGCTCTGCGGCGGCGTGAACGGATTTTTGCACGGAGTGGAGATTGCCCATGCCGTAGTCGATGATGATGGTTTTCATGTGGGTGTCTTTGCTGATGGGATGTGTTTTCAGGCTGCCTTTTTGGGGGGGTGCGAATAGGCAGCCTGAAAACCGAGTGGAGCGGCGATGGTTTGTCGCCAAGTGGTTGGTTAAGCGGGTGCGTGTGGTTTGCCAAAGTGTTGGCGAGCCGCTGATGTTTCGTTTTCAGGCTGCCTTTGGGGGATATAAATGGGCAGCCTGAAAACAGTATAGCAACAAGCGTTTGGGTAGGATATGTGGCTTTGCCACGCATCGTTTAGCTATGTTCAATGAAATGGTGCGTGGCAAAGCCATACACCCTACTGATACTGATAAGGCAGCCTGAAAACAAAATAGCATTTTCAGGCTGCCTTATGGGTTTAGCTGTCGCGCAGTTCACGGCGCAAGATTTTGCCCACGTTGGATTTGGGCAGTTCGTCGCGGAACTCAATATCGCGCGGCACTTTGTAGCCTGTGAGCTGGGTGCGGCAGTAGGCGATGAGTTCATCGGCGGTTAGGCTGCTGTCTTTTTTTACGACAAACAGCTTTAACGCTTCGCCTGTTTTGTCGCTTTTCACGCCCACGCAAGCGGCTTCCAGCACTTTGGGATGGGCGGCCACAATGTCTTCAATCTCGTTGGGGTAAACGTTAAAGCCTGACACCACAATCAGGTCTTTTTTTCTGTCCACGATTTTCAACCAGCCGTTGTCGTTCATCACGGCGATGTCGCCTGTTTCCAGCCAGCCGTTGGGGTCTATGGCTTTGTCGGTTTCTTCGGGGCGATTCCAGTAGCCACGCATCACTTGCGGGCCGCGTATCCAAAGCTCGCCTGCTTCGCCGATGGGCACTTCGCCGCCGTGTCCATCGCGCAGTTGGATGTCGGTGCTGGGCAGCGGCAAGCCGATGCCGCCTGTGTATTCGGTAACGTTGAGTGGGTTCACGCACACACCGGGGCTGGCTTCGGTTAAGCCGTAGGCATCCACAATGGGGATGTGCACAAGGTTAAACCATTGTTCGGCAACGGATTGTTGTGTTGCCATGCCGCCACCGAGGGCGAGTTTCCATGTGGTGAAGTTGATGGTTTTAAATTCGGGCTGGTTCATTAAGCCGCGATACAGCGTGTTAAGCCCGATGAATACGGTTACGGGGTGCTGTTTCAACTCTTTGATAAAGCCGTCTAAATCGCGCGGGTTGGCGATGAGTATGCTTTTTGCGCCTGCTTTGAAAAACAGCAGCAGGTTCACGGTGAGCGCGAAGATGTGATAAAGGGGCAGGGCAGCGATGGCCACTTCTTTGCCTTCCACCAGCTTGGCTTTTATCCATTCGCTGGCTTGCATCATGTTGGCGCAAATGTTGCCGTGCGTGAGCATCGCGCCTTTGGCAACGCCTGTTGTGCCGCCTGTGTATTGCAAAAAAGCAAGGTCGTCGCGGGTAAGCGCAACGGGCTTAAAGGGCTGTGCTGCGCCTTGCTTTAAGGCAGCCTGAAACGTGGTTGTGCCTGCTAATTGATAGCTGGGCACGGCTTTTTTGATGTGGCGCAGCACAAAATTCATCAACGCGCCTTTAAACGTACCAAACATTTCGCCCACGCTGGCGATGATGATGTTTTTGATTTGCGTGCGTGGCAGCACCAGTTCCAGCGTGTTGGCAAAGTTTTCCAGCACGATGATGGTGCTTGCGCCGCTGTCGTTAAGCTGGTGTTCTAGCTCGCGCGGGGTGTAAAGCGGATTGGTGTTCACCACCACCATGCCTGCTTTCAGGATGCCGAACACGGCGATGGGGTATTGCAGCAAATTGGGCATCATCACCACCACGCGCTCGCCGCGCGGCAGTTTCAGCACGTTTTGCAAATAGGATGCGAAATGGTCGGATAGCTCGCCGATTTGTTGATAGGTCAGCTCTTTGCCCATGCTGTGAAAGGCGGTTTGGCTGCCAAATTTGGCAATGCTTTGCTGCACCACGTCTATCATTGATGTGTAGTGCGTGGGGTCTATTTCGGCGTGTACGCCTGCTTCGTAGCTTTTGAGCCAGATTTTTTCCATGTTGGGTGTCCTTGGGGTGGGGTTATGGGGCGGGTTGCAAATTGGGGCGCACCAGATTAAAGGTGGCTTGGGTGAGCAAGGTGGTAAACGATTGCGGGTTAAAGCCGCTGCCTTTATATAGTCGTTTCACACAGTCTTAGACAAGGTGGCGAGCCGCAGATAGTACAAGTAGTACAGCAAGGCGAGCCAACGCAGTATAAGGCTGTGTGGAACGACTATACAAAACAGTATAGCGTTCCGCTGCTTCTACCCATTCAAACGGCGCGATGTGAAAGCCGTTGCGCAGATAAAAATCCAAACGCTTTTGGCGTTGCAGGGCATCGGCAGCGTTGGTATCGGGCGTGCGGATGTCTAACACGATGGTATCGCTGGGATATTGCCGTTCCAGTTCGGCGATGATGCGCGAGCCATAGCCTTGCGAACGACATTGCGCATCAATGGCGAAATACAGCACATACAGCAATCCTTCGCCATGAATTAAGTAAACCAAGCCAATGGGCTGGTGATGGCTGTTCACAATGGCATCAAAGCGGATGGCGGGGCGCAGCGAGAAAAGCCGTAGCCCCCAAAAAGGAAAACGGTCTTCTGCGGGAAAGGCTTGTTGATAAAGCTGCTGGGCGTATTGGCGCAGATGCGGCTGTTTTAATAGGGCGATGGGGATGAATTGTATGGGGTTAAGCTGGATAAGGCAGCCTGAAAATGAGTAACAGGCTTTTTAGGCTGCCTATTTCGCAATAACTATTTCACAATAATGGGTTTATCGGTTTCGCTGATGATGCCGCCGCCTAGGCAGATGTCGCCATCGTATAGCACGGCGGATTGGCCAGGGGTAACCGCCCATTGCGGCGCGTCAAAAATCAGCTCGGCGGTGTCGTCATCCAAATAGCGCAGTTCGCACGGGGCATCTGCCATGCGGTAGCGGGTTTTGCAGGTGTAACGTCCTGCGGCAGGCTTGGTGGGCAGCGTCCACGATAGCTGGTTCATTTTCAGGCTGCCTGAATAGAGCAGGGGGTCGTCATGCCCTTGCACAACGATTAACTCGTTGCGGGCGATGTTTTTGCCTGCCACAAACCACGGCTCGCCCGCGCCGCCGATGCCCAAGCCTTTGCGCTGCCCGATGGTGTAAAAGGTTAAGCCGATGTGTTCGCCCACGGTTTTGCCATCGGGCGTTACCATGTTGCCGTTGTGGGTGGGCAGGTATTTTTGTAGAAATTCGCGGAAAGGTCGCTCGCCAATAAAGCAAATGCCTGTGCTGTCTTTTTTGGCGGCAGTAGGCAGCCTGGAATCGCGGGCAAGGCGGCGCACTTCGGTTTTTTCCATGCCGCCTAGCGGGAATAGGGCGCGTTCAAGCTGAAAGGGCTGCAAGCGGTAGAGAAAATAGCTTTGGTCTTTGCTGCCGTCTGCTCCTTTGAGCAGATAATGCACGCCATCGCGCACGTTTTTGCAGGCGTAATGCCCTGTGGCGATGGCTTCTGCGCCTTGCGCGATGGCGTGGTCTAAAAAGCATTTGAATTTGATTTCGGCGTTGCACAGCACATCGGGATTGGGCGTTCTGCCCGTTTCGTATTCTTGCAAAAAATAGGCGAACACTTTGTCTTTATACTGCGCGGCAAAGTTCACAATATCAATGTCTATGCCGATGATGTCGGCGACCGCCATCGCGTCAAGCGAGTCTTCTTTGATGCTGCAATATTGGTCGGTGTTGTCGTCTTCCCAGTTTTGCATGAAGATGCCGCGCACGTTGTGTCCCTGTTGGTGCAACAGCGCGGCGGTTACGGAGCTGTCCACGCCGCCTGATAAGCCGACAATGATGTTTTGGGGTTGCATGATGGGTGTCCTTATGATGCGTGTATTTTAGCATGATGAAGCGGTTTTCAGGCTGCCTACTCTGGCGCGAATAGGCAGCCTGAAAATGGGCAAAATTGTAGGTTGGGCATTTATGCCCGACAAACACCACCTATATATCTTAATCGCCACAACAAACGTCGGGCATAAATGCCCGACCTACATGGCTAACCATCCAAAGCCAAAGACAACCTGAAAACGAAAAAAGCGAGTTTCAGGCTACCTAATCTGCTTACTTAATCATCGTCCCCACGCGGCTCATCTCGCCCGTGTTCAACCAAATCATAAACGCCTTGCCCACAATCAACTTATCGTCCACAAAGCCCCAATAGCGGCTGTCTGCGCTGTTGTCGCGGTTGTCGCCCATCGCAAAATATTTGCCTGCGGGCACGGTGCATTTAAAACCGCTGCCGTCTTCCGCGTATTCGCAATTTTGCTGCAAGCCGCTGTCAAAGCCCGTTTGAGCAAACAGCGATTGGTAGTGGTTCCATGTTGGCGCATCCACCGATGGCGCACCGTCCACTTTCAACACATCAAACGTCTTGTTTTCAAAGCTGGATTGAAACCGCTCGGCTTGGCGGGCGATGCTGCCGTTGCTATCATCGGGATAGGTGTAGCTGCCCTGCAAAACATCCACGCTGGCTTTGCCGTTTACAGTCAAAATTTTGTCTTTATATTCAACCGTATCGCCGCCCACCGCCACAATGCGCTTGATGTAATTATTTTGCGGCTCAACAGGATAGTTAAACACCACCACATCGCCGCGCTGGATGCTGCCCGTGGGAATTGCCACCGTGTTTAGCACAGGCACGCGAATGCCGTAGCTAAACTTGTTCACCAAAATAAAATCGCCTTTCACCAGCCCCGAACGCATGGAGCTAGACGGAATTTGAAACGGCTCAACAATAAACGTGCGCACCACAAACACCACAGCGATAATGGGGAAAAAACCCGCCATATAATCACGCAAATGGTTGTTATCAGGCTTAGTTTTGTCTTTATGGCTCAATTTTTGCCACAGCCAAATCACGCCTGTAAACGCGGTAAACAACAGCAGCACGGCGGTAAAACTCCACGCCAAGCCTGTGGACAGAATGCCAAACACGCCTATCATCATCAAAAGATAGCCCCACTGCAAAGTGTTGCTCCATTCGCCTGATGCTAGGCGTTTTTTGTTGCCCGATGCCAGCATGGCTGCGCCGATAATAAACAGCGCGATTGCGCCGTATAGGATAAAGTTGGTGTTCACGGATGGGGGTTCCTTATGTTGTGGGTGGTTGGATGGGGTGGTTTAGGCAGCCTGAAAATAGGGTTGGTGTGGTTTTCAGGCTGCCTGAAAGGGGAAGCGTAGGGTGGGTGTTATTGCCCACCGTGTTTGGTAACGCGCTGCGTGATTATGGTGGGCAACGAGTTGCCCACCCTACGGTTACTGTGTTTCTACACATTCCCGTAAACAGCCATCCAAAGCCACAGTAAAACGGTGGGAATCAGAATGACCTTCCAAGAATTGTCGCGTTTTCCGCTTAGGGTTTTTACAAAAAACACCAGTGAAAAAATAGCGGCAAGAATTGTCCAAAAAATAACAACCATGCCGACCATCTGCATGATTTGCGACATGGGTTTGCTCGTCCGTGCCAAAGTATTCAAGCCGACAACGGCAAGCCATGTGCCGATTAATATGCCGATATTTTGGGTTTTTTCTGTTGCGGTGAGATTGTTGTTCATGGTGGTTTCCTTGTGATGTAGGTGGGGGCAATGAATGATTTTCAGGCAGCCTGAAACCCTATTTTTCCCCAATCTCCAAAATCGCCAAAAACGCGCTTTGCGGTATCTCCACATTGCCCACCTGTTTCATGCGCTTCTTGCCTGCTTTTTGTTTTTCCAGCAGTTTTTTCTTGCGGGTAATATCGCCGCCGTAGCATTTGGCGAGCACGTTTTTGCGCAGGGCTTTAACGTTTTCGCGGGCGATAATCTGCCCGCCGATGGCAGCCTGCACGGCAATGTCAAACATTTGGCGCGGGATAAGCTCGCGCATTTTGCTGGCGAGTTCGCGCCCGCGCTGCACGGCGGTTTGGCGGTGTACAATCAGGCTGAGCGCGTCCACTTTGTCGCCGTTCACCATAATGTCCAGTTTCACAAGGTCGGACGGCATAAATTCTTTAAATTCATAGTCTAAAGAAGCGTAGCCGCGCGAGGTGGATTTGAGTTTGTCGAAAAAGTCCATCACCACTTCGTTCATCGGCAAGTCGTAGGTCAGCATCACCTGCCGCCCCATGTACTGCATATTGCGCTGCACGCCGCGTTTTTGGTTGCACAGCGTCATCACGTTGCCGACATAATCCTGCGGCACGAGGATGGTCGCGGTGATAATCGGCTCCATAATCGTGTCGATGGTGGCGATGTCGGGCAGTTTGGACGGGTTTTCCACGTCGATTTTTTCGCCATTTTTCAGAATCACTTCATAAACGACGGTCGGCGCGGTGGTAATCAAATCCATATCGAACTCGCGCTCCAGGCGTTCCTGCACGATTTCCAAGTGCAGCAAACCCAAGAAGCCGCAGCGGAAGCCGAAGCCCAATGCCTGCGACACTTCCGGCTCGAATTTTAGCGAAGCATCGTTGAGTTGCAGTTTTTCCAGCGCGTCGCGCAGGGCTTCGTAATCGTGGCTTTCCACGGGATACAGGCCGGCGAATACTTGGCTTTGCACTTCTTTGAAGCCGGGCAGAGGCTCGGAAGCGGGATTGGCGGCCAAAGTAACCGTGTCGCCCACTTTGGCCTGCCCCAGCTCTTTCACGCCGGTGATGAGGAAGCCCACTTCGCCTGCTTTAAGCTCTTGTTTGTTTACCGATTTCGGGGTGAACACGCCGAGCTGTTCCACTTGGCTTTCGGCCTTGGTGGACATGAAGCGCACTTTGTCTTTCAGTTTCAGGCTGCCGTTTTTCACGCGGATGAGCATCACCACGCCGACGTAGTTGTCAAACCACGAATCAATAATCACGGCTTGCAGCGGCGCGGCGGCATCGCCTTGCGGCGCGGGGATTTTGGCGACGATTTCTTCCAGCACGTCTTCCACGCCCAGCCCCGATTTGGCGGAGCAGGTAACCGCGCCCACCGCGTCGATGCCGATGATGTCTTCGATTTCCTGCGCCACGCGGTCGGGGTCGGCGGCGGGCAGGTCGATTTTGTTCAGCACGGGCACGACTTCCACGCCCAAATCAATCGCGGTGTAGCAGTTGGCCACGGTTTGCGCTTCCACGCCCTGCGATGCGTCCACCACCAACAGCGCGCCTTCGCAGGCGGACAGACTGCGCGACACTTCGTAAGAGAAATCGACGTGTCCCGGGGTGTCAATCAGGTTCAGCAGGTAGGTTTCGCCGTTTTTGGCTTTGTAGTTCAGCGCGGCGGTTTGCGCCTTAATCGTGATGCCGCGCTCTTTTTCGATGTCCATGCTGTCCAAAACCTGCGAACTCATTTCGCGGTTTTCCAAGCCGCCGCAGTGTTGGATGAAGCGGTCGGCGAGTGTGGATTTGCCGTGGTCGATGTGGGCGATGATGGAGAAGTTGCGGATGTTGTTCATGTTCATTTTGGGTGGGGGAATATTATTAGGAGTTAATGGCGGCTTGAATGGTGGTAAACGGCGTTTCAGGCTGCCTGAAAGGGGTAAGCAAAGCGCGGCATTTTAACAGAAAATGATTAGGCAGCCTGAAAGGTTTATGGGGGCTGCCTTGGGCTGGCAAAGTTTACGTTGCGCCAAATAGGTTTTCAGGCTGCATCAGGCAAAAGATTTGCAGCAGAGTAGCCAACCCGCCCCGCCGAAAATGCTAAAATCCGCCCCCTTTTGATTGTGAATAGGCAGCCTGAAAATGCAAAACCCCCGCCCCAAGCGCACGCTATCCATTGCGCCGATGCTAGATTGTGTAGATAGTAGATATTTCTAAAATAAAAACAATGAATTAATATTCAAGTAAGGAATAGTGGTGCAAATATGGTTCAATTAAAATAATCGTTCAATTTATGCAAATTGTTGCGTGATTATGCCAATATTTGCCTAAATTTGAGTAATTTCCAGCGTGTAAAAAATGCAGGCAAATGCCTTAATTTCAAAAGCGTTGAGCATATTTTTAGGCTGCATAAATTTTGCAAATTTTTTTGGTATCGCAGGCGCGGAGGGCAGCGCGACCAGCAGGGGGGTAGTCCCATCCCATAAAATTCCAAACCGCCCCCCCCCGCTCCCCGCGTCTCCTTTCTCCGCATCTGCTTAAAATTTAAGCAACGTCCCTCCTTATTCTCGCCGCCCCCGCGCTCAAACAAAGGCAGCCTGGTCCCAAAAAAACTTTGGTTTCAGGCTGCCTAAACTATTGACAAATTATTACAGAATACCTATAATACAACCATTGAGATTAAGGACTACCCAAAAGAAAACCCCGCATGGTGCGAGGTTAGGTTTAGAGAAAGGAGGTATCCATGATTAAGTTCTTAATCCTAGCGATTTTGTTACTTCTCAGCTCCCCAGCATGGTAACGTAGCAAAATCAGATTGATTAACCAACATGGCGCGGACTAAGGAGACCGTGCCCCTTTCAATAACCGTAAATCTATCATAAAGGATAACCCAATGGCAAATTCAAATACCGAACACAGCAAAAAGCTGCGCCGTGCAACAGCCAACAAATTCTATCAAGAAAAAATTAAAACTGGCGAATATGCCCAAATGACCGTCAAAGGCAAAGCCGATGACATGGCAATCATCCGCGCCGCCATTGAGCAAGTAGGCGGCACCAACATCCAAGCTCTCAAACAAATTTGCGCCGAATGGTTGGCAGTGCAGCAAAAATAACATTCAGGCTGCCACCATCCAAGGCAGCCTTTATTCATTTACCCGCTTCCATTCAAACAACGCCTGCTCCGCTTGGCTATCCAAATAAGCTGCCACGTCTGAAACATTAACCAAATAAGGCGACTTACGCGAATTTTTGTCCGCCCGAAAAACAGGAAACGGCAACGACTGGCAGCTCGCTTTCTTTCTCATCTCATTCTCGCTCAAATGCGGCAACCATTGACGGCGCACCTCTTCCAAAGGGATGCACGTTGATTGATAGCGCATCGTCAAAACAAAAGCAGTATTCAAATTAGGCTCCATCACAACACCTCACACTAAATTCAATAATCCTGTTCAATTTCTGCCAACAAATCAGCAGCTTCCGCTAACACGCTATACGCACTATCGTAGTGTTTAGGCTCAGGAAAACGGCGCAATTTGCCAGGGCAAAGCTCAGAAGCCTTAACCCTATTTTCAGGCTGCCTGAAACGCGGCTGCATCGCATCAGCCAAATCATCCAGCAACGCCACATAATCATGCACCACCCCACGATAAACTTCATGCTCTCGTTGCGCCCATGCTTCATCAACCGCGCGAACGACCAACATCTCTCGCGTTTCAGGCGAAATCACAGGCTCTTGTCGCGTTTGCCACAACGCCTGCTCGATTAACGCCATCTCCTGATTTTTAACAAATGGGTCAAGCTCCATATCGCGAGCCAACACGCTCAACTGTCGTTTCAGCTCATCGCGGTAATCCCCGCCCAAAGCCGAAATATCCACCGCATCTTTACGTTTCTTAACACAATCAACCCCCATCGGCTCAACCTGCAAATTCGTAGAGTTATTGACACAAGTCCAAGGGGCGGCTGTGCCGCCATTTTTAAACCCAACCACCCATTCATGAATCCGAGAAATCCTAATTTCCCCCGATGCCACATCCACCACCCCGCGCGTGAATTTGCCCACAGGTTCGCCATAGCGGTTAGTCAAATCAATCTGCGCCTCTTCTTTGTACAACGCAATCGGCAGCGCATCACGGAAAACAAACGCCCCGCCCATCAAATGCACAAACTTGCCCCAATCCCCCTTATCCGCAGCCAACGCCGCCCGAACAATCACATTATCCGCATCCCCATCTGTCATGCCATCACGGCGCAGCTCGCGCCAAATGCCCACAGGCGCACCGCCAATTTGTTGAAACTGGCGAATGCCCCAAAGCGCAGCCCAAGCATCTACCCGTTCCGCAGTAACCACCACGCTTCCCCCGTCTGCTGATTCCCAGTCTTCGCCCACGCCATCGCCCGCGTTGTTTTTCCCATCAATATTTTTGGCGATATATTTTGCAATATAGCCCGCTGCTGTCCCCTTATTCCAATCAATCGCCTTAAACAGCACCCGCGCCCGCACTTTCGCGTCCCCAAACACACGCCAATCAGCCTGCTCCCAAAACGTCCCTTCCACTTTCAAGCCATTCAAAATCGTAGCCAATGATTGCACTTTATCCCCTTTCAACCGCTGTTTAGCCTGCAACGTCCGCGCAAATTCCTTAGCTTCTTTTTGCGTTTCACAATAAACCAAACCCAACTCTTCACGGTTTTCGCGGCAAGCATAACGCGCCACAATTCGCCGAAAAGTATCCACATGGCAAGGCTCCATAAAAAACAGCCCATGCCAATGCGGACACCCATCATGATGCGGCTCAGCCACGCGAAAACCATAAATACCAATCTCCGCCCGCTTTAAGGCAGCCTGAATTTTCGCCCACACCTTTTGCAAATAAGCCGCCGCATCACGCGGCGAACTCCCATCATATTTATCATTCACATCCCCCGAAATATGATGCGCGCGATGAAACCTGCTCGGGCAAGTTAGCGTCAAAAACTCCCCCGCATGGTTCAAATCCCGCGCAATCGCTTCAAATCCAGCAATCCGCGTCATCAACTCAGCACGGCGCACCGCAGGGTTTGCATTAGATTTCTCCACCAATTCCGCCAGCAAAAACTCTTCCCCCAGCTCATTAACCATGCTCAACGCTTGCAACAAAGCCGAATTGCGCAGCTTTTGCGCACGTCTATCCCGCACCGCGCGGTTAGAACAAAAAAGCTGCCCCCGCTTGTTTACCAAATTAAACCCCGCGCGGCGCACATGCTCGCGTGAACGGCGAATCAACTTCCCCAACTGCCGATTCCAAAAAGCCCCATCCTGCAACCGCCCCAAAATCCCCACTTCACTTTTCCCATCAAACACCACATCCCAATCCAGACCCAACGCCACCGCCCGTTTGCGCAAATAAGCCCAATCCCAACCAAACTGATAAATCCCCGAACGAAACAAATCTCCAGTTTGTTTTGCAAAATCGCGAATCTCCTCATCCGTCGCTTCCACATCTAAAGGCAAAGCATCGGCACAAGCAAAAAAAGGCGCAACCCACGACCGCAACGCATTATCGGCTTTCTCAACATCATAAAACTGGCGTTGCCAAAGTGGAGAATCATCCCAACGCTTGGGCTTCACATTCGCCAAAGCCAACCACTTTTTCGTGGCCAACTCCCGCAAATCCGCAGGCAACCTCGCAATAATGCTCTCACTCTTGCCCACCACCGCCGTTAAAGGCGCACCAAAATCACTCATAACCAACACCCAAAAATCAAAACCTAATCTTCCAACACCACCCCCGCCATCACATCCTGCGCCCACGCTTTCTGATAAGCCGCTTCCACTTCCCTAGACCGCCTATCTTCCGCCCATTGCCGCCACGCTCCCTTATCCCACTTCGCTTTATCCCCAATGCGATATGCCACCGCATCCGCCACCTTTCCCGCGCCACTCGCATCGTCCAATGGCAACCACCACCCCAATCCCAATGCACCCAACACAAAAAACACACCCTTAACCCAATTCATAATTTCCCTGCTCCTCAACAGGCAACGCTCGCGTGTAATTCCGCATCTCGTTTAAAGCATGGCGCAGCAAGTCATCATTGCCATCCAACTTTGCCGCCCGCGCCGTCTCCCGCCATTCATCCGCCATAAAACGATAAAAATCCAATTTCCAATCAGCCATCAACACACCCCTAGCCGCTGCACACCATCCAACCGCTCCAACTCTTCCAGAATCCCTTTAATAAACTCAGCCGTCTCCTCATCCCCCAACAAAAACGCCGCCGCTCGCACACCCTCCAACTTATGAAACAACGCCGTCGCCTCTACTTCAAAACCACCATAGCTCACAAGATTCAAAATCTTATCGCGCTGCTTACTAGCATACCTTTGCAGGCTGCCGTTTGGTTCGCTTCCCAAGCTCATCTCTAATCCTTTCCGATTGCAAAACACGTTCAATAAAATCCCGATTCACCCTAGGCTGCGCAGGCTCAACCCCTAAACGCCGCGCCGCCGTTTTTGCCGCCCGAATCAACACATCAATCCGCATCAAATAATCCGTCAGCTCATAAAAATAAAGCTGGGGCAAGCGCAGTTCATGGCTGTTTTTAATCGCATTCATCTGCGCCAATACCTTAACCACCACCGCGCACAATTCTTGCAGCAACACCAAATCGTTTGCTTGGTCAAAACTCAACAACAACCGCTCCAACACCCCATCATCAATCGGCTCGTCAGGGTCATTCGCCACCCGCCGCATAGACAACAACGGCACATCCACCGCAGGTTTCTCCGCCATTTTTCGCGCCAATATCCCCCGCATATTCGCCAACGCCGCTCGTGAAACCGCCGTATGCTTATCCACCACACCACTCATCGCCATCATCAACACCTTTCACTAAATATCAACGCTCATCGCGCCGCGTTCCCTTGCCATCTTGATGCTTGCCCAAATCACCAATCCCCACCCCCGAGATGCCCACCAATTCCCGCCCCGTCAGCGAGTCATAAATCACATAAATTCCACGCTGATGTCCATAAGCCAAATCATCCTGAAACACCGAAACCCGCTTCACTTGAAACCGCGTACTCGTTTCCACTTCCAAATTGCTCCCCAAGCTAAACACCCGCTGGTCGGCTTCATTATTCAAATCCACCGCCCGATGCTCCCCGCAGCCCCCCAGCCACAACACCCAACCCAACAACCCCAAAAAAGCCCAAAAACGCATCACACACCTCCAAAAACTAAAATAACCTATCATCCGATTCCGCCCGCTCAAAATACTCAGCTTCCACCTCAGGCGGTAACACATTCAATGTGTTATGCCGCGAAGGTGGCGACAGCGTCCGAATAATCTCCAATGTCGCCACCCCCGTCCACCCGCAGCGCATGTTTTGGCACTGCACCCGAAATTCCCGCGTGCGCGGGCTAATGCTATGGCTGCTCTCAATCAAACACCGCGTCCCACAATTCGGGCACACCACCACCGCCCGAAAATTCCCCGTTGTCCCCTTATTCCGATTTTTCAAAGCCATCAGAATCCCCAAACACACGTTCCGTCAAAACCGCAATGCCCAACACTTCACGCACCGAAGCATAAGCCGCCCGAAAAATTGCTTCACACTCATCCCGCGACACCCGCCCATCATCCGTAACCACTCGCCATTGCTGCGACAACGCCCCCAGCTTCTCCACCGCCCGAACAAAACACACCAAAATATCTTCCCCCGCCAAAGCCGCCGCATCCAATTCAGGCACAGGCACAAACACACCCCCCGACTGCATCGCCACCGCTTCCGCAAAATCGCAACGCTCCGTCATCTTCTGCAACAACATCGCCTGCTCAATGCTAATCTGCTGCCCCTTAACCTCATACAATCTATTCTCCAAAGCCGCCAGCGAAAGCCCCAACATCACCGCACTCGTCGCATAACCCCCATTAGGCGACTTCGCCATCTCCCGCAAAGCATGGTTAATCAAATTTCCATTCATAACAAAATCACTCCCATCTTGGTTTTTTCCATTCACCACATCCATTAAGATGCCACCCCAAGCCGCTCACGCGCCTTGCTCACCGCCGCATCCCTAATAAAGCCGCTAATGGTCGCCCCATCCAATTTTGCCGCTTCACGCACCAAATCCATGTCCTCATGCGCAATCCAAACCTGCGCCAAATACGAACGCGCCAAACGCCGCTCATGCCGCGCCTTGCAATAAGTGCCCTTGCTTTTTTCACTATCCATGTGTAATATTCCTGCCTTGTAATATTCGTTTGTTTAGAATTACTTTTGCTATGCCCCAAGATATTGAAAACCTAACGCTCAATAACCAAATAAACAATATCGCGCTATCTGCTGCGCTCGCCGTGCTAAATAAATACCCCGACGGCTTATCAGCCTATCGTGGTTATCTACTAGCCATTTCCGAGAAAGCATTAGCCAAAGGCGATATGCAAACCCACCATTTACTCACACTCGCGCTCAACGATGCCGATGATGCGATTGCCCTTTTGCAATCAACTGCGCCAAAGTAAGCCCCTTGCCTAATTCATAGATTAAGCAGAGTGTTTGTAAAAATAATTCGTTGTGTGCATTAGGCAACGAGTTTTCTCTCATATAACCGCCTTTCGTTAAGTTAATGTTAAGTAATGTTTCTTTTGATGGAGTGAATATTACACTTAATGTTAGCTATTACGCAAGCGTTATAGGGTATTTTTTGTTAGGTATTTAGCTAGCTTTTTGTTTTTTATTTGGATTTATTTTGTCTGCCGCAACCCAAGATGATGCTCCCATCCTAGAACGTGCCAAACAAGCCTTATCGGCTAAGTCCGATTATGAGCTATCCAAGCAGCTAGGCGTCTCAACGTCAGCGATGAGCGGTTACCGAAAACGCCAATCGCTGCCGATGGAGCAGTGCGTCAAAATTGCCGAGCGTACAGGCGTTTCTCTAGACTGGCTGATACTCGGTAAAGGCAACCCACAAGCCCAGCAACAGCTCCATAGTGCCGTGCAAGACTACGACGATAATGATGCCGTATGGGTGCCGCTTTATGATGTCTATGCCAGCGCAGGCGGCGGAGCGGATGTGTGGGACGAAGAAATTGATCAATACATCCCTTTTTCTCGCTTGTGGCTCAACCAACAAAATCTCCACAGCAAAAGCCTATCTTGCGTCAAAGTGCGTGGCGACAGCATGGAGCCCACGCTCAACAACGGCGATGTCATTCTTGTTAACACCGAGCGGCAAGTGGGCGATGGCGTGTTTGTGGTGCGCATCGGCAACCTTTTGCGCGTCAAACGCCTGCAAACCCTGCTCAATGGCAGCCTGAAAATCAGCAGCGACAACCCCATCTACGAGCCCGAAATCCTGCACCCCAAAGAAGTAGACAGCGATTTCGCCATCATCGGCGCGTGCCATTCCAAAATCGCCCGCGTTGCCTAACCATTTTTTCGGCAGCCTGTTTGTTTTCAGGCTGCCTTTATTGATTTCACGACACCATGGATGCAACCGCCCAGCTCCAGCAATATTCCGATATTGCCGTTATTTTCGTTCTGCTCTACACCATCATTTCAGTTGTGGCATTATCGGTTTATTTTGTCAAAAAAAGTAAACTGCATCTCATCTGGACGCTCACACTAGGCAGCCTATTGGCATTTGTCGCAGGGTTTTTACTAGTTGATTTATTCAACACAGGCTGGCTAGGCGCAATCGGCAGCATTCTCCTAACCCTATTAAGCCTATCCATTTGGCTAGATTTGTTTGGCTATTTACCCCGTTCACGCAACCGCACGCTCCAATCTAACACCCAGCTAGAAATAGAACGCCTGCACCGCCTAGGCGCACCACGTTGCCAAGCTGCATCCATCACACCCCGCTTTCCCGCCACACCCCTGCCGCCGCTATCGCCTGCCCAGCGCAAAAAAATAAAAAGACAACAACGCAAATTCACTCCAAGCACGCCACCCACTCGCAACCCTTACGCCCGCAAAGGCACGCAGGTTTCCTTTACCTACACCAACAACAAAGGCATTACCAAATCGCGCCGTGTCCAAATCACCGAAATAGACGACACCTATTTGCATGGCATAGATTTAGACATCCACGAAATGCGCACTTTCACGCGCAGAAAAATCCACAACCGAGAAGTCGTGGATATAAACACAGGCGAAATAATTAAAGTAAAAAATTTGTAGCCACCAATGTTTAGGCAGCCTGAAATCCCATTTTCAGGCTGCCTATTTTGTGCCAGCTCATCCTTCCGCTTCAATCTGCGCTTCAAACTTCACGCTGCTGCTCAGCCCGCTTTGGCTAAATTGGTGGCTCAGTTCCACAATAATCCATTGCTGGTTGTCAATTTCAGGTTTAAAACCCTGCACGCTCACAGGAATTTCAGGAAACAAATCAGGTCGCCCCATCGCCAGCGTCAGGCTAAATTCTGCCACGCCACGCGCCAGCTTTTTAAACGCCGCTGCCGCGCCGCTCCAAGCCGTTGCTTCGCTGGCATAAAGATGGCGCAGGGTTTTGATTTTCAGCCCATCAGTGTTAATTTTGCGATGCACCATCGTGGTTTTGCTGGTGGTCTTGCTGCGCACCACCTTGCCTGTTTTCTTATCCTTGCGCGGGCGTTTATATACATGCGTCTTGCGGGTCGTGCGCTTCTCAGGCTTCAAGTTCGTTTTATCCACTACCACTTCCATCCGCTTGCCTGTTTTCTTGTCCGTGTAATAAGCCCGCACCGCCGTGTAAGCATTGGCGGCGTTGTAGCCAAATCTATGTTGGTCGCCAAGCTGGCGCGTGATGTTTAGGGTCGGTATCTTGATTCCGCTGGTGGTCAAACTCTCGCCCATCGGCGCAAAAATCAGCTTGCCTTGTTTCACCGTCGCAATCGCATCATGCTGCTCCGCTAAGCGCGTTAAAAAACTCGCATCGCTTTCTTGTGTTTGGTCAATATGCTCAATCTTGATGTTTTTGTATTGCGCCGCAATCGCAGGCTGATATTTGTTTTCCAGCGCAATCGTGTGCGCGATGGCATACAGCGTGGTTTTGTGCCAGCTTTTCTCTTTCTGCTCCATCAGCGTATCGGCAACATCAGCCGAGCGTGCCGTCAAGCTCAGCGTGTCTGGGCTGCCTTGGCAACTGCATTCGGTCAGCGTGTATTCGCCTTTATCAATCAAGCCCGTTTCCACGTAGCCCAATTCCAGCGTCATCTTGCTGCCCGCTTCGGGGATTGCCAATGCCCCATCATAATCATTCAGCTCAATCGTCAATTCATCCGCTTCAAAGCCCCGCTTGTCAATCAAATTCAGGCTAATCAAGCGCGACATGGTTTGCGTGCCAAACACCTGCTCATTCAGCGTCAGCTTTGCTTGTGGGGTCAAATGCTTGCCGTGGGTGTTCGCCGCGCCAAAGGTTTTCCACGTTTCAATCAAGCGTTGCTTCAAATCCATCTCACACCCCGCTCAGCATCCGCACCAAGCCCACCGCCAAGCCCAATGCTTCGCCTTTCAGCCCAAAGCTATGCTCCGAAACCTTTTTCAAAGTCATGCTAAAACTGATGCTGCGCGCCTTGCTGTCATACATCAGCTCGCTGCGGTTCTCACTAATGTTGGTAATCACAAAGCTGCCCATTAACTTGCCCGTGCCCAAAATCAGCGGGTAGGCTTGCCCCGTATCCGCCATTTTGCGCAGCCACTCAATGCTAAAATCTCCGCCCGTAATCTCGGGGCGCAATTCGCATTTCAGCGTTATCTCATCAGGCTCTTTGCCCACAAATTGCGATGGCGCAAAATCCTTGCCCACTATCGCCCCGTGCGGATGCTTCCAAGATTGATTGCGGTCAAGGTTTTGGAAAGGAATAGTTTGCGTGGTAAACACAAACATCCCCAAAACGGCAAGGATAACCATGTTTTTTGTCCTTTATGTGTGTTTTCAGGCTGCCTTTTAATCCACATCCAGCAAGCTGCTGTGGCGACGGCGTTGCGCCGCTTGGCTGATGCGTTCCAATTCGCGGCGCACTGCTGCTGCAATATCTTGCGCGCTTTGTTGCGCTGTCGCTTGGATGTTGATGGTAATGGATTGGTTTACCTGATTTTCAGGCTGCCTATTGCCACCCTGCGCAGGCGCACGCAAAGCCGTGGCTGCCGATGGCGCAGGCATCGCCCCATCAGAAAAATAACGGTTCGCCCGCCGCAGCACCGCGCCTGCCAACCCTGTTTTACGCAGCCGCTCCAACGCCTGCCAGCCGCCAAAGCGGGCAACGTCCGCTTGGTTAAACACCACTTCCCCTTTATGCACCACCCCCGCCACATCATGCACGCCGCCGTGTCCCGTGTAGCCACCGCGCGAAAACCCGACCGCGCTTTTCGCTTTATTCCAAGTGTTGTTGGCTGCCTTGCCCATATCAAAGTTTTGAATTGCCGCCTTGGCTTGTTGAATTTTGCCAATCAAATAATCAAACTTCGCGCCCAACGTGTTAATCAGCGCAATCGGCGCAGACAATGCCGCAATAAAGGGGTTGTCTTTAAACACACCTTTTAGCCAGTTCCAACCCGCCGCCAAGCCCGCTTTCAATCTATCCCAGTTAGCCATCATGGTTAAAATTAAACCAATAGGACCAGTAAACGCCGCGATAAATGGGTTATCCCGCAACACGCCTTTCAGCCAGTTCCAACCCGCTGCAATCCCCGCTTTCACTCTATCCCAGTTCATCCACAGCGCAACAATCAAGCCAACGGCAATCAACGCCCAACCAAAAGGGTTACTCACTAAAAACGTCAAAGCCACCCGCCCAAAAGTCAGCAACGCCGTGCCCACGCTGCCCAGCAAACGCGCAATCATTGGAAACACACCCGCGCCACGGCTCAACACATTAAACACCATCGCCCAACTGGTTTGCATCGCCGCCAACGGCATCATCACCCCCGCCACCACCAGCGAAACCCCCGCAATCGCCACCGTCACAACGCCCGCCGCAGCGGCAATTTTCATAATCGTATTGGCGGTTTTCGGATTTTCCGCTGCCCAAGTGCTGAGCTTTTGGTTCACTTCGCCAATCCATTCCACCACGCTTTTTAATTCAGGCGCAATCGCTTCGCCCATACTGGCGAGAAAGTTGCTAAACGTGCCCGTTGCCGCGTCCCACAAATTGCTCAACGTAGCAAGCTGCTCATTCACGCGCTGGTTCAAGCTCGCCTGCGCTTCCATTTTGGCAGCGAACTCGTTATAGCCTTCCTGCCCTTTGCTTATCATCGTGTTCAACGCTTGCAACGTTTCCGCATCGTCGCCAAAAATGCCTTTCAACACTTTCAGCCGCTGCTCGGTGTTGAGCTTTTGCAGCTTAGCCAGCTCGGTGTACATTTTTTCCATGCCGCCAAACTCGCCTTTGCCATTGGTAAAATCTAAATGGATGCCCGTGCCTTTGGTTGCTTTTGCAATTTTTTTGTTATCCATCGCCAGCGTAAACACTTTGCGCAAGGCGTTTCCCGCACTTTCGCCGCTCAGCCCAGCTTGGTCTAGCATCCCAATCAATGGACCAAACGTTTTAAACGCCGCTTCGCCTTTCATTTTGGTTACATCCAGTGCAGGCGATAGCTTAGAGAACGCGCCCAAAATATTATTATCTTCCACCCCCGCATAGAAAAGTCGCTGCACGCTATCCATCAAACTCAGCATTTCTTTTTCTGTGGAGCGCGTGGCATCTTGCAGTTTGGCAGCCATTTCCGCCGCCGCTTCGGGCGATTTTTTCAGTTGCACCGCCAGCAAAGCTGCCGCTTCGCCTGTGCCACCTAGTATTGTTTCCACCGAAACCCCTTGCCGTATCAGCATGGTCATCAGGTTTTTAAAATCGGCGGTTGTACCAGGTAACTTATCGCCCAAGCGCGTCGCCAAGTCATTAACGGCTTGATACTGCGCCGATACCTTGCCCGTTTTATCCATCATCGCCATGCGTAGCTCGGTGCTGGCATTTTCGGTTTCGGCATAGGCTTTCACAGGGGTCATCAAGGTGCGCCCAATGCCCATCGCCGCCACGCTGGCAACGCCCGATGTAGCCAAGGCGCGTCTGCCGATTTGGCTCATCCGTTGGCTGCGTTCTCGGGCGCGGTCTAGTCGGTTTAATGCTGCGCGTTCGCGCTCCAACGCGCGGGCAGCTTCATCGTGTTCGCGGTTCAAGCGTGCCTGCGACTCGCGCAAGCGCGTGGTGCTGATGCCTTGAGCGCGTAGCTCGTTGCCCAAGTCGTGTGATGATTGTTGCAAGCGTTGGTAGCTTTGCTGGCTTTGCTGCATGCTGCGTTGTAGCCGTGCCCATTCGCGTTGCTGTTCGCGGGTTAGGCTACCTTGCTGGCGTTGAGTTTGCGCCAGCGCATTGATGCGCTGCTGCGTGCTTTGCATTTGCTGGTCAAGCTGGCGCATCGCTTGCCGTTGGTTGATGTATTGTGCAAGATTGTTGCGATTGCGTGCGCTGCGGTCAAACGCCTGTTGCAGCCTGCCCAGCCGTCCGCTCAACCCCGATGCCGCTTGGCGCACGCGGTTCATCGCGCCGCTGGCGCGGTCGCTGGCGTTCATAATAATGCGTAAAACAAGGTTGTTGTCTGCCATAGCGTTCTCAATATTTCAGGCTGCCTTGGGGCTGTTGATATTCAACTTTTGAAGTGGATTTTGCGTCATAAAATGGTAGATGCAAGGCGAAAATGCGAGCCTATGCCGTCCATAGGCGAGTATTTTCAACGCCGCAGATGCCGTTTTAGGGCGCAAAAGCCACCAAAACGTTGATTATCAACAGTCCCTAGTGGTTAATCTTGCGCGCTTTGGTTTGCCATAATGGCGCGATGCGTCCAGCGCAACAGTTCGCGCAGCGTGTATTCACGATAGGGCGCGATGCCGCCGCCAAAAGTGAACGCACATTGTGCAAGGCAGTCATCAATCGCGTTGTAGTATTTCAACTCATCCCGCGCCGCTTCTTCCCAAATATCCTCTTCCTGCTCAATTATTCGGGCGAACTGCTCGGCGCGGATTCTGAGCCCGCAAGGTAGCCAAGTTCGGTCAATGCCGCCGTCATCTCGGCTTTGGCTGCTGGGGGCGCGGAAAAAAAATTTAGCGCGGCGTTGAGTATATCCGCATCGGCAAGGCTTAATTTGCCATATTCCACGCGGGTCAGCGCAGGCGTGCTGATTTTCTGCAACAGCTTTTGCACTTGGTCGGTGTGTTTGATTTTGATTAAATCTTGGCTTAGTCCATCTAAATCTTTGGCGTAAGGTTCGCGCAGTGTGTACTGCGCGCCGTTGGATAAAATAACGGTCAAGTTGCCGTTGGCTTGAATTTGAATGCTTTGCGTCATGGGGTTTCCTTGTTGATTAAAAATAATAGATTAGGGCGGTGCGCACTTTTCAGCCGCCCACCCGCTGCGTGGTTTTATTTTGGCTATAAGCCCAACGCCTTGCGCAAGCCTGTGCGTTCGTCTTTGCCGCCAAAAATAGCCTTGTTGCCCAGTACATCAAATTCAAGGATGGATTGCCCATCCAGCGTTTCTTTCCAGTAAACAAGGGCAATTTTAAATTTATGCTCGCCGCCTTCGTTTTGCTTATCGCTGCCTGGGTCGGCTTCAATAATGCGTCCGCGCGCTTCGCCTTTGAGCTGCTGATAGCCTTCGCCATCCTCTTGCTGCAACGCGCCTTGATAACGAATCAACGTGCCGCCGATGGTGGACGACATAGATTTCAGCAAATCGGCTTCGTAGCCTTTGGCGGTAATTTCCATTTCCAGCTTGTCAAAGCCGTGTACGGTCGTCATTTCAGTCATCACGCCGCCCGGTGTGTAGTCCTCCGTCTTGCGGCTAATTTTCGGGCGGCTGATGTCAATCAATATGCCGTATTTGTCATCGCCGTTGATGAATGCTGTGAAGCCTTTAAGCAGTCGTGGTAGTTGCATAAGGTTTTTTCCTTTGGGCTGAGGCAGCCTGAAAACAGGCAATGCGCGTTTTCAGGCTGCCTTGGGGTTAGATGGTGGTGGCTTTCAGGTTGTTAGCAAAGCTCACAATCTTTTCGGTCAAGTTCACAAAGAATGTGTCAGAAACATATTGCTCTAATATCAAGTTCTCCAATGGTGGCACAGCCGTAAATTCGTAGCCGAACGTGAACTGCCCCGCTTGCACATTGGTTGCTTGGTTTTTGTGGGCATCCACAAACACACGTGCGCCCAGCAGCATGCCCTTGTAAACATACTCGGATAGCTTGGCATTGATGCCCATAATGATGTCTTCCAACAAGCTTGGGTGCATCGGTTTATCCATCGCCCATAAAAACGAACTGGCAATCGTTTCTTGGATAATTTGTGCGCTGCGTACCGTCGATTCAAACGCCAGCATGGGGTCTGCCGAACAAGTGCGGTTGCCCCACACGCGGAAACCATTCTCACGGATAAGCGTGGTTACATCAGCGTTGTTTAGCGTGTTGGCATCGCATTGAGCATCCAGCAAATCAAAGCTGCGCGGCAGTTTAAGCTGGCTCACGCCATTGATTTCCGTGTTGGAAAGCGTTTTGTGCCAACCGATTTGCGTATCCAATTTGGCACGCAAGCCCAAAATGCGGGCAATGGTGGCATCGTCTTCGCCATCGCTGCCGATAAATTGGTTATCAATCAACATAAGTTCGCGCTGCCCAAAATTCTTGCGATACGCCGCCACCGCGCTGATGTCAGGGTTGTTGCCCGCGCTGGCATAAATAAACGCACGGGTCTCTTGGGCAACCCCCACCAGTTCAGCAATCACCGACTGGCTATCCAGCATGGGCACGCCCAAAATTTTAGGCGTGAAGCCTGTAATCGCACGCGCTCGGCGCAGGGCTTTAATGCCTGTGTAGTTGCCATTTGCCGCGCTGCCGATAATATGGTTGCGCTGCTCTTCCGCATCATCCGCATGTGGCACGCGCACCACAATAATCTGCGCATCTGCTTGGTCGCAAATCGCATCCAGCGATTTTGCCAGCGTGCCTTTTTCGCCCGCGCTGGCAAGGGCGCGATAAGCAGATGTGTGAAACACAGGGGTGTTCAGCGGAAACTGGCTAGCATCCGCATCATCAGCGGTGGCAATAATGCCAATAATGCTGCTGGCAATATCGCTGATGGCGCGTGTGCCTTTGGTAAATTCTTTGGTGGTAACGCCATGATGGCGGGCTGCTGTGGTCATAAAAGGCTCTCCTGTTGGCAATAGCAGAATTGTTGGCGATTGCTTATGGCTTGGGTAGCGATTTAGCCATTAAGGGGGCGGTTTAGGTTTTCGCTCAGAAAAAAACGCCCGATGTAGCTGTAACCGCGCGGCGATTTTGTCCTAACTTCGCGTTTTATTTGTCCTATGCTGTAATGACAAAATGAATGCGAAGTTAAGCCCATCGTTAAATAACTAAAAAGGGACGCCAACCGTCCCTTTTTTTGTAAACAGCCGTCGCCTTTTGCATCAAATGACACCACCTTTTACATTTAAATCAGCCTGCAAGCATAGCACTTGCAGGCTATTGTTTTGGCTTAACCTATGCTCAAAAAGCCAGCTTAGCCAAACGTCCAAAACATATTGTCTTCATACACAGTCTGATAATTCAGCCGTGCATTGACCACCACTTTTTGGCAATTTGCCCACGCCTGCCAATTGCCCGTCTTGGTGTGGCAAATGTAATCCACATACGCAGGCAGCTCGCTTTTGGTGCTGCTGAAAAATACGAAAGGCGGCTTAATCTTATCTGCCAGTTTGAGAAACTGCACCATACCGAAATATTGCTCGTTGGCGTATGCGCCTTGTGCAGTGGAGACGTAGGGCGGGTCAAGCAGTAGCAGGGTTTTAGTCTGCCCTGCACATTCGGGCAGCAGCTTGGTAAAGCATTGATGGCGGATTTCCAAGCCGTCTAAGTAGTCTGCTGCTTCGGCATAGGGTGATTTGGCAATGCCGTTCCACCAGATTTTGCTTTTTAAATCTGCCCAGTCTTTGGCTTGTTTGCCGCTGAACAGAAACCAGCTTGCCAGCGTTTGCACGTCCACAAAGCTGTTAAATGTCTCAATCGCTGCAATCAGACGGGCTTTGGTATCATGGTTTAACCGTCTGTCTTTGCCTGCCGTGTCTGTAATAGTAATGCATTTTTGGCGCAGTTTTTCGGTATCGGCAATGTGCTTTAACCGCTCGGCGTAGCCGTCAAAGTCGTTGTAAACCACGCGCACCTCGGGCAGGGTGCGTTTGGCGGTATGTGCCAGCAAGCCGCTGCCGCCGAACACGTCAACAATTGTCCATCCTGCGCCATTGTTGGAGATATGCTGCTGCAATAATGGAACAAAGTGTTTTAGGAAATTGCGCTTTTGCCCGACAAAGGGCAAGGGTGCTTTTTTGTAGGTTTTCATGTGTGCCTTTGAGTATGTGTCTATGTTTTCGGTACTCAAAGGCACTCTGTGTTTAATGGGTTATCAAATGGTGCTTAAACGGGGTTTAATACCTTTCAGGCTGCCTGAAAGCGTTTCAGCGAAACGGTTTAAAACGTCTGAATCAGCTTCTCGGCAATCCAGCGCGCGACCGGCGGGCAGACGGCGTTTCCCGCAGCCCGAGCCTGTGCAGCGTTGGTCTCATCCAGTCCGAGGCAAAGCCCATCATTTGTAGCCGCTCGCGCCCGCTCAACCATCGCACTCCGTCCGTTGCGCACAACGATAAGGTCGCTACCCGCGCGGTCAATCCCTGATGCGCCGATGCCTGCCAGCAAAGTAGTGTGGGGTTCTTGCCGTTCTTGGCCGCGCGTTTGCGCCAGCAGTCCAATTGGTGCGGTGTCAGCCATAAACTCGGCTGGGGGCAATTCTCCCAATCCAGCGACCATGAATACGCGACGGCGTTTTGTGGGGACTCCGAAATATGCAGCATTAAGCACGCGCCATGCGCCCAAATACCCGCATTCGGCAAGGGACTGGATAACTGTTTGAAAGTCTTTGCCATCATTGCTATTGAGCAGCCCCGTAACGTTTTCCAGCACAACCCAGCGGGGTTTAAGGCTATCTACGATGTGCATGGCATCAAAGAACAAGCCTGTGCGCTTGCCTGCCAGCCCGCGCCGCTTGCCTGCAATGGAAACCGTCTTGACAGGGGAAGCCGCCGATAATAACGTCCACTGGCGATAATTCTGGTAAGCACGTTCGCACGTCAATAAACTGCTGGGCGTGCGGGAAACGGTCGGCAAGCACCGCGCGGCAGATGTCGTTGATTTCCACTTGCCAGCGGGTGGCAAAGCCTGCTTGTTCAAAGCCAAGGTCAAATCCGCCGATGCCTGCGAACAGGCTGCCGACTGTGGGCTTTCGTTGGGATTGGGATGGGGTGGGTTGAGATGGTGTGAATTGAGCATCCATAGCTCCCTTTCAAAAACAGACGCTCGCGGGCGTTCGGCAAAAGGCATGCTGTGGATGCTCAAAAAGAAGTTTAGATTTGATATTTCAGGCTGCCTGAAAGTGGTTGAATTGCTTGCAGCGCGTGCATTTCACCGCAAGGCGATAGCTGCCCGCGATTTCGCCCAGCTTGCGGCGGCAAGATTGACAGCGCAGTTCGGTTGATGTGTACTCTTGTTTCTCTTTTGTGTTCATTGTGCAGATTCCTGTTTTTTCGTTTACAATCCGCCCGCTCTCGAGAGCTGCGGCAGCTTATGCAGGACACGTCTGCTTGGGCAAGGGGGCGATGGTGTGTTCCAGCACGCCATCGTTCCTGCCGTATCTTTTTATAACTCCCCCGTTTTTGCGGGGGATTTTTCTATTTTCTTAGGTAGCTTTCAGGCTGCCTAAACCAATCCGCCAAACTTTGCGGGCTGTATCGGTCAGGATATTGCAACCCCAACGCTGCCGCGCACCATTCCGAGCAAAACCACTTTTTCAGGCTGCCTTTGATGCCCAGCA
>NZ_JAUMZV010000073.1 GCF_030527935.1 Kingella sp. (in: b-proteobacteria)
GTTGCAGGCTTATTTTTCCCAAACTGTTGTGTAAACAACGCGGTTGATTTCTACAATTCAGATAAGCAGATAAATCACTCGTTTGATGCAGCCTGAAAATAATTTTGCCAGCGCACGGCTTGCTAGCAAGCCGTAGGGGCGCGGGATGCGGTTTCAGGCTGCATCATCATCTCGCCCGCGTTCAAACAGTCCGTTCGTTATCAGGCAGCCTGAAAATGGGCAATAGCGTTTTCAGGCTGCTTTTGTGTTTTCAGGCAGCACTAAATAGAGCATCGGCGGCTCGCCGACATTGGGCAAACCCGCGCCACTCTTTGCTTTATGCCATGCGCCATTTTGGCGACAAATCGTTGCCGCGCCCTTTCACGTTTCAGGCTGCTTTTGCTATGCCAATCGGCAACATTTGTATAACCCACCCCATAGGCAGCCTGAAAATGCTTTTTCGCTTGGCTCAAAGACGCTTTATTCGTTTTCAGGCTGCCTATCCTTGCCCAACGTGTTCAGCCCGAAAATCCACACGCTGCTATAATGCCGCCTTTCTCGTTTCAAAAAACCATTGTCAGCAGGAATCGCAATGTCTCGCACAACCCGTCTCGCCGCCTTAACGGCATTCACCCTACTTCTCACCGCCTGCCCCACCACCATGCCGCGCAAACCAGGGCAAAGCGCACACACACAACATCCCCCCGCCCCCACGCCATACAATCCAAACCTTGCCGCAGGCAACGCCGTATCACGCGGCACAACCTTGCAACCCACAGGCAGCAGCGCGACCTATCGCGCCGTATCGTTTCAAGAATTGCCGCAATGGAACGAGCAGAGCTTTGGCGAAAGCCTAGCCGCCTTCCAAAAAAGCTGCCTGAAACTGGCGAACCAAGCCAAATGGCAATACACCTGCGCCCGCGCCAACCAAACCGCACGCACCACCGCCGCCGCTAAAGCCTTTTTTGAACAAAACTTTACGCCGTGGCAAGTGAGCGAAAAAGGACAAGCCAGCGGCAAAATTACAGGCTACTACGAACCCGTGCTGCACGGCGACACGCGCAACACCAGCGCAGCCCGCTTCCCCATCTATGGCATCCCCAGCGATTTCGTCTCCATCCCCTTGCCAGCAAATTTACGCAACAGCAAAGCCAGCGTGCGCGTTGCCCCCGCAGGCAACAATCGCGGCGTGATTCAAAGCAACGGCGCATACATCGCCAACCTTGCCCAATTCCCCATCACCGCCCGCACCACCGCGCTCAAAGGGCGATTTGTCGGCAACCAATTTGTGCCCTATTTCACCCGCGCCCAAATCAACGCAGGCGCACTCAACGGACGCGCACCCATCTTGGGCTACGCCAACGACCCCGTAGAACTGTTTTTCATGCACATTCAAGGCTCGGGCAGATTGCGCACGCCATCGGGCAATTTTGTGCGCCTAGGCTTTGCCGATAAAAACGAATATCCCTATGTTTCCATTGGACAATATATGTCCACGCGCGGCTATTTGCCGCTGGCGCAAACATCCATGCAAAACATCAAATCGTGGATGGGCAAAAACCCCAATCGCCTTGCCGAAGTGCTGGGGCAAAACCCCAGTTATGTGTTTTTTAAAGTGCTGGATGGCACGGGCGACCAAGGCCCTGTGGGCGCGTTGGGCGTGCCGCTCACAGGCGGCTATTCGGGCGCGGTGGACAAGCATCACATCACGCTGGGCGCGCCGCTTTTCTTGGCAACATCGCATCCTGCCAACGCCAACGCAGGGCTAAACCGCCTGATTGTTGCCCAAGACACAGGCAGCGCGATTAAAGGCGCGGTGCGCGTGGATTATTTTTGGGGCTACGGCGACGAAGCGGGGCAACTGGCAGGGCGGCACAACGCCACAGGCTATGTGTGGCAACTGCTTCCGCTGGGCGTGTTGCCGACTTATCAGCCGTAAGCCAGATTAGTCGTGTTAAGAACCTGTATTCACTATTTCCATAGACATCTTTTATGCCCTAAAAACGTGGCTACTGCGTTAAAAATGCTCGCAAGGTGTCCAACCTTACTGCGCTTTTTGCCTTGTATCCGCGATTTTATTTGGGGCTGTCCTAGATAACTCAGGAAATTCACATTAAGTTAGAATTTCCCCT
>NZ_JAUMZV010000010.1 GCF_030527935.1 Kingella sp. (in: b-proteobacteria)
TGCTGCATGGTTTAACTGGGCAGCCTGAAATGGGGTTAAGGGGCTTTCAGGCTGCTTTTGGGATGGATGGGTAGTTAGTGGATGGCTTGCATTGGGCGATGAGCTGTTGCCGCTTTATTTTGTGCTTTCAGATTGCCTTTACTCTGCTTAAATCAACATATAGGCAGCCTGAAAATCATTCCGCAAGCAAAAAACCGTATCCATGCGATTGGGATACGGTTTTTGTTTAGGCGAATACGCGCTTGGCTAGGGGACTGTTGGGTTCTATGCCGACGCGGCGCATTTCGATTTGGCGTGCGCCGACATAGGCGCGGACTTCTCTGAGCCAGTCGGTGGAGAGTTGGCGGATTTGGTCGTCCACAAGGTCTAGACCGAGTTCGCTGGATAGTTTGACGGCGATGTTCATAAATTCGTTGAAGTCTTCTTCGGCATTGGGGACGCGGGTGATGTCAAACAGCATGCTGAACCCTTTGTAGGGTTGGTTGCTGAGCAGGGCTTCGGTGAACACGCTGCCGTCTAGGGCAGCGATGGTGTATTTGGGGTCGCCGTCGCTGCCAAGGTAGGCGAATGTGCCGTCGTGCATCAGCATGAAGCCTGCTTTTTCTACGGTGTGGCGCAGTTCGTTGCCTGATACGTTGGAGCGGGCAACAAGGTGGATGGCGATGGTTTGGTCCACGCGGGCACAGAGTTCGTCCAGCGGGCGCGCGGCTTCTAGGAAGTCGCCTGTGTGGGTGGTGCTGGCGATGCCGTTCATTTTTTCGGCGAATTGGCGGGATTGTTGGGCGAAGTGTTCTAGCTCTTCTTCGCTGGCTAGCCCGCTGCGGCTGATGGCTTGCAATCCAATCACAAAGGCTTGGTAGGCAACGCCGGGGATGGGCTCGGCGGCTTGGAAGCGTCCGTCTAGGGTGCAGCCGATGATTTGGAAGCGGTGGCTGCCTGATAGGCGGGGGATGACGTTGAGTTCTTTGGGTTCGTATAGGGCGATGTAGCTCATGTAGTCAAAGCGTTTGTCAAACCATTGCAAATCGCTGTTTTCTAGGCTGGCGAGCGAGACGAGTGGTTTGCGGGTTTCGTTGGCGGGGGCGGCGACGTTGGTTACGCTGTTGATGATTTGGGCAAAGGGGGTTTCGCGCTTGGTTTGTTGTTCGGCGCGGTCAAATTGGAGTTCGGATTGATTGGGGTTGGCTTTGGGGTTGGCAGCGGGTGGCGTGGGTTCTAAATTGATGGAGATTGCTGGTTCGGCAGCCTGAATTTCGGGTTGGGCGTTGATGGTTACGCTGATTTCGTTGCCAATGGGTTGTGGCGTGGGTTGTGCAGTTGGTCTGGCGGCGGGTTTTTCGGTGGGCTGGGTTTGGGGTTTGGCTTGGGGTTGGGTTTGCGGTAATTCGGTTTGGGCTTTTTCAGGCTGCTTGGGTTGTGGCGCGGGTGGGTTTGACTCGGCGGGGGCTGGGTTTTGCGCTTCGGGTTTAACGGGGCTGCGGCGCAGGCGTTTGCCTGTTTCGGCGAAAGTTTGCCCGTCGCGGGTGGATTGGTGGCTGGCGTTGAGCAGGGCATCGCTGTCGGCGTGTCCAAATTGGCTGCGGATTTTTTGGCGATATTGGTTTTCTTGGTGCATGTTGTAGGCGACAACGATGATAAGTACAACCAGCAATAGGATGATGAGTAGAAAAATATTCATTTTTATTGTTCCGTGCGAATAGAGTGATGCGCCTAATGCGCTAAATGTTGGGATTATAACGGATTTGCGGAAATGGGGCAGCCTGAAACGGGTTCGCTATGGTTGAATGATGGGAGATATTGATATAGCAAAGGCAGCCTGAAACGCGGTTTGCTGGTTTTCAGGCTGCCTTTGGGGTGGATTAGGCGGCTTTGGCTACGGTTACCATAGCGGGGCGCAAGACGCGCTCGTGCAGGGTGTAGCCTTTTTTGAGCGTGCCGACAATCGTGCCCGCTTCTTGCTCGGGGGCGGCGATTTCTTGCATGGCTTGGTGTTGGTGGGGGTCTAGCTTGCTGCCTTGCTCGGATGGGATTTCTTTGATTTGGGTGGCATCAAAGGCTTTGTTCAGCTCGTTCAACGTCATGCTTACGCCCATTTTCATGGCTTCAAAATTGCCGCTTTGGTCTTGCAACGCCATTTCCAGATAATCTTTGACGGTGAGCATTTCGGCGGCGAATTTTTGCGCGGCAAATTTGTGCGCGGCTTGGATTTCTTCTTGATGGCGGCGGCGGAGATTTTGCTCGTTTGCCAAGCTGCGCAGTTGTTCGTCTTTGAGCTGCCCTTCTAGTTCGGCGATGCGTTCTTGCAGGGATTCTAGGGTGGGCGGCTCGGTTTGGGCGGTGGTTTCGGTGGTTTCTAGGTTTGGGTTTTCTGCTTCGGGGGTTTGGGTGGTTTCGGTCATTTTTTTGCCTTTTTTGAATGGGTTGTATTTCATGGTGCGGTCTTAATTAGGGGCTGCGGTGTGGATTTTCAAGTTTTCAGGCTGCCTAATATATATATTAGAGCGATATAAGGCAGCCTGAAACGGATTGCGCCGTCCGATTGGGTTTAATCGGTGGGCAGGGTAAGCTGTTTGAGCTTGGTGATGACGTTGGTGGGCATGGTGCTGGTTTTGTCCACGGCAATGTAGATAAACATATGCGGGCGCATGGGGATGGGGTAGAAAATGTGGTGTTGGTTTTGCAGCGTTACCCAAAAATATTCCATCGGCTCTTTGGTTTGCAGGGCGCGGGAGATGCGGGCTTTGAAGTTGTAGATGGCGACGATGCCGTGGGTTAGGGTTTCAAAATCGGTGTGGTTGCCTTCGTGTTTCATCAGCTTGCCTGCCGCACCGTCCACCAGCGCGGAGTCGGTTACGCCTTCAATATCCATGAAAATGCGGTGCATCAGGGTGTTGAGATTTCGCATGAGTTTGTCCTCTTCTGATTCAAGATGGGTTGATTCAATGTAGGTAAAGACGATGGGTTTATGGGACTGCATGGTACGCCTTTTGATATTGTGTGGTTAAGGGGTTTATTGGTTTTTCAGGCTGCCTAATCATAGCAATTTGTTGATTTTCCGTCTACTTTGCCGATGTGGATTTCGCCATCCACGGGGTTATCGTTGAGCCGCTGATAACTTTTTGCTACATCTTCGGGCGATACGCCGTGCAGATTGGGGTAGAAGTGGTGCAGGCGGTAGATTTCGGTGGCAAAACCGTGGTGGCGGGCGGCGGTGAGCATGGTTTCGCAGGTTTTGCGTTTTTGGTTGGGATTGGCGTTGATGATGAGTACATCGGCTTGGGGATGGGCTTTGCCGTATGCCAGCGCGTCTTGCTGGCGGGCTTGGTTTTGGCGGTGGGCAGCGGCGAAGTGTTCAAAGTTGAAGTGGTAGTTGCCTTGGGGGTCGGTTAGGGCTTGGTCGTTGTCGATGTATACGATTTGGGCTTGCGGGTATTGGCGTTGGAATTGGGCGATGAGTTGGACGGCATAAGTGGTTTTGCCTGCGCCTTCGTGGCCGCGTAGTAGGATGAATTTTTGCATGGGGTGTGGTTTGGTTTTCAGACTGCCTTGGGGGTAAAAGGCAGCCTGAAAATGTGTAGTTGGGCTGTGTGAATGGTATCAAACTGCTTGCGTGGTAAAGCGGCTTACTCTGTGCGTTTTTGGTGGGCAACGAGTTGCCCACCCTACGATGGTGTTTCTTGGATTTGGATTTTTGATGTCGGGCATCAATGCCCGACCTCCGCGCTATGGGTTTTCAGGCTGCCTAAACGCGGGGCGGATGCCAAAACAGCCTGAAAGGGCGAACCGCGCTCCTACGGCTTGCTGGCAAGCCGTGCGCTGGCGGGGGATATTGTGGCAGCTTGCGGAGCGTAGCGGGGTTGCGAAGCTAAAACGGGTTTACAACTCAGGCTGTATTTCAGGCAACGCCGATTGAAACGCGCTCACTTGTTGCACGCCTGCGTCTGCCACGCCGTCTAGCCGCATTCTCATGTGTTCTACCACGTTGAAATCTTTGCGCAAAAAGGCGATGTATAACAAGCGGGCGGCAATGAGCTGGGCGGAGGCGTAGCGCGCGGCTTTGGGCACGGCAACGACGGCAAAGGCGCGGGTTTGGCGTTGCTCGGGCGGGGTGTCGGGCGGGTTTTGCGGCAGGGTGGCGAAGATGCCCACGGTGTGAAACGCGCCCACGGTGCTTTGCACCATCACGGCGGTGCCAATGCAAGTGTGGCGCAGTTGAAGCGTCCCGCCCGATAGTTTTTGGATGACTGCGCTTGACCAGCCGCCGTTTGCCAGCACGCGGCTTTGGTAGTCCATATAAAAGCCTTGCGGGATGCCGCCGCTATCGGGCAGCCTGAAAAACTGCGGCTCGCCGACAATTTGCCGCTGGTGCACGGTTTGCATATGGGAGATGTCAAAGCCGTTGCATATCATGGCGCGCCAATCGGCGTGAATCAGGCGGCTGGTGTGCGTCCATAGGTAGTCTTGCTCGCCAAGCATATTAAACGGTGGCACGGCGGGGGCTTGCGGCGTGGGCGGATGCAGCCACACCAGCCCAAAGCGTTCCATAACGTGCCATGCGCGGGTGGCAAGGCAGCAGCCTTGTTGCACGGCTTGGGTAACGGGGGCGGCGGCTTGCGCTTGGCTTTGCGGGATGATGTGGCAGCCGTGCAGTCCGCAGACGATGGCTTCTTGCACCACGCTGCCGCCTTTTAGGTGCGCGCCCATGTGCGGGCAGAAGGCATCGGCGGCTTTCAGGCTGCCTGATTCGCTGCGGTACACCACATAGTGCCAGCCGCCCAGTTGCCCCGATAGGATTTGCTTGGGTTGGAGCTGGCGGGCGATGGCGATGGCGTACCATGTTTGGGGGTAGTGTTTCCAGTTGTGGGTCATGGTTTGTTTGGGGGTGGGAGTGGTGGGTTAAGGCAGCCTGAAAAGGGGGATGGGGTTTTCAGGCTGCCTATTATGTTGATGGTTGTTCCACCGCTTGCCCTGCCAAAAACCCGCGCAGAGCAAAGGATTTGAGATTGTCGGCGGCAAGCAGGGTTAGGCAGACGAGTTCGTCGCCTTGTTGGTAGTGGGGATTTTTTTCAGCGAAAAATTTGGCTTCGGGGTTGCGGTTGCTCGCGCTGTTGTGCCATTGGGCTTTGAGATGCCCTTGCGATTGCGGGTAGTGCACGATGCCGCGCTCGGCTTGGTAATACGCGCCAAAGCGGTCGCGGGCAAGCTGGTTTATCAGGCTTTGGATTTCGGGCGGGGTGGGGATTTTGCGGTTGGGGTAGTAGTGTTTGCTGAACACGTTGAGATAGCGGTAGGTGCGGTCGCCTTTGACAATCAGCAGCCAATACAGCGGGATATGCGGCTGCTGGGCTTGGATTTTGCCGACAAGTTCGCACCATGCCAGCGGCAGGGTTTGGCTGCCCCAGTAGTCGTGCTGGATGATGGTGTCGCCTGAAAAGATGGCGCGGATGGGCTGGTTCTGATGCTGGGCGTGGATGATTTTGAGCGTGGTGAAGCCGATGATGTGCGCGTGGTCTTGCAAGATTAGAATGTGGTCTTTTTCTTGCAAATCGCGTTGGAATAGTGGGGCGGATGTGCCGCCATAGTAGGTTTGGTATAGGGTGTAGAGTTGGGCGATTTGTGCGGCGTTTAGGCTTTGCGGGGTTTGGGTGTGGGTGGTGAGCGGGTTAGTCATGTTGGTTGAGCCATGTGTCTATGCGATGCAGCCATTTTAGCAGGATGGCTTCGCTGATGAGCGTGAAAATCAGGTTGGGGATGTGTTCGTGTTGCCAGTTGATAAACCAAAGCTGGGCGTGGGTATGCTGGGCGTTGAAGTGGGAGATGTAGTAGGCAAACAGGGCTTCGCATAGAAACATGGCGGCGATGGTGTGCATATGGCGGATTTCGAACGGGGTGGGGTTGGGATGGTTGCGTTCGGTTTCAGGCTGCCTTTGGGGCTGATTTTGGGCGTAGTGTGCGCCGATAAGCAGCAGGGCGGCGGAGCATAGGTCGTGGGCGATGCCGTAGCTGTATTTCCATTGGTGCACGCCGTAGAGTAGCCAGAGTTCGGCGGCGGCACGGGCGAGCATCAATGCCCAAAATAGCCGCCATACGTTTTGAGCACGGGGAAGATGGCTGCGGCGGATGATGAGCGGGGGTTGCAAAATCCAGCAATAGAGCGTGAGCCCGAGCCATAGGCTTTTGGGCAGGGCGATGGCACCGCCGTGCGGGGCGTGGTGGTTTTGCCAGAAATGGAAGGCGCAGGCGGTGAGCAGGGTGATAAGGGCGAGCAGGCGGTTGGGGGTCATGGCGTGTATGGGGCGTTAAGGCAGCCTGAAAGTGGGGGGCAGGCTGCTTTTATTATTGTTTACAGGATTGGGGAGTTTGGAAAAAGGGTTGGTGCTTTGTAGTTGGCTTGCGGTGTAGCTTTAACCATGCGCTTCATGCCAGCGGGGCACTTACTTTTCTTTGCTTCGCCAAAGTGTGAACCTGCATTCATCATCCACACGACAGCTTTTGCGGCCTAAAAACATGGCTACGGCGTTGCAAATGCTCGCAAGGTGTCCAACCTTGCTGCGCTTTGCGCCTTGTATCCATGCTTTTATGACGCAAAATCTATTCGTGCGGACAATGAATACAGGTTCAAAGCAAAAGAAAGGCGACCCCGACGTGCAGGCTTGGCTACGCCAAACTTCCCTCACTGCGCATCCTTTTTTCGGCGCGTGCGAACTAGCCGCGCTTTGCGCGTCGTCGGACAAGCGCACGCTTTTTCCCGAAAAAAGGATGCTTTGTTCGGCTGGACGTAGGGGAGTGGGCAGCAGCATTAAACATTAGTGAAGCGTTAGGCAGCCTGAAAGGCAATCTATCCTGCAAGCCCGTAGGGTGGGCAACTGGTTTGCCCACCACAATTTGTTTGATGGGGTTGGTGGGCAGTTGCTGAGGGGATGATTTTCAGGCTGCCTGTTGGGGTGGCGCGAATGGTGGGGCTACGGTGGGGTGCAGGGGCTTGCCCCTGCTCGTGGTAGGCGGCGAAACGCCTGCTCTGGCGAAAAATAAAGAAGGCTAAAAGGCAGCCTGAAAGCTAAGGCAGCCTGAAACCGCCATCTACAAAAACAACTCGCGCATTTCGCTTTTGCCTGCTTCGGGCGGGGCGGTGTTTTCGTCTAGGGCTTTGCGCCATGCTTCTATGGCGGGCAGCAGCAGGTCGGCTTGGCTGCGGTAGAAGCGGGGTTTGCCGCCGAAGCGCTGGATGGTGTCGTGTTGGCGTTTGAGCATGCGGATGTCTTGCCCGATGATGATGTGCGATAGGGGCTGGAAAAACAGGCGAATCAGCGGGGCGAGTTTGCCGTATTTGTAGCTGATGACGGTGTGGACTTGGGTTTCGCGCTCGTTGATGGGGGTGCAGGATGATGTGATGATGTAGTGTTTGCTGTCGGAGAAGATGTAGTCCACGCGCGATGTGTTGGGGGCGATGAAGCGGTCGGTGTGGCGCATTTGGGTGTGGCGGTTTTGCAGGGTGTCCCACACCACGCTTTTTTGGCGTGGCTCGCCGTGGTATTCCACTTCTGCGCCGTCTGCCAGATAGCGCAATTCGGCTTGCATGGCTTGTCGGGTGGGGCTGCGGAACAGCCCGCGATGCACATACACGGCGTGCGGGCAGTCTAGGAAGTTTTCTAGGCATTGGGCAACGGGGGCGTGGAAGTGTTTGTTCATGCGGAATGTTGTCCAGCCTGCTTCGTTGTGGTGCGGGAAGGGCAGGGGTTTTTCGTTTACAGGCTCGCCGATGCACAGCCAAACGTAGCCGTCTTGGGCGATGGCGTGGGCGGTGGGGATGCGCACGTCGTGGCAGCAGCTTGGCGTGGCGGGGATGTGGGCGAGCTTGCCTGCGCCGTCAAATTGCCAGCCGTGGTAGGGGCATTGGATGTTGCCGTTGGCGGTTTTGCCGCCCGATAGGGGGACGTTGCGGTGCGGGCAGCAGTCTAGCAGTGCGGCGTATTGGTTGTTTTGCGTGTGAAAGACCACATAGTGCTGCCCGAATAGTTGCACGGCTTGGGGCTTTTTGCGGGCGGCGGCTTCGGTGGTGGCGATGTACCAATGGTTTTTGAGCGACATGGGGTGTTCCTTTTTTGGTGAATGGTTTGGTTTAACGGCTGTTTAGGCAGCCTGAAAATTCATCGTGTAATTGCGCTCCGTGCCATAGCTTTGCTGTAACACAAACCGATGCGCTTGCATCAGCGCGGTCAGTTGGGCGCGGGAGAGTTTGTCGGGGTCGCCTGCGGTTTCGGAAATGGACACGATGCCATTGGGGCGCATCAGACGATGGAACTCTTGCAAATAGGCAGCTTGGTCGGCAACTTCGCCCAGCACGGTAATCAACACGATGCGGTCAAAGCTGCGGCTGGGGAAGTCAAACCGCGTGCCGTGGCATAGATAATACTGCGCATTGCCGATGCCGCGTTTTGCCAGCCGCTTTTGCGCGTAGGCAAGCATTTCAGGCTGAATATCTGCCAACACCAGCTCCCCTTGCAGCACCGCTTGCGCCAGCGCAGGGCTGAAATAACCCGCACCGCAGCCCACTTCCAGCACGCGATGTTGTGGCGACAAATGCAGCCGTGCCACCACTTGACGCGGCGATAGGGCAAGATTGCGCAGCGGGATAAGCAGGGTAAACGCGAGCTGATGGGGGAAGACCGTGCCCTTTTGGGTTAAGCCTTGCCAAATGGATTTGAGCGTGGAAAACATGATAGGCAGCCTGAAAACGAGTTTGCGCGTACAATTATACCCATTTTGCACCCCCAACCGCCCCATCATGCCCCAAGTTGATTTTCAGGCTGCCACCGCCCTTGACGATGCCGATTTGCGCCAACTCTTGCGCGACAACCCCATGCAGCAAGGCGGGTTCACGCTGTCCTTTCGCCGCGAGCCATCCTATTTTGCCGCGTGCCGCGTGCTGGGGCAGAGCGCGGAAGTGTTTATCGGGCGCGACCGCCAAACAGGCGCGTTGGCAGGCGTGGGCGCGCGCTATCGTTTGCCCGCCTACATCAATGGGCAAGCGCAAAGCATTGTTTACCTTGCCGATTTGCGCGTGCAAACCGCCTACCGCAACAGCATCCACCTGCGCCGCGCCTATCAATTTCTGCGCCAACGCCACGCCGCCAACCCCGCGCCTGTGTACACCAGCATGATATTGCAAGACAACCGCGCCGCGCTTGCCACCATCGCCGCCCAACGCGCAGGCTTGCCGCCCTATCATCCGCAAGGCGCGATACACACCCCGCTCATCCTGCTGGGCTGGCAAAAGCCCGCCATCGCCGCGCCGCATCCCATCGCCATCCGCCGCGCCACCGCCGCCGATTGGGCAAATATTGTCACCTTTTTAAACCGCGAAAACGCCCGCTACCAATTCGCCCCCATTTCCCACGAAAGCGATTTAAACAACGGGCGGCTGCGCGGAATGCAGCCTGAAAACATCTTTATCGCCGAAGCCAGCGGCACCATCGTTGGCACGCTTGCCCTGTGGCAGCAAAGCGCGTTTCGCCAAATCCACGTTGATGCCTACCACGGCGCATGGCGATGGCTGCGCCCTGTTTACAACGCCCTATCCCGCATCACCCCGCTTGCGCCGCTGCCCGCCGCAGGCGATGCCCTAAAATACGCCTACCTGTCGCTAATCGCCGTGCAACACGACGATTTGGCTGTGTTCCGCGCCCTGCTGCGCCAAGCCTACCGCGCCAGCTACGGCACAGGGCTGCATTATCTTATCGGCGCATTCCACGAACGCCACCCGCTGCGCGCCGCCCTTGCCGATTACGCCAGCATCCCCAGCGGCGGGCAGCTTTTTAGCGTGCAATTTGACCCGCAGCCCTATACGCTGGATGAGCGCGTGCCGTATATTGATGCCGCAATGATATAGGCAGCCTGAAAACGCGGATGGTGGGGAGGTTGCGCCCTACCGCCCAAACACATTTTCAAGCTGCCTACTCCCACCCCCCACCCCTGTTCACAAGGAAACCCAACATGAAACCCACCCTTATCGCCCTAGCCCTACTCCCCAGCCTAGCCCTTGCCGCCCCCGCATGGAAAACCATCCAACAAGCCAGCGGCGACCTAAACGGCGATGGGCGCGCCGACAAAGTCGTCATTGAACAACAACAAAACCCGCGCAAAATCATCAAAAACGAAAATCTCGGCGCAAAACGGCTCAACCTTAACCCCCGCCGTCTCACCGTATTACTCGCCCGCGCAAACGGCTACCAACCCGCCGTCCGCGCCACATGGCTGCCCAGCGAACACAGCCGCGACACCCCCTGCCTAGAAGACCCGCTTGCAGACGACAGCCTAACCATCAAAAACCAAGTGCTCACCATCCGCCTAAACTACTGGCTCTCCTGCGGCTCATACAGCGTCAGCAGCCAAACCTACGCCTACCGACTGCAAGGCAGCGCATTCCAACTTATCGGCGCAGATTCCAGCAGCTATATGCGCAACGGCGGCTACGGCACCGCCATCAGCATCAACTTTCCCACCCGCAAAATCAAAGCCACAGGCTACATCCCCATCTTTGAAGAAGAAAACGGCGCAACGCCCAAACTACAGCAAGACCACTGGACCAGCCTAAAAAGCAGCCAACGCTACACCCTAGCCAAGCAACCACCCGAACCCGCCGACCTGCTAGAACAATCCGACCCACGTCTGCTGGATTGGCTCTCCCAAGCCGATGGGCGTTCAGAATAAGCCGCGTGATGCGTTTCAGGCTGCCTAATCAACGCAATCCCAAAAGGCAGCCTGAAACGCATCACTAACATTAAATCAAAGCGCAACCAACCCTTTTTTCAGACTGCCTTTGTCTCCCTAGAAAATGCAGTCTGCCCCCATCCACCCCCATCCCAAAAGGAAACCCATGCCCCCCACCCGCCTTAATCTCACCATCCTACTCGCCGCCAGCCTAACCAACCTATTCACACTCCACACCGCCGCCCACGCCGCATGGTATCTCGCCCTGCCCGCCGCCATCCTATTCTCGCTCAGCAACAACACCCTATTCTCCCTGCTCCACGAAAGCGTGCACGGCATCTTTTCCGCCAACCCAATGCTCAACCAATGGGCAGGACGCTACACCGCCCTTTGGTTTCCCACAGGCTACACCCTGCAAAAAACCTTCCATCTCGTGCACCACCAAAACAACCGCAGACCATCCGAACAATTTGACATACTCCACCCCCAAGACATCCGCTGGCTCAAATACGCCCAATGGTACGCCATCTACACAGGCATCTACTGGCTCACCGCCACCATCGGCGCCATCGCCTTTTCCCTTACCCCGCGTTTTATCCCCGACACCATCCGCCAACTATTTGGCAAACAAGGCGGCGAACAAACAGGTGCAGAAAACTACATCAGCGCACTCAACCGCCTGCCCCTTGCCGCCAAAGCCGAAGTGTGGAGCGCCATCGCCTTTCAGGCTGCCCTATTTGCGCTACTGGATTTAACATGGCAATCATGGCTACTGTGCTACGCCGCCTTCGGCTGGCAATGGAGCACCCTACAATACACCGACCACGCCTTCTCCCCGCTGGATACCAAAAACGGCGCATGGAATCTCATCGTCCCCAAGCCTATCCGCCTGTTTTTTCTCAACTATCACTACCACCTAGCCCACCACCAACACCCGCAAACCCCGTGGACACAACTCCCCCAACACGCCCACCACGGCGCACACTTCTGGACAATCTGGCGACACTGCATCACAGGTCCCAAGCCACAAGACAAACTACCCCATATCCCCACCTATCCTATCCTATCCCGCCAGATAAATAGGCAGCCTGAAAACAAACATTCGTAGTGTGTGCAGCTTGCCGCGCACACCGTCCCCAACACCCCGCCCCATTTCAGGCTGCCTTTTAGCTTCGCCCAGTTTTTGCCAGAGCAGGCGTTTCGCCGCCTACCACGAGCAGGGGCAAGTCCTTGCACCCCACCGTAGCTCAACCATTCGCGCCACCCCAACAGGCAGCCTGAAAATCATTCCCCCGGCAGCTGCCCACCAACCCCATCAAACAAATTGTGGTGGGCAAACCAGTTGCTACGGGCTTGCAGGATAGATTGCCTTTCAGGCTGCCTAACGCTTCACAACTGTTTAATGCTGCTGCCCATTCCCCTACGTCCAGCCGAACAATGCATCACAAACATCAAACGAAGCACAGCCAACGTTCTTTTAGCTTCGCTGAACTCCGTTTCAGCCTGCCACAATGCTAAAATCCCCCATCCCCAAAAAACACCCCCACTCCATGACCCCCGCCCAACAAATCCTACAAGACACCTTCGGCTACCCCAACTTCCGCGGCAACCAAGCCCAAATCATCGACACCATCGCCCAAGGCAACAGCGCATTCGTGCTGATGCCCACAGGTGGCGGCAAATCCCTGTGCTACCAAATCCCCGCCCTGATGCGACAAGGTGTCGCCATCATCATCTCCCCGCTCATCGCCCTGATGGACGACCAAGTCGCCAACGCCCGCACCGCAGGCATCCACGCCGCCGCCGTCCACAGCGGCACACCCGCCGACACCATCCGCCAAATCGCCCAAGACATCGACACAGGCAGCCTGAAACTGCTCTACGTCTCCCCCGAACGGCTCACCACCGAAAAATTCCTACGCTTTCTAGACCACACCGCCGTCAGCCTATTTGCCATCGACGAAGCCCATTGCGTCAGCCAATGGGGGCACGACTTTCGCCCCGAATACCAACAGCTCAGCATCCTAGCCACGCGCTATCCCCACATCCCCCGCATCGCGCTCACCGCCACCGCCGATGCCCAAACCCGCGCCGACATCAAACACCACTTGCAGCTGACCGATGCCGCCGAATTTATATCCAGCTTCGACCGCCCCAACATCCATTATCAAGTGATAGAACGGCAAAACGGCAAAAAACAACTGCTGGATTTCATCCAAAAACAAGCCGCAGGGCAAAGCGGCATCGTCTATTGCCTAAGCCGCAAAAGCGTAGAAGACATCGCCCAATACCTATGCGACAGCGGGCTCAACGCTTTGCCCTACCACGCAGGCTTGCCCATCCAAACCCGCAGCCAAAACCAACACCGCTTCACCCACGAAGAAAACATCATCATCGTCGCCACCGTTGCCTTTGGCATGGGCATAGACAAACCCGACGTGCGCTACGTTGCCCATCTGGATATGCCGCAAAGCATTGAACACTTTTACCAAGAAAGCGGACGAGCAGGGCGCGACGGCTTACCCGCAACCAGCTGGCTGTGCTACGGCATGAACAACCTAATGCTGCTGCGCGAGCGCATCCAAGAAAGCACCGTCAGCGAGCAGCAAAAACAAATAGAACTGCAAAAACTCAACGCCATGTTTGACATCTGCGAAACCGCCGAATGCCGCCGCGTGCTGCTGTTGCGCCACTTTGGCGAAGAAAGCCAACCCTGCGGCAACTGCGACAACTGCCAGCACCCGCCCATCCGCTTTGATGCCACCGAGCTGGTGCAAAAACTATTAAGCTGCATCTACCGCGTCGGGCAGCAATACGCCGCAGGCTATGTGATTAACGTATTGCGCGGCAAAGCAGACGACTGGATAACCCGCAACCAACACCACCAGCTCAGCACCTTCGGCATCGGCGCAGGGCTAACCGACAAAAACTGGCGCAACATCATCCGCCAATGCATCGGGCAAAACATCATCACCGCCGATGTAAACCACCACCAAGCCCTGATGCTCACCCCCGCCGCCCGCCCCATCCTAAAAGGCGAGCAAAGCGTGATGCTGCGCCCGCTCAAACGCGAAAAAGCCGCCACCCAATCAGGCAGCCTGAAAACGCAATGGCTGCGCACCGAACGCGAAGAGCGCATCTGGCAAGCCCTGCGCCAATGGCGGCTAGACCAAGCCCACAGCGAAAACATTCCCGCCTACATGATTTGCGGCGACAAAACCCTGCAAGAAATCATCCAACAACAACCGCAAACCCTTGCCGACCTGCCCCGCATCTACGGCTTGGGCGATGCCAAAATCGCCAAATACGGGCAAGCGATATTGGATGTGTATTTGCCGCTGCATGAGCAGGAGTGAGACAAAGGCAGCCTGAAAAAACCTATTTCTCCTTTTCAGGCTGCCTAACCCCACCCTTTCCCCAACCCCAAAAAAAGCGCAAAATCCAATCATCAAAACGCCAAACAAAGGAAACCCCATGACCCACACCGTCCATCTCAAATTTGACGACATCGACAACACCACCCTGCAACGCCTGTGCGGCGCGTTAGACGAAAACCTTGCCACGCTGGGCAAAGCCCTAGCCGTGCACACCAGCCGCCGCTTCGCCGATTTCACCTTTATCGGCGACAACGCCCACGCCGCCCGCCGCGCCCTGCTCGCCCTTGCCAACACCGCGCAAAGCCGCGATTTAACCGCCGAAGACATCCAACTCGCCGCTGTGGAAGCCAAAACCGCCGACGCGCAACACATCCCGCAATCGCAAGACAACCACGCCTACCACTTTCACACCAAGCGCGGCAACATCGGCGGGCGCACCCCGCGCCAAAACGGCTACATCCGCGCCCTACTCAACCACGATGTCGTATTCGGGCTAGGGCCTGCGGGCACAGGCAAAACCTATCTTGCCGTGGCCGCCGCCGTGGACGCGATGGAAAAACACCAAATTGAACGCATCGTGCTGGTGCGCCCCGCCGTGGAAGCGGGCGAAAAGCTGGGCTTTTTACCAGGAGATTTGGCGCAAAAAGTTGACCCCTACCTGCGCCCCTTGTATGACGCGCTGTATGACCTGATGGGCTTTGACCGCGTAACCAAGCTGATGGAAAAAGGCTTGATAGAAATCGCCCCGCTCGCCTATATGCGCGGGCGCACGCTCAACGGCGCGTATGTGATTTTGGACGAAGCACAAAACACCACGCCCGAGCAGATGAAAATGTTTCTAACCCGCATCGGCTTTGGCGCAAAAGCCGTGATTACGGGCGATTTAAGCCAAGTAGATTTGCCGCGCAACATCAAATCAGGTCTGCGCGATGCCAAAGAAAAACTGCGCGACGTGGACGGCTTGTATTTTCACACGTTTACCAGCGAAGACGTGGTGCGACACCCGCTGGTGCAAAAAATCGTGGAAGCGTATGACGCAGCGGAAACCGCGCACGTTGAATTGAGTTTGCAGGATTGATTAAGCCAAGGCTGCCTGAAACCTTTGCAAAACCCAAAACACAACAAGAAATAGTCAATTCTCCGTCATTCCCGCGTAGGCGGGAATCTTGGTTAAATTTACACAATGGTTTGTTTTTACACAGATTTTTGAATATCAAACAAGATTCCCGCCTACGCGGGAATGACGTCATTTCTTGTTTTTCAGTCTGCTGTTAGGGGTTTTGCAAAGATTTCAGGCAGCCTTACATCCTATTTCAACCACCACGCGCAAACCAACGTTTAACCGCCGCCACTTATTTTCAGGCTGCCACAACACAACAGGCAGCCTGAAACCTACCCATTCCTATCCACCACCAACCCCATCGCCAGCAGCGCATCCCAATCAAAAAAATGCCCTGGGTCGCTCTTACGGCTCGGCGCAATATCCTGATGCCCCGTAATCGCTTCAACCGGATAGCGCGCCCCAATCGCCCGCAGCAGCCGCGCCAAAGCCGCATATTGCGCCGCCGCAAACGGCTCAAAATCGCATCCTTCCAACTCAATGCCAATAGAAAACGCATTGCACTTCTCCCGCCCGTGAAACGCCGACACCCCTGCGTGATACGCAATCTCATCGCACGACACAAACTGCACCACCGCCCCCGTCCGCTCCACAAAAAAATGGCTGGACACGCGCAAATCCGTCAGCAGCGAAAAAAACGGATGCTCGGCAGCCTGAATCTGGTTGGTAAACAATTTTTGCACCGCCCCCGTGCCATATTCAAACGGCGGCAACGAAATATTGTGCAACACCACCAAGCTCACCCTTTCCCCAGCAGGGCGCGGGCAACAGTTGAGCGATGCCATCTGCACCGCGCCTTGCCAACGCCCATCCTGCCAACTATCTAGCCCTGCATTGTCCATCATCGTCCAATCCCATAAACAAAAGCAAAATTATAACAGCCCGCGCCCACCCCCAATCTTTACAAAAATATGCACGGATTTTGCTTGCATTATATTTGTCCAATTTAAAGCCTGAGATATTTCAACGGCTAACCATTGCCTAGCTTGTTTCCCGCAAGGTTTTTTGTAATAATTTGCAAACTTTTGATAAATCAAAATGGTAGCTTGTTTACGCTACGCTACTGCTAATATCCCGCCCATCCCCAAATTATCCCGCCTGCAATCGGCAGCCTGAAAACAGTTCTATTAAAGGAAAATCTATGAGCGACAACACCGCACCCCAAACCGATTACGCTGGTTTAAGTCGGTATCAAGGAATGATTATCTCCATTGGTATCTTCGTTGTATTACTAGCAGGGCTGTTGATTTATGCCAACAATATTTCCAGCGAAATTAAAGAAGACTCCGTTCAAAGTTACGTTATCGCCGAAATGTCCAATGCGTATGGCGAATTGCTGGAAAACGTTCAGCTTCTGAAACTCAACACCCACCAAGATCCGCAAAGCCCCTTGGTTCAAGGCGCATTAAAACACACAAAAGAATCGCAAGACATCTTCTCGCGTTCCCTAAGAGCCAATGCCGCAGGTGGCGATTATATTTCCATTGATGGCAAACAATATTTAGTGGATGCGTCCAATAAAGGCGTGAAAAAGAAATTGATGGCAGAGATGGTTAAAAAGTGGAAAGACACCAAACCCGCCTTAGATGCCTACATCAAAAGCGCCAACGACCCTGCCGCTGATGGTTCACTGCTCAGCACCGCACTATTGGGTCTGCAAAACAACAACGTCCGCTTCACCGAAATCTCCAATTTCTTGCTGGCAAATAAACGTGCCAGATTGGAAGAGCGTACCAACCAATTAAGAAACGTAGAGATTTTTGGTATCGTGGGTGCGGTGTTGTATCTTGCCCTGTTCTTGTTCTACTTCATCCGCAAATTGCTCACCGCCGATAAAATTGCCGACGATGCCCGCAAAGAAACCACCGAGATTATGGACACCGTAACCACAGGTTTGTTCCTGCTGGATAGAGACTTAACCATCGGTTCGCAATACTCCAAGCAGCTTGAAAGCCTGATTGGACAAAAAAACGTGGGCGGCAAAAACTTGCTGGATGTATTAAGCAGCCTGATTAACGTAACCGACTTGAACACCACCAACGACTTCGTGGGGCAGCTCTACAACCCGCGCACCAAAGAACGTTTGATTGCTTCTTTGAACCCCTTGGTGCGCCAAAAAGTGAAAATTGACGAGAAAGAACGCTATCTGGATTTCAATTTCCACCGCGTATATCAAGGCAAAGACATTACCCGCGTGTTGGTGAACGTATCCGATGTAACCAACGCCGTGCTGTTGGAACAAAAAATCGAGCAAGAACGCGAACAAAACGATGTTCAACTGGAAATGCTGAGCAATATTTTGCAAGCCGACCGCACCTTGTTAAACGACTTTATTGACAACACCAACCAGCACATTCAAAGCATCAACAGCATTTTGAAATCGCAAAGCGACAACAGCAGCTCGCTGCACGAAAAAGTAAACGCCATCTACCGCGAAGTGCACAGTATGAAAGGCGAATCTTCTGCCTTGAAACTAGGCAGCTTTACCACCATGGCGGAAAACCTTGAAGCCAGCCTGAACCGCTTGAAACAAATGCCCAAGCTATCGGGCGAAAACTTCCTAGGCTTGGCGGTGCAATTGGAAGAGTTGATTCGTTTGAACCACACCATTGAAGACTTGCTCACCAAAATTGGCGGCGGTGCGCCTGTGATTATCAGCGAAACAGGGCAAACCACCGCGTCGCAAAATCCGAATGCCCGCTATGCCAATTTTATTGCCGACATTGCCGCGCGCAACCATAAACAAGCGGCGTTTACATACAGCGGTGTGGAAAGCACGGGCAACAGCAAAGTAGATGGCATCGTAAACGAAGTGGCGATTCAACTTTTGCGCAACTCGGTGGTGCATGGCATTGAAACGCCAGAAGTGCGTAACCACCGCGGTAAATTGCCCATCGGACACGTGCACATGAGCCTGCAAGACCAAGGCGATAAATTCTTGCTAACCTTTGAAGACGATGGCAACGGCATTGATTACGCTGCCATTGCGCAAAAAGCGGTGGCATTGGGCAAATACACCGCCGAAGAAGCCACCAAGCTGGATAAACGCGCGCTGGTTTCCTTGTTGTTTAGCCCAGGGTTCTCTACCGCCAAAAATAGCACCGAAGACGCAGGGCGCGGCGTGGGCTTGGATATTATTAAAGACCGCATCGTATCGCTGGGCGGCACAGTAAACGTTGCCAGCCGCTTGCATGGCTACACTCGATTCAGCTTCACGCTGCCAAAGTTAAGATAAGGATTTGATTTTATGCCTAAACGCATCATGATTGTTGATGACTCCAACGTTATCCGCAACCGCATTTCGCGCGGCTCGGGCGCAATGGATTTTGAAGTGGTCGCTTCCGCTGCCAACGGCGAAGAAGCCATTGCGCTCTACCGCCAGTACCGCCCCGATGTGGTTACCATGGATTTAACCATGCCAAAAATGGACGGATTGGAGTGCATTTATCAACTGACCAGCCTAGATGAAAACGCCAATATTCTCGTGGTTTCCGCCCTTTCCGATAAAGCAACAGGCATCAAAGCCTTGCAACTGGGCGCGCGCGGCTTTCTTTATAAACCCTTTTCGGATGAAGAATTGTTCCAAGCATTAAACGAGATGTTGGAAGACTAACCCTTTTTCAGGCTGCCTTATCCGATAAGGCAAGGCAGCCTGAAACCCATTTTTTAAACCCAAGGAATTGATTATGAAAGAAGAAAAATTACAAGTCTTTTTGGACGGCGTGCAAAAATACTTTGCGCAAATGATTGCAGGCGAAGAATTGGTGGTGGGCACGCCCTATTTGATTGAAAACAAAATCCCATCTGCCAAAGATTTCACGGGCGTGATTGCCATTTCAGGCAAAAATCAAGGCGTGGTGTATTTCACCGCCCCCAAAGAATTGCTGGAACGCCTGCTGGTGCTCATCGGCGAAAAAGACACCAGCGAAGCCTTAATGGTGGATTTGGTGGGCGAAGTGGCGAACACCATTGCAGGCAATGCCCGCAGCGAATTTGGCGAAGAATTTGAAATCTCCGTGCCCATCGTGTTGCGCGGTGCGCCCGATGAAATCTTGTTGCCACGCAAAGACCGTTCGTTTGTGATTCCGATTACTTGGCGCAACCGCAGCGCAGCGATTGTGATTAGCCTGCGCAAATAATCTGATGCAGCCTGAAAACGCGAAAGACAAATTATGAAAATGACACGTTTAATTCCCTTGGTTGCCACATTAGCATTGTTTGGCTGCGGGCAATCCGAAGTGAAAAAAGTTGCTGAGCCCAAAGTGGCATCTGATGTCGCCATCACCGATAACCGCCCTGTGTATAACGTTTACTTTGACATCAACGGCATCGCCCCGTTTGTGATGGCGGATGCGGATAACCGCCCTTCTGGCTTTGGTATTGATATTGTTACCGCCATTGGCGACAAACAAGGCTTCCGTCCCAATTTTATTCCGCATGAGTTCACAGGTATGCTGGAAGACTTGGGCAAAGGGGCGGATATGGCGGTATCGGCGATTTCTATTACGGATGAGCGTAGAGCCTTGGTGGATTTTACCAATTCGCACTTTGAAAGCTCACAGGCATTATTGGTACCCGAAGGCAGCACCATCACAACAGTCAACGATTTAAAAGGCAAAAAAATTGCCATCGTAGAAGACTCCGTGGGCGAAGATATGGTATCGCAGATACAAGCAGGCAACGGCTCTATTGTACACAATACCAGCGTATGGGCTGCGGTGCAGCAGGTAATGCGTAAAGAAGTGGATGCTGCATTTTCTGATGCCGCGCCGCTCACTTATTACGCCAATAACTACAAAAACCAAAAATTGCGCGTGATTATTGACCCATCATGGCCCAAAGATTATTACGCGCTGGCGGTTGCCAAAGGCAAGCCTGAATTGCTCAAAAAACTCAATGCAGGCATAGCGCAAGTGAAAGCAGATGGCACGTTTGATAAGATTTACCAAAAATGGTTCAAATCTTCTATGCCTGAGCAAGCGGCGGAAGCATCGGCTGCGGCTACGGCGGCGAAATAATCAAGCATTCACGTTTTACCCGCAATAAGACATTTCAGGCTGCCTTGGATTGTTCAGGCAGCCTGAAACCTTTGCAAAACCCTAACAGCAGCCTTATCCATTTATCCAAATCTTTGATTTGGGTATAAGTAAGCATCTAAATCTTTGATTTGGGTATAAGTAAGCATCTAAATCTTTGATTTAGCTATGCGAACTTATGCAGAGCTAAATGGTTATACCGAAGCGCAACACGCAAGGTTGAAAATCTAAAATGGAGCGGCGACGGCTCGTCGCCAACACTTCAAACATTGCGCTACTAATTTACCAAGATGTCGGCGAACCGCCGACGCTCCATCGGTTACAGGTTTTGCAAAGGTTTTAGCCTGAAATATCTTATACCAACCATCTGGTAACAAGCCATCGCCACGCCACAGCATAAGCTGAAATTCTCCCACCGCTTTGCCACCCACAACACCAAAGGCAGCCTGAAACCGCATCATCCGTTTCAGGCTGCCTTTATGGCGTATTGCGTGTGATGGGTAATGGCACAAAAGCGGTTCGGTTCACGCCATTGCCACCCTACCCTATTCGCGCGTCCAAGTGGTTTCGCCGCCTGCATCGCGCAAGATGATGCCTTGCGCGGCGAGTTCATCGCGGATGCGGTCGGATTCTGCCCAGTTTTTGTTGGCGCGGGCTAGGTTGCGTTGGGCAATCAGGGCTTCAATCGCGTCTGCTGATAAGCCGTTGTCTGCTGCGCTGCTTTGCAAAAATTCGTTGGGCGCGCGTTGCAGCAAGCCGAGTACGCCTGCCAAGGCTTTTAGGCAGCCTGAAAGCTCGGCGGATTGGGTTTTGTTGATTTCTTTTGCCAGCTCAAACAACACGGCAACGGCTTTTACGGTGTCAAAATCGTCGTCCATCGCGGCGTAGAAGCGGCGGGTGTAGTCGTTGGCGTGTTCGCTTAATGCGAATGGCGCGGGGGCGACGTTGCCCAAGGCGTTATACAAGCTGGTGAGCGAGTGTTTGGCATCGTCTAAATGGGCATCGGAGTAGTTGAGCGGGCTGCGGTAGTGGGCGCGGAGAATGAAAAAGCGCACCACTTCGGCATCGTATTTTTTCAGCACGTCGCGGATGGTGAAAAAATTGCCCAGCGATTTGGACATTTTTTCGTTGTCCACGCGGATAAAGCCGTTGTGCAACCAGTATTTCACATGGCTATCAATCATTTTGTGCGCGGCGTGGGGCGCGTGTTCGCCGCTGATGCCGTGGTGTGCGCCGCAGCTTTGGGCGATTTCGTTTTCGTGGTGGGGAAATTGCAAGTCTGCGCCGCCGCCGTGGATGTCAAATGTGTCGCCAAACAGTTCGCCGCCCATCGCGGAGCATTCAATGTGCCAGCCGGGTCGTCCGTTGCCCCAAGGGCTTTGCCAATGCGGCTCTTCGGGCTTGGCGGCTTTCCACAACACAAAATCCAAGGGGTCGCGCTTGAAGCCATCCACTTCCACGCGCTCGCCTGCGCGTAGGTCGTCCAGCGATTTGCCCGATAGCTGCCCATAGGCGGGGAACTCGCGCACGGCGTAGTACACATCGCCGTTGGCGGCGGCGTAGGCTTTGCCGTTGGCAATCAGTTGCTCAATCATGGCTATCATTTGGGCGATATGTTCGGTGGCTTTGGGTTCTACATCGGGGCGTTGCACGCCGAGCGCCTCGGAATCTTCGTTCATGGCGGCGATAAATTCTTGCGTGAGCGCGTGGATGCTGATGCCGCGTTCGTTGGCGCGGGCGATGATTTTGTCGTCGATGTCGGTGATGTTGCGCACGTAAGTCAGCGGGTAGCCATGTTGGCGCAGCCAGCGGGCAATCATGTCAAACACCACCAGCACGCGGGCGTGCCCCAAGTGGCAGTAGTCATACACGGTCATGCCGCACACATACATCCGCACGTTTTGCGGGTTGAGCGGGGCGAAAGGTTCTTTTTGGCGGGTTAGGGTGTTGTAAACGATTAGGTCGGGCATGGTGGTTCTCATGTGGATAGGATTAGGGGATGGCAAAGGCAGCCTGAAATCTAAAATGGAACGGCGACGGTTCGTCGCCAAATGGTTGTATTCAACTATGCTTTCATTGGTTTGCAAGATGTCGGCGAGCCGCCGACGCTCCATCGGTTGCGTGCTTAGCAAAGGTTTCAGGCTTGCTTTATTTTGTTTGACTACTTGGCTGCCGTTTGCGGGGCACAGGCGATGTTTAACAAACTGGCGGCGGGGGTGTCGGGCAGCGCGGTTTCGTAGCGTGTTTGGCTGGCGGAATATTGATGCTTGGCGAGTGATGCGCCTTTGTCGTTGAAAAACTGCGCTTGGGTGATGCGGAAATTGCGCGTGTCGCATTGAAACGCCCATTGGCTGATGGCGTATTTGTATTCGGGCGTATTGCGATAGTTCTCCTTGCTGGGCTTGTGCACATATTTGCGGTCGGTAAGCGATGCGCTGTTGCCTTGCCGTTTCAGGCTGCCTGTGTCGTAGGAAACGTCTATATTGCCATCGTTGATTTTGCCGATTTCTTTCCAGCTTCCCTGCGCTTTCATCGCGGGATTTTTGGAGCCGCCATCGCCTGCGCACGCGGCAAGCAAGGTGAGCACGGCAAGGGCAAGAAATGAGTGTTTAAGCATGGTTTTATCCTTTGGAATGGGTTTCAGGCTGCCTATTTGGGTTCTAAACAGCGGCAGCCTGAAAAAACAGCGCATTGTGCCATGTTTGGCTGATAAACGCGAATGCACCACATGGGTTTTCAGGCTGCCTTTGGCAAATCCAAACGTATAGGCAGCCTGAAAACCAGCCCATCCCCCATCATCCGTTTTCAGACCACCCCCAAATACACCCGCTTCGCCCGCTTCACATTGCACAAAATCTCATACGCAATCGTCCCCGCTGCCGCCGCCACTTCGTTCACGCTGATGATGTCGCCAAACAATTCCACTTCGCTGCCCACGCCGCTATCCGCCTGCTGCAAATCCACCGTCAGCATATCCATAGACACCCGCCCAATCAAACGGCTGCGCACGCCATCAATCGCCACAGGCGTATCGCTCCCCGCGCGGCGCGGATAACCATCCGCATAACCACACGCCACCACGCCCACCCGCGTAGAACGCTTGGTATAAAACGAAGCCCCATAGCCAATCGGCTCATGCGGCTGCAACACCCGCTCGGCAAACACCGCGCTTTTCAAACGCATCACAGGTTTCAGGCTGCCCGCCAAGCCGCCAAACGGGTCAATGCCATACAACGCCAGCCCCGCCCGCCCCCAATCGCGCCGCGCCTCGGGATACGCCAGCATCCCCGCCGAGTTCGCCAAGCTCTCCGCCCCATCCAGTCCCGCGCAAGCCAAATCAAACGTCTCCAACTGCATCTCGGTCGTCCCCCGCTCCGCCTCGTCCGCGCAAGAAAAATGCGTCATCTTCACAATCTCGCCCACCTTGCCACTCTGACGCAACGCCGCAAACGCCGCCGCATAATTGTGTGGAAAAAAGCCCACACGGTGCATCCCGCTATCCATCTTCAACCACACCGTTGCAGGCTCGCGCCAATCAAACGCCAACACTCCCTCCAACTGCGCCTGATGATGAACCACCGGCCACAAGCGATATTCCTGCACCAGCGCATAATCCGCCGCATCAAACACCCCCTCCAACAACACAATCGGCTTGGTAATCCCTGCCTCGCGCAGCTCCACCCCCTCCTCCAAAAACGCCACCGCAAAGCCATCCGCCACATCATGCAACGCGCGCGCACACTGCACCGCCCCATGCCCATAAGCATTCGCCTTCACCACCGCCAGCAGCTTACCGCCATGCAACGCTTTTAACCGCGCATAATTATCCCGCAAATAATCCAACCGAATTTCACACATCAAAGGGCGCATTGTTTCTCTCCTTAAAAATCATCATCACAAAAAAGGCAGCCTGAAAATAAAATTCAGCCATAGCACGGCTTGCAAGCAAGCCGTAGGAAGCGCGGGGCAGTTTTCAGGCTGCCTTAACCATTTGCTCCCGCGTTCAAACATAGGGCAGGCACTCGTTGCCCACCGAATAATTCACACATCATAAGCAGCCTGAAACCCCATTTTAGCTTCGCAACTCCGCTACACTCCGCAGACTGTCTCAACCATCACACGCCCGTCGCCCCCGCATCCACCGCCTGCTGTATTTCCACCCTTAAACTTGCCCGCTCATCATCGCTTAACCCCTGCAAGCATTCCAACTCCTTATCCAACGGCACAACCGCCTCCCCATCATCACGCGCCACAACAGCCAACAGCAAAGATTGCCCATTCACCTGCACCTGCCACGGCTGCCAGTCATACTGCCACGACAGCCAATGACCCGTCCGAAGCTCCACCCGCAGCTTCTTACCCAACAGCAAAGTGTCATAGCCATATCTACTACCCATAAAAACAGCCATAACAAAATTTTTATTCTTTTCTACGTTCGCTTCCACCGCCACCAAACGCCAAGCCGCAACAGGCGCAGCGTTTAATCGCTCCAACACTCGCCATGTCCAATAGCTTTGAACCAAAGTATTCAGCATAAACGGACTTGAAAACACCAGTATCACACTATGGAAATTAAAACCCAGCCAACTCCTATCAACTAGCAACACATAACCAAGACTAACAAAATAACCCGCCCAAACCAATCCATACCACGGCGCATTCAGCAAAATACGATTTACTCGCAACGAACCATGAGCAAAACGAAAAGCATACTCCCGCATCAAAATCACTCCAAAGGAAACATAAGGCAGCCTGAAACCCGTAAGAGCAGACAATTCATTGCTCACCTAATCATTTATCACACCGTAAACAGGTGGGCAAGCAAGTTGCCCACCCTACGAATTTTCAGGCTGCCTCCCGCTCACAACACCCTATCCGACTCCACCAACGCCAAAAACGTCCGCACCCCCACCTCAATCAAATCATCAGGAAAATCATAATGCACCGTATGCAGCGGGTCAGCCGTCTCGCCCGTGCCAATAAACAGCATCGCCCCCGCCACCCGTTTCAAAAACCAACCAAAATCCTCCGAAGCCCGAAACGGCACAGGCAATTCCTTAATCGGCACGCCCGCGCGTTCACACGCCGCCCACATCTTCGCCACCGCCTGCTCATCGTTCACCGTAGCAGGAAAATGGTCGCAGCTTTCCGTGCGCAGCCCAATGCCCCGCGCCGCGCACAAATCCCCCGCCGCCGACACAATCAGCCGCTCCAATTTTTCCAAATCCCGCTCGTGATACGCTCGAATCGTCAGCCGCAGCACCCCATCGCCCGCCGACACCCCAAACGCCGCCTCGCCCACCTGCACATTCACAATCGTGCACCGAATAAACCCCTCAAACAACGACTCATCAGCCTGAATTTGCTCAATTTCCCCAATCAAGCGCGCAATCGCATAAGCAGGGTTAATCCCATTTTCAGGCTGGCTCGCGTGCGCAGGCTTGCCATCAAAAAACAAACTCAACCCCTTAGACGTTAAACAAATCGTCCCCGCCAGCAGCGACACCGTTTTAAACGGCTCGCTCGGATAATTGTGATACGCATAAAACTCGCCAATATCCTGCTCATCAAACACACCCAAACACGTTTTCGCCCCCGCGCCCGTCTCCTCCGCAGGCTGAAACAAAAACACCACCGAGCGTTCAGGCTGCATCGCCTCCACCGTCAAAGCCAGCGCACACAACGTAGCCGAATGCCCATCGTGCCCGCATTTATGCGCCACCCCCGCGCATTGCGAACGATACGGCGCGTCAATCTCGTCCTCAATCGGCAGCGCATCAAAATCCGCCCGAAACGCAATCGCAGGCGCATCGCTTTTGCCGCGATACAACGCATAAAAATAATGCCCACGGTCAAACAATTCCAAGCCCGAGTGCTCACGCAAAAAATCCATCAGCCGCTGCTTCGTCCACACCTCCTGCCCCGACAATTCGGGGTGCGCGTGCAATTCATGGCGCAATTGGGTTGCCAGCGGCACAACCCGCTGCAAAGCTTGTTCCAACAACATCATCCAGCTCCTTACGATTATTTAACAAATTTAACAAAAACATTGTAGCCCTACGCTTCTCCAACTTCAATGCAACACCAAAATAATCGTATGGCAAACAAATAAACACTTGCCTAAACAAGGCAAAACCTACTAAAATGCGAGGTTTTCTCTATCCCTAATTTTTAAGGAATCCCAAATATGGTAGTTATCCGTTTAGCCCGTGGCGGCTCTAAAAAACGCCCATTTTTCTACATCGTTGCAGCCGACAAACAAGCCCGCCGCGATGGTCGCTTTATTGAACGCGTAGGCTTCTACAACCCTGTTGCCAACGAAAAACAAGAGCGTATCCGCATCCACGCCGACCGCCTGAACCACTGGGTTGCCAACGGCGCACAAGTGAGCGATGCCGTTGCCAAATTGGTAGCAGAACAAAAAGCCGCCGCCTAATTTCCACGCCATGAGCCACATGCAAAACTGGGTAGCAATGGGCCACATCAAAGGCGCATTCGGCATCAAAGGCTGGATAAAAGTCCAATCCAACACCGAATACACCGATAGCCTATTAGACTACCCACAATGGCGTTTAAGCAAAGGCAAAGAACACATCCTAGCCGAAGTGGAAAGCGGCAAATTGGCAGGCGATGAATTGCAAGTCAAACTCGCCCACATCCACGACCGCGATGCCGCCGCCCTACTGCGTGGCTACACCATTGAAGTCCCCCGCAGCCAATTTGAACCCACCGAAGATGGCGAATATTACTGGGCAGATTTAGTCGGCATGGCGGTAAAAAACCGCGATAGCATTCATCTGGGCGAAGTGGTTAATCTGATGGAAACCGGTGCGCACGACATTCTGATTGTGCGCGGTGAACACGGCGAAAAACTTATCCCGTTTGTGGAACAATTTATTGACAGCGTGGACAACGAAAATCGCCAAATCACTTGCGACTGGGGCTTGGATTACTGATGTTTATTCAAGCCATTACGCTTTTTCCCGAGATGTTTAGCAGCATCACCGAATACGGCGTAACAGGACGCGCATTCAAGCAAAATCTATGGCAATTTGCTGCCATCAATCCCCGCCAATTTGCCGACAACAAACTCGGCTATATTGATGACCGCCCATTTGGTGGCGGGCCGGGCATGATTATGATGGCTGCGCCCATTCAGGCTGCCATTGATAAAGCCAAACAGCATTACACAAGGCAGCCTGAAAACAGCCGCGTGGTGTATTTAAGCCCGCAAGGTGCGCCGCTGAACCATGCCAAAGTGCAGGAATTATCGCGCTTGGACAATTTGGTGCTGCTGTGCGGTCGTTATGAAGGCATTGACGAGCGCGTGTTGCAAACCAGCGTGGATGAAGAAATTAGCATTGGCGATTTTGTGGTGTCGGGTGGCGAGTTACCCGCGATGATGCTGATGGATGCTGTGTTGCGTTTGCTGCCGAATGTGTTGGGCGACATGGCTTCGGCAGAGCAGGATTCGTTTGCCAATGGTTTGCTGGATTGTCCGCACTACACACGCCCCACAGAATTTCAGGGCATGAGCGTTCCCGAAGTTTTAAAATCGGGCAATCATGCGCTGATAGCGGAATGGCGATTGGAACAATCGCTGCGCCGCACGTTGCAACGCCGTCCCGATCTTTTGGATGCGCGTTGTTTACTCCCACAGGAAGCCCGTCTCTTGGATAAAATCCGCTTGGAACAAGAGCAACAGGCATAATCCATATTATATTAAGGAAAATCATGAATTTAATCCAACAGTTAGAGCAAGAAGAAATTGCTCGGTTGAACAAAGAAATCCCTGAATTTGCCCCCGGCGATACCGTTGTGGTGTCTGTGCGCGTGGTGGAAGGCAACCGCAGCCGTTTGCAAGCGTATGAAGGCGTGGTGATTGCGCGTCGCAACCGTGGCTTGAACAGCAACATGATTGTGCGCAAAATTTCCAGCGGCGAAGGTGTGGAGCGTACGTTCCAATTGTATTCGCCCAATGTGGAAAAAATTGAAGTGAAACGTCGTGGTGATGTGCGCCGTGCGAAATTGTATTACTTGCGTGGCTTGACTGGTAAAGCGGCGCGTATTAAAGAAAAATTGCCTACGCGTAAACAAGAAGCGTAATTTTTGGTTTGATGAAAAAGGACAGCCTTTGGGGTTGTCCTTTTTTTGGTTTTCAGGCTGCCTTTTATGAATAAATGGGGAAATTATTAGGCAGCCTGAAAATGGTTCGGCAGCCTGAAAACCTAAATTCGGTTTTCAGGCTGCCTTGTTGTTATTCGCTGTATGCGATGGCGTTGAGTTTTTTGAGCAGGGCTTCGGATTTGTCGGGGTCTTCGTTGCGCATCAGGCGTTGGATGTCGTTTTCTAGCTGTTCGCTGTGGCTGCGTAGGATGATGTCTTTGATGGTGAGCAGATTGACGGTGTTCATGGAGAAAGTGCGCAGCCCAAGCCCGAGCAGCAGGCGGGTGAAGTGGGGGTCACCTGCCATTTCGCCGCAGAGTGAGACGGGTTTGCCTAGGCGGTTGGCGGTGCGGATGATGTGGGCGAGCAGTTTGAGCACGGCGGGGTGGGCGGGCTGGTATAGATAGCTGACGCTGTCGTCGTTTCTGTCCACGGATAGGGTGTATTGGATGAGGTCGTTGCTGCCGATGGAGATGAAGTCGGCGTGTTTGAGCAGGCTGGATACGGTGAGCGCGGCGGATGGGATTTCTATCATGCAGCCGATGTCGGGGCTGCCGTAGGCTTCGTTGCGCTCGGTGAGTTGTTTTTTGGCGGTGTCTAGGTGTATCAGGCTTTGTTTGAGCTCGGATAGGCTGGCTATCATGGGGAACATGATTTTGGTTTTGCCGTGCACGGCGGCGCGGAGTATGGCGCGCAGTTGGGTGCGAAATAGGATGGGTTCGGCGTGGCTTAGGCGGATGCCTGTGAGCCCGAGCGCGGGGTTGAGCGCGGCGTTGGGGGTGCTGTTGCTGCCAAACCAGCGGGGGTTTTTGTCCACGCCTAAATCTATGGTGCGGATGGTGAGTGGTTTGCCTTTGAGTTTTTTGATGATGTCGGTGTAGAACTGGTATTGCTCGTCTTCGCTGGGCGGGGTGTCGCGGTTGAGAAAGAGAAATTCGCTGCGCAGTAGCCCTACGCCGTCTGCGCCGAGTTGGTGCACGGCTTTGATGTCTTCGCTGCTTTCTATGTTGGCGAGCAGTTCTATTTCTTCGTTGTCTTGGGTTTGGGCGGCGGCTTTTTTGAGTTTGTTGAGCGCGCGTTGTTGGCTGCGGTAGCGGGCTTGTTGTTGGCGGTATTGGGCAAGGATGAGTTCATCGGGGGCGATAACAAGCGTGCCGCTGATGCCGTCCACAATCACCCATTCGTGTTCGCGGATAAGCCGCCGCGCTGCGCCCAGCCCAATCACGGATGGAATGTTGAGACTGCGCCCGAGTATGGCGGTGTGGCTGGTGGGGCCGCCCATGTCGGTGGCGAAGCCTTCTATGCGCTGGTCTTTGAAGTGGATGGTGTCGGCGGCGGATAGGTCGTGGGCTATCAGGATGATGTCGTCCAGCAGCGTGCCGTCTAGGTTGAGTTCGGTGCTTTGCCCGATGAGATTTTTTTGGATGCGTTCAACGACTTGGAGCATATCTTGTTTGCGTTGGCGCAGGTATTCGTCGTCGATTTCGTCAAATTGTTGGGCGAGACGTTCGCTTTGGATTTTTAACGCCCATTCGGCGTTGATTTGCTGTTGTTCAATAATATCAATGGGTTCGCGCGACAGAGTGGCATCGGTGAGCAGCATGAGATGCAGCGAGATGAATGCGCCCAGCTCGGTGGGGGCGTTTTCGGGGATGTTGCTGCGGATTTGTTCTAGCTGCTTGCGGGTGGTTTTGACGGCGGCTTCAAAGCGGGCGGCTTCGGCGGGAATTTCGCCATCGGCAAGGCAGATTTGCGGGACTTCGGATGGGTTGCGGCGGATAAGGTGGGCGCGTCCGATGGCGATGCCGCTGCCTGCTGGGTAGCCGTGGATAACGAGCATGGTTATTCTCCTTCGCCAAAGTAGTCGTTGATGAGCACGGCTAGGGCTTGGATGGCTTGGGCTTCGTCTGCGCCGTTGGCTTCTATTTGGATGGTGCTGCCTTGGGCGGCGGCGAGCATCATCAAGCCCATGATGCTTTTGCCGTTGATGCGTTTTTCGCCTTTGCTGACCCAAATTTCGCTTTGGTATTGGGCGGCGGTTTGGACGAATTTGCTGGATGCGCGGGCGTGCAAGCCGAGTTTGTTGATGATGGTTAGCGTTTGGGTTTGCATGGTGGGCTTTCGGGGGATGGGGTGAAGTGATGTTTTTGGGCTGCCTTGGTTGGGCGAATAGGCAGCCTGAAACTGGTTCTTGATGATTGGGTTGCTTGGGGCAATTATCCGCCGCCATGCTGTTTGGCGTTTTCAGGCTGCCGTGTTGCATCCGCTGGGCGTTTCGCTAAACGCGAGTATGCCGTTGATGCCCGCTTGTTTTACGGTTTCGGTGAAGTGGGAAAGGTCGGTGCTGTGGGCGGAGTAAGTCAAGGCTTTGATGAGCATGGGGGCGTTGAGCCCTGTAACCATGCTGGTTTGCTGGGGGACAACGAGTTTGAGCGCGGCGTTGCAGGGGGTTGCGCCGAAGATGTCGGTGAGTATCAGCGTGCCGTGTGGCGGCGCGGCGTGGGCAAGGCGGGCTTGGGCGCGTTGGATAATGGTGTCGTGGTCGTCGTTGGGCTGGACGTGCAGTTGGTGGATGTGGCTGAAATCGCTGTGGGGCAGGATGTGGTGGGCGAGCGTGGTGTAGGCTGCACCGAGTGTTTCGTGGGCGATGATGAGTAGGTTTATCATGGTGGTTGGGTGGTGTTGTGGAACGAAAGTAGGCAGCCTGAAAATGATTGATGCCGTTTCAGGCTGCCTATTATTGCTTTGTGTGCGCCTGCATTTGATGGGTGTTGATGGGGCAGGCACGGTACGCGCAAATTGTAATGCCTTTTCAGGCTGCCTGATGGTTTTTTGCATGAAGCGTTTTCATGTTGATTGCGTATTTTTCGGATTTGTATTTTTGTAACGGCTTGGTTATAGTTTGTTGCATTGTGTAAACACTGATTTTCAGGCTGCCTAAACAACGCGGTTTAGACGCAACGCAGGCGGCGCAATAGGAACAACCATGAATTTAAAACAACAGATTCAACAACGCCCGATGACGGGTTTTCAATGGCGGGTGGTGATTTTGGCGGTGGTGCTGAATATGCTGGACGGTTTTGACGTGCTGGCGGTGGCGTTCACGGCGAAAAGCATTCAAAGCGAGCTGGGCTTAACGGGCAAGCAGATTGGCTCGCTGATGAGCGCGGGTTTTGTTGGCATGACGGCGGGTTCGCTGCTGCTCGGACCTGTGGCGGATAGGCTGGGTCGTCGCCCCGTGTTGATGCTGTCGGTGTTGCTGTCGGCGGTGGGGATGCTGCTGACGGTGTGGTCGCATTCTATGCCGTCTCTGCTGGCTTCGCGCTTGCTCACGGGCTTGGGCGTGGGCGGGATTTTGCCGTGCACCAATGTGTTGGTAAGCGAGTATGCCAACAAAAAATGGCACGGCTTGGCGATTGCGATTTACGCTTCGGGCTTTGGCATCGGTGCGATGGTGGGCGGGATGTCGGCGGTGATGCTGCAAACGCAGTATGGCTGGCGGTCGGTGTTTTTGGTGGGCGCGATGCTGACGGCGGTGGCGTTTCTGGCTTTGCTGACGTGGCTGCCTGAAAGCGTGGATTATTTGCTCAACCGCCGCCCTGCCAATACCAAGGCGCGGTTGGATGAGATTGCGGCAAAAATGGGGCTGCACGGCGATTGGGCGTTCCCTGAGCAGCCGCATCGTGCGCGTGGCGTGTCGGTGGCGCGCCTGTTCCAGCCCGATTATTTGCAAACCACGTTGTTGATTTGGCTGGCGTTTATCACCGTGATGGCGGCGTATTACTTTATCAGCTCGTGGACACCCGCGCTGCTGGAACAGGCGGGCATGAGCAAGGCAAGCAGCCAAACGGTGGGCATGGCGATTTCCATCGGCGGCGCGGCGGGGTCGCTACTGTTTGGCTTTTTGGTGAGCCGCTGGGGGGCGCGCACCATGCTGCTGGCGTTTGCAGGCTTGGCAGCGGCGGCGGTGTGCGCGTTTGTGCCCGCCACGGCGAATTTGTCGCTGGCTTTGGTGTTGGCGGTGGTGCTGGGCGCGTTGTCTAACGGCTGCATCGCAGGCTTGTACACCATCAACCCCGCGCTGTGGGAAGCGGATTTCCGCGGCACAGGCGTGGCGGTGGCGATTGGCGTGGGGCGCATTGGCTCAATGGTGTCGCCTGTGCTGGTGGGGATGCTGCTGGATAACGGCTGGCAGAAAAACCAGTTGTATTTTGGCGCGGCGGTGGTGTTGCTGCTGGCAATGGCAGCGGTGGCGGGGTTGAAGCAGCGGGTGTAAGGCGGGGGTTGCGGGTGGGATGATAGGCAGCCTGAAAACGTATTTTGAAATGGGGTTTTAGCTTGGCTGAAACTCGTTTCGCTCGTTTTCAGGCTGCGCTACTTTGTTTACACATGGCGATGGTGGATGTTAATGGCATGAACTAAAAGCAGCCTGAAAACGGCAAAATCGTTTCAGGCTGCCTTTTGATTTGCATGATGGATTATGTTTCCAGGCTGCCCTATGTTCATCCGCTTAATCAAAAGGCAGCCTGAAAATACAAAATGAAGCAGCGATGGCGTATTACCACAACCGCTATCATTTCAGGCTGAAACCTTTGCAAAACCTGTAACCGATGGAGCATCGGCGGCTCGCCGACATCTTAACAAATCAGTCATGCGATGTTTAATAAGCAGTTTGGCGACGAGCCGTCGCCGCTCCATTTTAGCGCGTAGGGTGTGTGAGCTTGCTCACGCACCGTTTGGTAATAGGCAGTGGTGCGTGGCAAAGCCCCCCTACCTATGCCGTTTTTATTTTGGCTTACTATATCGTTTCAGGCTGCCTTTTGGTTTGCCTGATGGATTGCGTTTTCAGGCTGCCATATTCTGTTTACAAGGCAGCGATGGCTATTGCTCACACCCACAAAGGCAGCCTGAAAGCCTATTTTCAGGCTGCCTTGCTATTTCAGCCGTCCAATCTGTCCAGCAGCGCAACCAGCCCCGCCGCGCAGTTTTCGGCTTTGGTTTGCACTTGTTCTGGCGTATAAAGCGCGGGCGATGTGCCGTGGAAATAGAACGGGTCAATGTAATTCATCTGCGTGTAGTAGGCGGTTTGCTCCATGTTTTTGCACAGCTCCGACACGCGGAAATGGGCGATGCCGTCGGCGCGGTAGTCTTCTGCGGGCGAGCCGATGGTGATGCCGGGCACGAAGTTGCGTCCCTTGAGCTTGTCGCCCGTGCTACCGTAGGCAAAGCCGTAGGTGAAGAACACGCTGTCAAAATAGTGCTTCAAAATGGCGGGGATGTTGTACCAGTACATCGGGTATTGGAAGACGATGGTTTGGTGGCGCAGCAGGGCTTGCTGTTCGGCGGCGACATCGATGCGGAAATCGGGATAGCGCGCGGCGAGGTCGCGGATTTCGTCGTTGGGGCGGGCGGCTTGCAGATGCGCGATAACGGCCTTGTTGGCAACGGAGTGTTTGAAATCAGGGTGGGCGAGGATGATGAGTGCCATGTTTGTCCTTTCGGGTTGTGGTAGGAAACGTGGCGATTGTAGGCAGCCTGAAAATCCAAAACAATAACTATCCTTTTGTATAGGTGTGAAAAAATGAAAACAGAATGCCGCAGCAATGCGTTTGCCTTCAACGGAAAAACGTATCCCTGCACGCTCAGCGTGGCGATGGATTTGGTCGGCGGCAAATGGAAGGCGGTCATCCTCTACCATTTGCAGGACGGCGCAAAACGCTTTGGTGAGCTGCACGCGCAGTTGCACGATGCCACCGAAGCGGTGTTGAGCCGCAGCTTGAAACAGTTGGAACGCGATGGCTTGGTGTCGCGGCAGGTATTTGGCAGCAAACCGCCGCTGAAAACGGAATACGCGCTGACGGATTTTGGGCGCAGCTTTCTGCCTGTGCTGGCGATGCTGACCGAATGGGGCAACCATGTGGTTACGGCGCGGGGGAGTTTTGTGGATGCGGGGCGTGGATGATAAGGCAGCCTGAAAGCGAAAATGTAGCTTTCAGGCTGCCTTTTGGTTTGCATGATGGATTGCGTTTTCAGGCTGCCCTATTCTGTTTACAAGGCAATCATGAAAATGAATGAAAAAATAAAGGCAGCCTGAAAACCCTATTTCTGCTTTACAGGCTGCCTATTTTCACCCAAAAAATTCAGGCTCCCCGAAGGCAGCCTGAAATCTAAACTACATCATTACCATTGATAACCTGCACCGATGGTTGCACCAAATTTGCCTTTGCTATTGCCTGTGGCAATGCCTTTAACAATCCAGTTGCCGCCATCGTTGATGGCAGAGAAGCCCACGGCATAGCCTTGTTTACCGCGATAAGTGCTGCCTGACACAGCAACCATGCTCTTACCAGGTAAGTAGGCTTGTGGCAAGCCTGCGGCGGCCATGGCTGCGGCTGTGCCTGCATCGGCTTCATCCGCCACTTTGCCAATTTGCCCTGCCACGCCTTGCAATTGCGATACGTTCACCGCATCGGTCGGCGCAACGCCTGCGGCAACATTATGCACGGTTACAGGCGCATTTTGGTTGCCGCCCACCAAAGTAACGTGGTTGGTTGCCGCGCCGCCGTTGGGTTGTGTGCCGCCGTTAGAGTATTGAACAATACCCGCTGCGCCTGTTTGCAACGCATTGATGGCGCTGTTGGTGGCATACAGTTGGCTACCGTTAATCGCATCGGTGCTGTCTGCGCTAATCAAGCCAGCAGCAACGTTTTGCACGCGGCGTTCTTTGCCTACATCGCCCACGCTCACCACGCCTGTTGGCGTTGCGCCTGCGTAGTTGTAGGTCGTGCCGTTAATCACGCTGGAAGCGTAAGTGGTCGTGCCTGCGCTTGATGCTGTGGCGGCAGAAGTGGCGGCGGCATTGCTGCCCAATACCACGGAGTTCGCCACGTTGCTGGTGGAATTGTTACCCATCACAAACGTATCGGTGGTGGTAACGGTGCTGCTGTTACCGATGATGCGGCTGTTATCGCCAGTCAGCGTGTTGTTGTTACCAAACGCACCCGCATTGTTCGCGCTGATGGTGCCGTTGTTGTTACCCACGCTGTAAGTGCCGCTGCCTGTGATGGTGGTTGGGTCGCCAATCGCACCAGAGTTGTTGCCGGTAACCACGTTGCCCGTACCAATAGAAATGGTGTTCGTGCCCATAGCTTGCGCGCCTTTACCCATTGCTACGCTGTTTTCGCCATCGGCTTTGGCTTGGTAGCCCACGGCTGCGCCGTAGTTGCCTTTGGCAGACGAGTCTTCTGGGTGGCTCAATGTACCTGCGGTGTTTTGCGTGCCTGTACCATCGTTCACGTGGAAGAACTTGATACCGCCTGTGTTCATGTTGTTAATCGCTTCAACCACGGTGTTTTGGTTGTCGGCAACGTTACCGTGTACATCATAAGTAGTGATGTTTGGTTTGTCCGTACCAATCACGTTGTTGGTGAGATTATTCACATTGGTTTGCGCGGCTTTCAATTGGCGAACGTTTACCGCATCGGTATCCGCCACGCCATCGCCCACGTTGGTAATGGTGTTACCACCGTTGTTCAAGCCGTTGCCAGACAAGCTCACGTTTTTGCTTGGGTCAGCAGGGTTGTTGATAGTAATACCATTGTTGTCCACTTTGGTATTGCCCGCCGTTACGCTGTTCACCGTCAAGTCTCTTTTCAGACCTACGGTTACTTCGCCATTCGCGCCCACTTGGGTTTGAATGTTGCTGCTGTCGTAATCGGTAAACGCGCCTGTGCCTGTGCCTTTAATGCTTAGCGTTTCGCCTGCTTTAATGGTTTCATCGGCAGTGGTTACACCCGCTGCTTTGCTGTTGCCCGCAATGGTAAAGCCTGCGCCAGCCGAGTTAGCAGCATTGGCTACCGCTAACAACTGGTCTTCGGTAGCGGCGCGACCGCTGGTGATTGGCGTATTAGCTGGGTCCCAAGTGATGTTGGTCAAGCCTGTTACATTGCCTGTTGTGCCATCAATTTTCACAGGTTTGCCACCTGTTGCAGCATCGCCTACGGTAACGGTGTTCGCCAGTTTGAAGCCGATTTGGTTGTTGCTTACGGTGGTGATGATGTTGCTATCACCCGCGTATTTAACGGTTTCGCCCAGTTTCACGGTGTCCAGCGTACCGTTGTCGGCATCAATCTTGAAGCCGTTGTTCACCAGTTTTTGCACGCTGTTGTTCAAATCGCCTGCATTAACTGCGCGGTAGGCATTATCAGGATTGGTAATATCGCCTGCGCTGGCCACGTTGTTCAGCGTTGTGCCGCCCGCCATGGTCATGATGCCGTCAGCATCTTTGGTGGCAGGAGTGGCGGTTGTTGCGCCGTCTGCGCCTTGCATGGAAGCAATGATGTCAGCAGGTTGTACGGCTGTACCTGAACCATCGGCTTTGGTGTTAAACGTGCCATCAGGCTGTTTGTATACTTTGCTGCCATCGGCTTTGGTGTAAACGACAGGTGTTTGCGCATTTTGAGTGATTTGTTGTGCATTCAAAGCGTAAGTGAATGTGCTGCCGCTTTGTTCTACGGTCAAACCATCGCCTGCTTTCAGAGTCAGCGTATCGCCTGCTTTAATCAGCTCTTGCGTTGGTGTTGCGCCAGTAGTATTGCCGCCTGCGGTGGCTTTAAAGCCGCTGCTGTTAATGGCGTTGGCAATATCGCCTGCGGTTACCAGTTTGCCTGCGTCACCTGTGGCGGGTGCGGCTACTTTGCCTGCATCAGTACCAGTTGCGGGAGCAAGAGTTACAGTGTTCACACCTACTTTATATGGGTCGGTGCTGGAACCTGTGCCGGTTACGGTTACTAGGCTGTTATCGGCAGCCTGAACTTTGGTTTTGGCGGCATTCAGTTGTGCCACATTAACGGCATCGGTGTCGTTCACACCTTCGGCTACATTACCCAATTTAACGCCTTTGCTTGGGTCGCCGCCTACCAATTTAACGCTGTTGCTTGGTGTGCTGCTGTTGCTGCCTGCGTTATCCACATAGCTCAATGGGGTGTCAAATTTCACTTCGGTTACGCCATTGGTGCTGGTTACATTGGCTACTGTACCTTGTCCATTAACAAAGTTGATGGTATCGCCGTGAGTAACAAAGTCTTTGGCTACGCCATTGCCTTGTACGTTAAAGCCTGCGTTCAGCACATCGTTTACAGTAGCGGCATTATTGCCTTTGCCTGCGAAATCGCTACGGCTGTTATTGGCTGGGTTAGCTGTTGCAGTTGCAGCATCAGCCAAATTGCCTTTCACGTTTGCCAAGGTGGTTGGGGTTGAAGTGGTGTTGTCGCCTGCGTTCATTGAAGCGATGACATCACCAGTCGCTACTTGCGTACCTGCACCATTAGGTTGGTTGTAGAAGTTGCCGTCTGTGTGTTTATACACTTTGCTGCCATCGGCTTTGGTGTACACCACAGGCGTTTGCGCATTTTGAGTGATTTGCTGTGCATTCAAAGCGTAAGTGAATGTGCTGCCGCTTTGTTCTACGGTCAGACCATCGCCTGCTTTCAGGGTCAGCGTATCACCTGCTTTAATCAGCTCTTGCGTTGGTGTTGCGCCAGTAGTATTGCCGCCTGCGGTGGCTTTAAAGCCGCTGCTGTTAATGGCGTTGGCAATATCGCCTGCGGTTACCAGTTTGCCTGCGTCACCTGTGGCGGGTGCGGCTACTTTGCCTGCATCAGTACCAGTTGCGGGAGCAAGAGTTACAGTGTTCACACCTACTTTATATGGGTCGGTGCTGGAACCTGTGCCGGTTACGGTTACTGGGCTGTTATCGGCAGCCTGAACTTTGGTTTTGGCAGCCTGAATCGCATCGTGAATGGTGTTTTGACCTGTGCCACCAATATTGCTCATCGTAATATTGCCGTCAGCGTCTATTGCAGCATTGCCACCCAAGATAGTTTTAACCGTGTTACCAACATTACCCAATGTTTTTTGGGTGGCGTACAGTTGGCTGCCGTTAATGGCATCGGTGCTCGCGGCAGAAATTTCCCCTGGTGCAACGTGTTTGATTTGACGTTCAAAGCCTGTATTACCAACTGATACTTGGTCGCCCACGGCTACTGAACTATTGCCCGCAAAGTTGCCATAAGTTAAACCACCAACCGTGGCGGAAGTAACTTGGGTGGCGTTGATATCGGTTTTACTGCCTGCACCCAAAGCAATGGCATTGTCTTTATTGGCTGATGCGCCTGTGCCGATTGCAGTGCTGGCTGTGCCTGATGCGGTAGATTTAGTACCCAATGCCACGCCCAAATCGCCAGACTGGGCTTGCACACCAACAGACACACCCGCTTGTTTAGAAGCGGTTTTGATGTACACGCCATTTTGCATTGTGTCGCCTGTTAAGGCTTGATAGACTTGACGTACTGTGCCATTGGCTTGATTGCCATTGGTCGGGTCAGTATAGCTGATTTGTTGGCTACCTGCGCTGTCCAAATCATCGCCACCAATCGCCACAGAGCTATCACCATACGCCAGCGTATCGCTACCAAATGCCAAAGATTGGTCGCCATAAGCATAGGTGCGGCTTTCAGGCTGCGCACCAGTCCCACCACCAATCGCAACCGATTGTCCAACGGATTTCACTGCCAAATTAACCGTGCCCAAAGAGCCGCCTGCATTCACGCTAATTGCTTGGTTAGAACCAACTGTTGCATTCGCACCAATCATCACACGTTCGCCATTTGCGCCACCAGCAGGACCTGAACCACTCAGCGCACCTGCTTGATGCCCCATGGCAACGTCATTGGCTGAGTTCGCCTTAGCAAACGCGCCCAATGCCATTGAATTGCTGCCTGTTGCACCGTCATTGTTGTAGTTGCTGCCTGTGCCTGTTTGGGTAGATTGAACGCTGTAATAATGCGTATTACCGCCGCCACCTGCGCCGCTACCAATGCTGGTAATGGTAACTTTGCCGCCATTTTGCGACACATTGATGCCATTACCTGCTTCAAATGTCAGCGTTTCATCGCCCACAATTTTCTTATCAGCAGCACCTGTTGCGCCGCTAGGTGTGCTATCGCTAGACGTACCTGTGCCTGTATGCGCCACGGCTACATTAAAGCCATTGGCTTTCAGTTGAGACACATTCACCGCATCATTGTTTTTCACACCAGCAGCCACGTTGCCCAAGGTAACAGGATTGCTTGTATTCGCGCCCACCAAGTTCACGGTGTTGCTTGGTGTGTTGCTCAGCGCACCCGCTGCATCGGTGTAGCTTAATGGCGTGTCAAATTTCACGGTGGTTACGCCGCCCGTTGTGCTGACATTGGCAACTGTACCGCGCCCGTCTGCAAACGTTGGCATTGTGCCAGAGCCTGTGCCTGTATTGCTGATAACAAATTCGCCATTGTTTTGGGCAATTTTGATGCCATCGCCCGCAGTGAATTTCACTTTTTCACCAGGATTTACAACTTCATCAGTTGAGCCAGTTACTTGACCTGAGCCCGTTTTGCCCGAAGTAACCACAAAACCAGAGTTGTTAATCGCTTTGGCGATTTCGTTAGCGGTAACCAGTTTGCCTGCATCGTTTGTAGCGGGCAGATTTACTGCACCTGTGGCGGTGTTGCTCAATGCACCGGTATTTACGCCAACTTTATAGGGGTCGGCTGCTGTGCCTGTGCCTGCTACGGAAATAGGGCTGCCTGAAACGGCTTCTACTTTGCTTGCGCCTGTGCCTGTGGCGTTGATGGTGATTTCTTTGCCTTGTTGGGCAATGCTTACGTTGTCGCCTGCTTTGAAGGTTAATGTTTCACCGTTACCTACTTCTTCGCCTGCGGAAGCTGTGCCACCCTTAGCGGCAACTGTTGCCACTTTAAATTTTTGCATAGCGGTGTCAGCTTTATTCAGGCTGCTTTTGGCATCGGCATTCAAATCTAGCTCGTAGTTAGGCGCAGTAGGCGTGCCTTTGTTGGTTACGGTGATTTTGCTGCCGTTAGCGGCGGCAACTTGGGTAGGTGTATTGTTTTTCACCAAATTAGCCACAGATTTCAACTGTGCCACGTTGACTGCGTCAGAATCTTCCGTACCGGCGGCCACGTTGATAATTTGACGGGTATCCTGTTGCGTACCAACAGAAAGTGCACCAGAACTGCCTTTTACCGTTGCTTGGATATTGTTTTTATCGGTCGTGCTCGCCGCTTCTAACGCATAAACTTGGTTATTCGCTACAGTTGCCGTTGGCGTTGCTTTCACATCAGTTGCATTGATGGCATTACGAGTCGCTTGCGAACCATAACCCAACGCCACAGAGCCATTAGCAGTTGCAGAGCTGTCGCGACCAATGGCAATGCTGTTTTCCGCAGCAGTATTGGCGCTGCTACCGATAGAAATGGAATATTGTTTAGAAGAAACGGCATTATTGCCAATGGCAGTCGTATATTCAGCCGTGGCGCGCGCATTAGAACCCAATGCAATCGTATCGCCTTGTTCCGCACGTGCTTGTCCTAATGCAACAGCATGACGACCCGCTGCATATGAAGTATCGCCAATTGCAATCGCGCCTTCAGAAGCAGTTTTCGCCGTACCTGCACCATTAGCGGTAGATTCTGTCTCCACCGTAGCGTTACCAATAGCAATAGAGCTTGCGCCTTTGGCTTGCGCATTGATGCCCGCTGCCATGGCTTTTGCACCTGTTGCGCCATTATTGTTGTAGTTGTTATCGCTTGCTTCTCCGTTTACATGGTAAAAATGCACACCTTTTCCGCTTGGAGAAATATTGGCGATTTGTGTTTGCAAGCCGCTGGCAACATGATAGAGCTGGCTACCATTGATGGCATCGGTGCTACCAGCGTTAATTTCGCCTGGTGCTACATGTTTAATTTGGCGTTCGAAACCAGCCGCACCCACAGAAACTTGGTCACCGGCAACCACATTGCCGCTACCGGCAAAAGGTTTGGCGGGGCCACCATAAGTGATAGAGCCAATCGTAGCAGACGTGATATCAGTGGCATTGGTTTTCGTTGTACTACCTGCACCCAAGGCCACAGCATTTGCCAATGTAGCATTTGCCCCTACACCGAGTGCAGCCGAGTAATCGCCCGTGGCATGAGATTTCGTACCCAATGCCGTTGCCAAATCTGCTGCCTTGGCAGAAACACCCACGGCAACCCCTGCTTGGCCGGTAGATGTGCCGATATAGCGATTACCAGGTGTAAAATCAACCAAGTTGTGACCCGTTAAGGTGCGGTATTGTTTTGCCAGTGGCGTATCGTTATACGCATTATTATCCGCAGATGGCGAAGTCACCCGCAGTGTTGTGGAAGCAACCGAATCCAAATCATCACCACCAATTGCAACCGAAGAATCTCCAGTTGAACGGGTATTCGCACCCAGTGCCACAGACTGATCGCCTGTTGCCTGGGCATCAAAACCAAAAGCAATGGACTGCGATTTAGAAGCTACGGACTCAGCACCAAACGCAATTGTTTGCAAACCACCTGATCTTGCTGTCTTACCAATCGCGATGTTATTCATCGTTTTATCAGGCTGAGATGCAATCCGAGGATAAGTTGCCGAGTTGGTTTCCGTGGATGCGCCGTACCCCAACGCAATTGAGTTCTCTCCATCGGCCTTAGCATTACTGCCTGCGGCAAAAGCGTTGCCGCCATTAGCTTTAGCTTTTAAGCCGATTGCGGTTGCATGAGCTTCTGGAGCCTCTGCGCCTACCCCGATGGCAACCGCAGCAGAACCCTTCGCTTGCGACGCCATGCCAGCAGCAATCGCACCGTCTGCCTCTGCATGAGAATCTGCACCAAATGCCAAAGATGCTTTACCTGTTGATTGGCTCATATGTCCAATCGCAATAGAACCGCGCCCACTTGCTGTGGTGCTGGTAAAACCAATTGCGGGGTTGGAAGCATCTTTGGTACTAACACCTTCTACGGTAATGGGTTGACCTGCGTAATTGCGCCATGCATTAGCCCCAGTATATTTCCCTGCGGATGTTTTACTGTCATTATTGCCTAAGTCATCGCCACCAATAGCGATAGAGGCTTGCCCTGTGGCGTATACCTGAGCACCAACAGCAACAGATTGGCTATTTGCACGGCTGGATTCACCAATCACAACCTGCTGACCCATTGTGTTTGTGCCTGTATTAGGATTGGCATCTGATGATGCTTGAGCATCGCGCCCAATCAGAACAGCGGAGTCGCCGTTTGATTTATTAACAGCATCTTGCCCCACAGCAATGGTGTATTTGGTTTTGGCATCACTATTGATGCCCATTGCCATAGAACCTTCTCCCGGCGCTTTTGACCCAGAGCCCCAAATTAAATCTGCATGTGCTGGCGAAGCCAATGCGCCCACTACGGCAACGCTTGCGGCAACCACTTTGGCTTTGCCTGATTTTCCTCGTGCGGTAGCAATCTCTGCCACAGCCACCCAAGTGTTGGTGCTTTCATTCCAAACAACGCGATATGCTTTATTCATAATTACACTTCCTACTACGTTAAAAAAACAAAAATCAACGATTATCGTATTTTGATTTACATCAATGATTGGTTTATTAACCCTTTGCGCCACCTTGTTTTGCACACGATAATGAGTATTAACAAACAAATTTTAATGTATATCAGTAGTTTATAAACTCTAAAACACGGATAACAGAATTCGCGCATCATACAAGAAATTAACAAACGCTACTAGTTGCTTGGCATATCTCATCCTAAATTTACGATTTGTTTACAACATTTTTGCCACACTACTTGGGTATCTCTTTCCCATAACGGAGAGAATGAATATGCTCACCTCAAAGGCAGCCTGAAAAGGCGAAAAAATGCCCTGAATCGTGTGTTTCAGGGGTAAAGAAGCCTGCAATAAATGGGGAGATGTGTTAATTTTTCAGCGTGGTTTGTAAAGCAAAAACACCGAAAGCAGGATGGCGAAAGTGATTGGCGTAATTCCATTTAAGCGTTGCGTGTTAAGCCATGGTTAAGCAGTTGGGAAATTTCGCCCGCTATGCCTTAATAAATAGGATTAAATCAGAAAACCTATTTTCAGGCTGCCTCAGCAGATAAAGGCAGCCTGAAAACATAAAGGCAGCCTGAAAACCAACTTTCAGGCTGCCTCATCTCTATTCCACTAGCCGCGCTCTTGCGCCACCGCGTTCATATCGGGCTGCATCACCAAATGTTCATCCAGCTCGCCAATCGCGTCCCAATCCTTGTTCGGATAATCCAGCGCATACAAGAAATAGCGAATGCAATTGAGCCGCGCCCGTTTTTTGTCGTCCGATTTAATAATCATCCAAGGCGAGTTTTTATTGTGCGTGTGGAAGAACATGGCGTTTTTTGCTTCCGTGTAAGCGTCCCAGCGGTCCAGCGATTGCACGTCCACAGGCGACAATTTCCAATGTTTCAATGGGTCGGAATAGCGCGACACAAACCGCCGCAGTTGTTCTTCCCGCGACACCGAAAACCAAAATTTAAACAGGTGCACGCCGCTATCAATCAGCATCCGTTCCAATTCGGGCGTTTGCCGCATAAACAGCAAATATTCCTGCGGCGTGCAAAATCCCATCACGCGCTCCACCCCTGCGCGGTTGTACCAAGAGCGGTCAAAAAACACCATTTCCCCCGCCGTGGGCAAATTTTGAATATAACGCTGGAAATACCATTGCCCGCGTTCCACTTCCGTAGGTTTTTCCAACGCCACAATCCGCGCCCCGCGCGGGTTCAAATGCTCCATAAAACGCTTAATCGTACCGCCCTTGCCCGCTGCATCGCGCCCTTCAAACAAGCTCACAATCCGCTGCCCGCTGTCTTTCACCCAGCTTTGCACTTTCAACAGCTCAATCTGCAATTTCTCTTTTTGCGCTTCATACGCGCGGCGACTCATCCGCTCATCATAAGGATAATCCGCAGGCAACGGCGCGCGGTCGTTATCCTCTTGCGACACCGCTCCCCGATATTTCATTACTGCCTCTTCAAACACTTTCAAACTATCTTTTTTATCCCCCAAATCCACTTGCTCAAACGGTTGCAATTGATGGCTAACAGGCATAACGAAACTCCTTACAAAAATGGTTAAACAAAAAACTACACATCACTACAAACTCATTTTAACGAAAACTAACAAACCAAGTTACCCCAAAGCCCAAAAAAATTTGCGCCAGCGCAAAAATACAACAAAAAAAATCGCCGACCATCTCATAAAACAACACTTCAAGGCAGCCTGAAAACGCTTTTTTGCTTTTCAGGCTGCCTATGCGCGTTCTCATTGGTTTTGTTTTCACGTTTCATTTGCACCACTACGCCACGCGCAGCCATGATTTACCTTGCTTACAATCAACATCGCCGCCCAAAGGCAGACTGCGTAGCGAGGCGAAGTTGCGTAGCTAAAAAAGCCTTTCCCGTTTTCAGGCTGCCTCCCCCCCTGCGCGTAAAGAAACGTTAAACCCACCATTTCTGCATCCCATTTGCTTTAAACCCATTTTACCTGCCCCCAAATGGGCAGCCTAGATGTGATAAAATCCACCCCATTTGTCGCAAATCAGCGCACAAAAGCGCAACAAAGGAAACCCATCTAATGCTAACCAAAATCGCCAAAAAAATCTTCGGCAGCCGCAACGACCGCTTGCTCAAACACTACCGAAAAATCGTCGCCAAAATCAACAGCTTGGAAGAGCAAACCAAAGCGTTAAGCGATGAGCAACTGCAAGCCAAAACCGCAGAATTTAAACAACGTCTCGCCAACGGCGAAACCCTTGACGACATCTTGCCCGAAGCCTTTGCCGTTTGCCGCGAAGCATCAGTGCGCGTGCTGGGGATGCGCCATTTTGACGTGCAACTGATTGGCGGCATGGTGCTGCACGATGGCAAAATTGCCGAAATGCGCACAGGCGAAGGCAAAACCCTTGTAGGCACGCTGCCTGTGTACCTTAACGCCCTAGCAGGCAAAGGCGCGCACGTGGTAACCGTAAACGACTACCTAGCCGAGCGCGATGCAGGCATCATGCGCCCGCTCTACAATTTTCTCGGATTGAGCGTGGGCGTTATTTTGAGCAACATGGATTCATTCCACCGCCAACAAGCCTACGGCAGCGACATCACCTACGGCACCAACAACGAGTTCGGCTTTGACTACCTGCGCGACAACATGGTGGACGACGTCTACCACAAAGTCCAACGCGAGCTCAACTTCGCCGTGGTGGATGAAGTGGACAGCATTTTGATTGACGAAGCACGCACGCCGCTCATCATTTCAGGGCAAGCCGATGACAACATTGAGCTGTACAAAATCATGAACCAAGTGCCCGCCCTTCTCACGCCGCAAGAAAAAGAAGACAGCCCCGATGGCGACTATTGGGTGGACGAAAAAAATATGCAAGTCGTGCTCTCCGAGCAAGGACACGAACACGCCGAGCAAATTCTCACCCAACTGGGCTTGCTGCAAGAAAACGAATCGCTGTACGCATCGCACAACATCATGCTGATGCATCATCTGATGGCGGCCCTACGCGCCCACACCCTGTTCCATCTTGACCAACACTATGTAGTCAAACCCAACGAAGAAGGGCAGCCTGAAATCGTGATTGTGGATGAACACACAGGCCGTTTGATGGATGGACGACGCTGGTCGGACGGTTTGCACCAAGCCGTAGAAGCCAAAGAAGGCGTGGAAGTGCAAAAAGAAAACCAAACGCTTGCCAGCATCACTTTCCAAAACTACTTCCGTCTCTACACCAAACTATCGGGCATGACGGGCACGGCAGACACCGAAGCCTACGAGTTCCAATCCATCTACGGCTTGGAAACCGTTATCATCCCCACCAACAAGCCCATTCAACGCAAAGACTTCAACGACCAAATCTTCCGCACCGCCGAAGAAAAATACGAAGCCGTGGTCAAAGACATCAAAGACTGCTATGACCGCGGGCAACCCGTGCTAGTCGGCACGACCACGATTGAAAACTCCGAACTCGTGTCGCATTTGCTCAAACGCGAAGGCTTGCCACACAACGTGCTGAACGCCAAAGAACACGAGCGCGAAGCCCTGATTGTCGCCCAAGCAGGCAAGCCCAAAATGATTACCGTTGCCACCAATATGGCAGGGCGCGGCACCGACATCGTGTTAGGCGGCAACGTGCAACATCAAGCTGATGCCATCCGCGCCGATGAAACGCTCACCGATGAACAAAAACAAGCGCAAATTCAAGCCTTGGAAGATTCGTGGGAAGCCGAACACAAAGCCGTGGTGGAAGCAGGCGGTTTGCACATCATCGGCACAGAACGCCACGAAAGCCGCCGCATTGACAACCAATTGCGCGGACGCGCAGGGCGACAAGGCGACCCAGGGTCAAGCCGTTTCTATCTATCGTTTGAAGACCCGCTATTGCGCCTATTCGCACTTGACCGCGCCGCCGCCATTCTCAATCGCCTTGCGCCCGAACCGGGGGTGGCAATTGAAGCCAACATGTTGACGCGCCGAATTGAAAATGCCCAACGCAAAGTGGAAGGGCGCAACTTTGATATGCGTAAGCAAGTGTTGGAATACGACGACGTAGCCAACGACCAACGCCGCGTGCTGTACCACCAACGCAACGAAATTTTGGGCAGCAAAGACATCAGCGAATTGGTGAAAGAATGGCGTGCCAGCGTGATTGGCGGCATTGTGGATATGTATATGCCTGCTGATAGCATGGAAGAGCAATGGGACATCCCCGCCATGATGGCAAAATTGGCAGGCGAGTTTAATGTTCATGTGGACGTTTCATGCTGGCTCAAAGAAGACAACACGCTGGAAAACGAAGACGTGAAAGAGCGCGTGTTGGCACAAGTGGATGCCGAATACCAAGCCAAAAAAGACTTGGTGGGCGATGAAATATTTAGCAATTTTGAGCGCAGCGTGGTGTTGCAAGTGGTGGACACGCAATGGCGCGAACACTTGGCAGCGATGGATTATTTGCGCCAAGGCATCGGCTTGCGGGGCTATGCGCAAAAAAACCCCAAACAGGAATACAAGCGCGAAGCCTTTGCCATGTTCCAAAACCTGTGGAACAACATTCAATACAACGCCACATCCATTTTGGTAAGCGCGCAAATCCAGCCGCACCAACCCGAGCCAGAAACCATTAAGCAGCCTGAAAACGCTGCGCCCCAAGCATGGTCAAACGTGGAAAATGGCGCATTTGACCCCGCCAACCCCACCGAAGAAGACAAACAATTCTTCCCCGATGCGCTGGAAGCGCGTGGCATTGCCGTGCATCGCAACGATGCTTGCCCTTGCGGCAGCGGCTTGAAATACAAACAATGCCACGGACGATTGGTGTAATGTAATTGGTTTTCAGGCTGCCTATGCTATGCGTTTTGCTTTGCATCAGGCAGCCTGAAAAACAATCGCCCCCCCCCCAAAGTTTTGGCTTTTGGGGTTTTGTTTTGGGTGTGAGTAGGATGAAATCTTTGCTCAACCTTAAAGGCAGCCTGAAAACCATCACTGCGTTTTCAGGCAGCATCAGCCAATCAACCCAATAAAAAAGCCACCCCAAAGGGCAGCTTTATTTTGGCGACTATTCTTTGTGTATCCGCAAATAATCTAATGTTTTCAGCTCCGCAATCGCAGCCGCTAATGCCACGTGTGCCTTATCCTGCGCATAATCATCATTAGACTGCTTCGCGTGAGCCAACCGCTCTTGCGCCACACGTTTTGCTTCTTCTGCGCGAGCGGTATCCAATTCGGTGCTGCGAAGTGCAATATCCGCCAACACCATCACTTTATCAGGCTGCACTTCCAATATGCCACCCGATACCGCAACCAACACTTCTTCGTTAGAATCAGGCACAGTTAAACGCAAAGCACCAGGGCGAACCAAGCTCATAATGGGCTCATGTCGTGGATAAATACCAAGCTCGCCGCTCACGGTCGGCACAACCACAAAGCTGGCTTCGCCCGAGTAGATGTGCTCTTCATTGCTGACTACTTCTACGCGCATGACACTCATGCCCATCTCCTTAATTTAAGGTTTTTGCTTTCTCAACGGCTTCTTCAATGCCACCCACCATGTAGAACGCTTGTTCAGGCAAGTGGTCGTATTCGCCGTTTAGAATGGCTTTAAAGCCAGCAATCGTGTCGCGCAAAGAAACGTATTTACCTGGCGAACCTGTAAACACTTCGGCAACATGGAATGGTTGCGACAAGAAGCGTTGAATTTTACGCGCACGCGCCACAGTCAATTTATCTTCATCCGACAATTCGTCCATGCCCAAAATTGCAATAATATCGCGCAACTCTTTGTATTTTTGCAGCGTTGCCTGCACACCACGCGCCACATCGTAATGCTCTTGACCCAATACCATAGGGTCAAGCTGACGCGAAGTAGAATCCAATGGATCAACCGCGGGATAAATCCCCAAAGATGCAATATCGCGGCTTAACACAACCGTTGCATCCAAGTGGGCAAAGGTGGTTGCAGGAGATGGGTCAGTCAAGTCATCGGCAGGCACATACACGGCTTGGATGGATGTAATAGAACCTGTTTGAGTGGAAGTAATTCGCTCTTGCAAACGCCCCATTTCTTCCGCCAATGTCGGCTGATAACCCACCGCAGAAGGCATACGACCCAGCAGCGCAGACACTTCTGTACCCGCTAACGTGTAGCGATAAATATTGTCCACAAAGAACAACACATCGCGCCCTTTGCCTGTTTCGTCTTTTTCATCGCGGAAATGCTCTGCCATGGTCAATCCAGTCAAAGCAACGCGCAAACGGTTGCCTGGCGGCTCATTCATTTGACCATACACCATCGCCACTTTGTCTAACACGTTAGACTCTTTCATCTCGTGGTAGAAGTCATTACCTTCGCGTGTGCGTTCGCCCACGCCAGCAAACACAGACAAACCACTATGCGCTTTGGCGATGTTGTTAATTAGCTCCATCATGTTTACGGTTTTGCCTACACCTGCACCACCGAACAAGCCCACTTTACCGCCTTTGGCAAATGGACAAAGCAAGTCAATCACCTTGATGCCTGTTTCCAATAATTCGGTTGCGCTAGATAGTTCATCAAACTTAGGCGCAAGTTGGTGAATGGCGCGCGTGTGGGTGGTATCAATCGCACCCGCTTCATCCACAGGCTCGCCCAGCACATCCACAATGCGTCCCAATGTGGCTGTCCCCACGGGCACGGTAATCGGTGCGCCTGTATTTTCTACTGCATAACCGCGTTTCAAACCATCTGTTGCGCCCATTGCAATGGTACGCACAACGCCATCACCCAGTTGCTGCTGCACTTCAAGTGTTAAATTCACATCAACCAGTTTCAACGCATCATAAATATGGGGAATGGCATCGCGTGGAAATTCCACGTCCACCACAGCACCAATAATTTGTACGATTTTGCCTTGGCTCATTATCGCATCCTAACTTTATTTGGGCATTTTCAGGCTGCCTTATACGGCGGCTGCACCTGCCACAATTTCTGACAATTCTGTAGTAATCGCTGCTTGGCGCGATTTGTTGTACATCAAGCGAAGTTCTTTAATGGCATTGCCCGCGTTATCGGTCGCCGCTTTCATCGCCACCATCCGCGCAGCTTGTTCTGCCGCCATGTTTTCACTTAATGCTTCATAAACCACAGACTCTAAATAGCGTCTAACCAAATACTCCAACACAGCAATCGGGCTTGGCTCATAGTGATAATCCCAATTTCGCTGCTGATTATCGTCTTCATTGAACACAGCTTCGCCAATGGGCAACAAAATTTCCGAATGCGGTTCTTGCTTCATCGTGTTCACAAAATGAGAACTCACCAAATGGATAACATCCAGCTCATGCCGTTCATAGCGGCGGAAAATCTCCGTCAGCGCACCCAGCATAGTTTCCATTTTAGGCGTATCCCCCAAATTGGTTACGCTTGCAATCACATTCAAACCAATACGCTGGCAAGCCAATAAGCCTTTCGTGCCTAGGCACACAATTTCAACATCAATTCCTTGGCTTTGATATTCCTGAACCTGTGCAAAGAATTTTTTCAGAACGTTGGCATTCAAACCACCACATAAACCCTTGTCTGTTGTAATTAGGATAAAGCCAGCACGTTGCTTGGTTTTATGCTCTTCCAACAGCTTGATGCCGTGGTCTGTTTGTGTTTGCGCCAAACGATTCATCACTAGGCGAACCGTATCCGCATAGGGACGCGCAAGGCGCATACGCTCTTGAGTCTTCCGCATTTTAGAGGTTGATACCATTTGCATCGCGCGTGTGATTTTTTGCGTATTTTGCACACTGCGAATCTTGGTAAGAATCTCTTTTCCAACTGCCATTTTAAGACTCCCTCGTTACTTATTTTCAGGCTGCATAGCTATATGATGTTTTGAAAGTTTTCATTGCTCCTTCCAAAACTTGCTCGCTTTCATCAGACAACATACCTGATGCATTGATTGTGTTCAACGTGTCGGGATGTTGTGTGCGAACATAATTCAAAAATTCAGCCTCAAAAGCCAATGCCTTGCTAACAGGAACGTCTGAATATGAGCCGTTGTTGATTGCCCACAAAGTCAAAGCCATTTCTGCCGTATTCAAAGTGTTGAATTGTTTTTGTTTCATCAATTCGGTAACCACTTCACCATGTTGCAATTGCTTGCGTGTTGCTTCATCCAAATCAGAAGCAAATTGAGCAAACGCTGCCAATTCACGATATTGAGCCAATGCCAAACGGATGCCACCGCCCAATTTTTTGATGACTTTTGTCTGCGCTGCACCGCCCACACGCGATACCGAAATACCTGCGTTGATAGCGGGGCGAATACCCGAGTTAAACAAATCAGTTTCTAAGAAAATCTGACCATCGGTAATGGAAATAACGTTAGTAGGCACGAATGCAGATACGTCGCCCGCTTGCGTTTCAATAATCGGCAAGGCAGTCAAAGAACCCGTTTTACCTTTTACTTCGCCATTGGTTAGCTTTTCAACTTCATCTTCATTGATACGCGCAGCACGTTCCAGCAAGCGAGAGTGCAAATAGAACACATCGCCAGGATAGGCTTCACGACCAGGTGGGCGGCGCAACAACAGAGAAATTTGACGATAGGCAACGGCTTGTTTAGACAAATCATCATACACAATCAAAGCATCTTCGCCACGGTCGCGGAAATATTCGCCCATGGTGCAGCCTGAATAAGGTGCGATGTATTGCAATGCTGCTGCTTCTGATGCGGTTGCCGCCACAACAATCGTATGTTCCATTGCGCCATGTTGTTCCAACTGACGCACAACGTTAGCCACCGAAGAAGCCTTTTGCCCTACCGCCACATAAATACAGATTACGCCTGTATCTTTTTGGTTCACAATCGCATCTAGCGCAACAGCGGTCTTACCCGTTTGGCGGTCGCCAATAATCAATTCGCGCTGACCACGACCGATTGGCACCATAGAGTCAATTGCTTTCAAGCCTGTTTGCATAGGCTGGTCAACAGATTTACGCGCAATCACACCTGGGGCAATTTTTTCAATTGGCGCAGTGAGCGTTGCATTGATTGGGCCTTTGCCATCAATGGGTTGCCCCAGCGCATTTACAACGCGACCAACCAATTCACGACCAATCGGCACTTCCAAGATGCGCCCCGTGCATTTCACTTCGTCGCCTTCTTTAATATGCTCATATTCGCCCAGCACCACAGCACCAACTGAATCGCGCTCCAAGTTCATCGCCAAACCAAATGTATTATTAGGGAACTCCAACATTTCCCCTTGCATCACATCTGATAAGCCATAAACGCGCACGATACCGTCAGTAACTGAAATAACTGTACCACGCGTTTTTTCTTCGGCGCGTGTGTTCAATTTTTCAATTTTAGCTTTCAGCAAATCGCTGATTTCAGCAGGATTAATCTGCATGAAATCCTCCTAATTTGTCAGAGTCGTATACAGGTTTTGCAATTTACCCTGTATAGACAAATCTAATATTTTGTCGCCCACAACCACTTTCACACCACCAATCAATTCTGACTCGGTGATAAATGTGGCTTGCAAACCAACATGAAAATGCTGCTCTAAATCACTAATGATTTTGGCACGCTGCCCTTCGCTCTTAACATCATAAGCGGTGTAAACAATTGCTTGCTTGGTATTGTTTTTTGCCAAAACAAGCGTTTTATATTGTTCAAAAATTTCAGGCAGCACAGTCAATCGCTTTTCTGCTGCGACCACATTGATAAAATTTTTAAACTCTGCGTTTTTCACCGCTTCGCAACCGTCTAACAATTTAACCAGTTGCAATGCTTTTTCGGAATCGCTTAAATCAACTGAACCAATTAAGCCAGCTACTTTGGGCTGCTGAACCAGCCAAGATAGTTGTTCCAATCCGCCAAGCCATAGCTCAAATTGCTCGCTTTGTTGAGCCAATTCAAACACTGCTTTTGCATAAGGACGAGCAACGGTTGCATACTCTATCATAAGGTTACAGCTCCTGTTTCAAGGCACCCAACATTTGAGCGTGCTGTTTTTCATCCACTTCGCGGCGCAAAATAGATTCAGCACCTTTCACCGCCAAAGCAGCCACCTGCTCACGCAATGCTTCGCGTGCGCGGTTGATTTCTTGCTCAGCGTTTGCCTTTGCTTGCTCTGTGATATTTGCTGCTTCGGTTATGGCTTGCGCTTTGGCATCTTCCACAATTTGGGCAGCACGTTTTTCGGCGTTGGCTACGATTTCAGAAACTTGATTGCGACCTTCGGTTAAGAGCTCTGCAACTTTCTTTTCAGCCTGCTCAAAATCGCTTTTTCCGCGCTCAGCAGCAGCCAAGCCTTCGGCGATTTTATCAGCGCGTTCGTCCAATGCTTTTGCAATAGGTGGCCACACAAATTTCATGGTAAACCAACATAAAAGCAAAAAGACAATAACTTCCGCAATTAAGGTTGCATTTAAATTCACTTTACCTGCCCTCTTGTAGGGGTTAATCAAACAAATCGGACGCTTTAATTATTATGCAGCACCGAAAGGATTAACAAAGGCAAACAATAAGGCAATCGCAACACCAATCAAGAATGCGGCATCAATCAAGCCCGCAATCAAGAACAATTTGGTTTGCAATGGACCAATCAATTCAGGCTGGCGCGCAGAAGATTCCAAATATTTAGAACCCACCATAGCGATACCGATTGATGCGCCCAATGCACCCAAGGCAACGATTAAACCACATGCGATAGCAATTAAGCCCATAGTTACTACTCCTATTGATTAAACAACGAAAAATTAAACAACGAAAAGAAAAGGTTAATGATGGTCGTGCGCTTGTCCAATATAAACAAACGCCAAAGCCATAAAAATAAACGCTTGCAAGGTAATCACGAGAATATGGAAGATTGCCCACGCCAATCCCGCGATGATATGGAAAACAAATAACACAGGATCAATCAGGCTTACGCTGCCTGTTGATGCCCAAGCACCGCCCAATAAAGCAATCAGCAAGAACACCAATTCACCTGCATACATATTGCCAAACAACCGCATACCATGCGATACGGTTTTAGACAAAAATTCCATAATATTCAGCAACAGATTGGCTGGCGCTAGTTTTGTGCCAAATGGAGCGGAAACCAATTCATGCCCCCAGCCGCGCAATGTTTTGATTTTAATGCTGTAATAGATGCACATCAGCAAAACGCCGATGGCAATCGCCAAGGTAACGTTTAAATCTGCGGTAGGCACAACGCGCAATAATGCGTGATGTTCGGCGGTCATGCCTTGGAATACGCGCGGCAATAAATCCACAGGCAGCATATCCATAGCATTCATCAGGAAAATCCACACAAATAGCGTCAAGCCAACGGGGGCAACCGCTTTGCGCGATTGCTCATTAGGGATGATGCTTTTGCACATATCGCCCACAAACTCAAACAAAATCTCTACGGCAGCCTGAAAACGCCCTGGAACGCCCGATGTGGCACGCTTGGCGGCACGATAAAGCAAATAGCTACCCAATGCGCCCAAAACGATGGTGAAAAACAGCGAATCAATGTTGATAAACGAGAAGTCGGCGATATTTTTTAGCCCCTGCCCTTCGGTTACATCAGACAAACTTGTTAAGTTTTGTAAGTGGTGTTTGATGTACTCGGCAGCGGTCATGGATTCACTTGCCATAACGATGAACTCTCAAAAATAATAATAAAACCAAATGACTAACGCTTAACAAGCCGATAAAGTAAGGCAAAAATTGTATTTCGCGGTAAAGCGCGAATGTTGCCACCATTAGGGCTAACGCCAGTATTATTTTTAAACCTTCCGATAGGATAAAGCCCACACCCGCCCACGCTGGCGAGCGCGAAAATTTTAAAGTTAACACCGATAACAATGTGGGCAGCAGATAAGAAAACCCGCCCAAACACAGGGAAAAGGCAGCCTGAAAACCACCTGCAATATAAGCGATAAAGCTGAGTGCAACGGTTACAACTAACTGGATGCCAACTATTTTGAACATGCTTATTTCCGTTGCGTGATACAGCGGTGCAATGTAATCAAATTGCGAAGAAGTGTCAAGCCGAATTAACACATGGCGCGATGTGATTTTGGGCGTTTTCAGGCTGCCTTTGCACGATATAGGCAGCCTGAAAACGGATGGCGCAGATTATTTAGCAGCCGATGCAGCAGAAGCGGCAGATGCTTCGTTTACCGCATTTTGCACGGCGTTATCGCCCCAAGCGGCGGGGTATTTGTAGCCCGCAAAGCGTTGTTTGGCGTACTGCTTAAATTCGTCTGAATTGTAAGCATCGGTTACATCTTTCACCCATTTGCTGTCTTTATCGACGGTACGCACGGCTGACCAGTTCACATAAGCAAAGCTGGGTTCTTGGAACAGGGCTTCGGTGAGCTTCATACCGCTTGACATGGCATAGTTGCCGTTTACCACAGCAAAATCAACATCTTGACGGCTGCGTGGCAAGTTCGCCGCTTCCATCTCCACCAATTTGATATTTTTGGTGTTTTCTGCAATGTCGGCTTTGGATGCTTTGAGCGGGTCAATGTTGTCTTTCAATTTCAACCAACCCAACTCGTTCAGCATCACCAAAGCGCGGGCAAAGTTAGATGGGTCGTCTGGCACGGCAACGGTGCTGCCTTCTTTTACTTGGTCAAGCGCGGTTAATTTACCTGGATACAAGCCCAACGGCGCGGTAGGTACTTGGAATACTTCCACCAAATCCAATTTGTGCTCGGCTTTGAAGCCATCCAAATAGGGCTTGTGTTGGAAAACATTGATGTCAATCGCGCCTTCGGCTAGGGCTTTATTGGGCGTAACGTAGTCGGGGAACTCGGTTAGCGTCACTTTGTAGCCTTGCTTTTCCAGCATGGGTTTGATTTTATCGGTAACCATCGTGCCAAAATCACCGGGGGTTGTACCGAATCTGATTTCGGTTTTTTCTACGGCAGGCGCGGTTGAGCCTGATGCCGATGATGCCGCAGGCTCGGAATTGCCGCCTTGTCCGCAAGCCGCCAAAGCAAAAGCGATTGCGCTGGAAAGCGTGAGTTTGCTGAATGTTGTCATAGTTTGTCTCCTAAACATGGATAAATGATTTTCAGGCTGCCTAAACAAAGATAGCAGCCTGAAAACGGTTGCAATACTACGCCCAATAAGCGTAGCGATAAAACTTAGAACCTGTATTCGCTATTTTCATAGGCATCTTTAATGCCCTAAAAACGCGGCTACCGCGTTAAAAATGCGTGCAAGGTGTACAACCTTGCTGTGCTTTTTGCCTTGTATCCGCGCCTTTATGTCATCAAATCTGCCTATGAAAATAGTGAATACAGGTTCTTAAACGATTAAGGCAGCCTGAAAACTACTCTTCAATCTCCCAATCTTGTTCCGTGTATTCAACATGGTTACCAAAAGGGCGGTCGTTGTGTGTGCGCTCGCGGTCAAACGTGTTTAAAAACGCCATCAATTCCGCATTGGTAACAGGCTCATGGCGCAAATCTTCCACCGAAAAACCTTCGGCATAATGGCTTTCGTAAACAGGTGAGGCAGCCTGAAAAAGCTCGGCGCGTTGTTTAACGAATTTTTGCCAACTCTCGTCCAGTAGCTCCAACAGCATCCCATACTCTTGAATAAACGCAGATAATTGCTCATCGCTGGCATCGGGCTGCCACCCGCGCAATCGTTTTAGCATCACAATCCCATTTCCTATCAAAACCGCGAAAACGTAAGAATACATAAAATCATGATAAAATTACAACATCAAAACAGAACAAACGTGAAAATATTGCAGCAGCAAGGTGTTATCTGTTAAAGTGTATCAATTACCCTGCGATATTTGGCAGGGATGAATTTTTTATTTACAGTAGTTTAAGGAGTCGCTATGGATGATCCAATAATGCTCGGTATCGCTGCCGTGGCAATATTGGCGGTGCTCGGTATCTTTTTCTTGAAAGGCAAGCAAAAAGCACCAACAAGCAAGAAAGGCAAAAAATCGAGCAACGCACGCAACAGCCGCAAAGCACAAGCGGATGACGATGAAGAAGAAGACGACTATTCAGCTCACCCCGCAGAACACGAAAATTGGGACACAGTAGCCACCACCAATGTTGTGGACGACACCAAAGTTTCCGTTCAAGACGTGGACGCGCTTACCGAATTTAACGTGTACAAACAATTCGGCTACTTTGACAAAGCAGCAGAATCACTTTCTGCTTATCTTGCTAAAACGCCCAAAAAAGACCCTGAACTGGCTGGCGAATTGGTTGAACTTTGGCTACAAGCCAAAAACGTTGATGCCGCCACCGAAGCCTTAACGCAATACCAAGACACGCTTTCCGAAGAACAAGTTACCCAATTTGTTAAAGAAGGTTTGGCGATAGACGAAAACCACCTAGGTTTGCGCGTATTAGCCGAAAACAAACTGGGTTGGAGCGTTAAGAAAACCGCCGAAGAAATTGGCGAGAAAACAGGCTTGGGTCTTGAAGAAGCCAAACCCATTCAACCCACCATTCGTGGCAAGAAAAAAGAAACAGAAGTTAAGCCCAAACAACCGCATAAACCTTTGGTTGCTGGGCGCGGCGTGATTTCAGGTGTCAGTGCCGATGAAAAAGGCGCTGTGTTGGCGTTTATGGAACCCGAGCAAAGTGTCAAACTACTCAAAAATGTTTTGAGCTACGATGCTGCGGTTAAATACATGAATAAAGCCATTCGCAAGTCAGAAAAACCTGCTTCCCTGTTGATTGACGCTTTATCGCTGGATTATCGTGCGAAAAACATCAATGGTTTTGCAGGACACCTGTGGAATCTGTATTACAGCTTAGGTCAATATGGTCGCCAAGTGAAAGAACGGATGCTGGGCTGGGGCTACACCATGGGGCAACACCCTGTATTTGACCGCCTAGAAGCCGCGCCTAACGAAGCAACATTGCGCGACTTAGGCATCCAGCAAGGCTGGATTGACGGAGGCAGCCTGAAAAAAGCGCGCTACCAAGCTCTTGTAACCGAAAAAGCAGATGTCAATGCCAAACCAAGAACCGCCACCGAGCGCATCTTGAAAGAAGCAGAATCTTTGTTAATGTATGGTCAATTAGACAACTCAATGGAATTGTTGGAAAACGCCATTGTGGAATATCCGCAGGAATCACAGCTTTATATCACTTTGTTTGATTTATATGAACGCGCAGAAGAATGGACTCGTCTAGAAAATCTCTTGCAAGAACTGCGTCCAAAAGTTCAAACATTACCTGAGGAAGTAGTGTTGGCAATGAGCCAACTGCTACAACGATTTAGTAACGGCTCATTCGGACATTAATAAAATGAATCATGACTTACCCCACGTCAAAACGGTGAAGTTGTTGTTTGTAGCTATGGACGAACAGCAACAAGCCATGTTCAAAATGGCATTTAAAATGCACAACACCACCAATTACGAAGTAATCAACGTCAATTCGGGCGAACAGCCTGAGTTGGTTATCGTAGATGGTGACGGCGCAAATGGCTTGGCGACATGGCAAAAAGCGAAACACGATTTTTCAAGCAGCGTTGTTGTGTTTTTCTCAAAATCGCCCCCTACTGTAACCGCACCCTATTTGCCCAAACCTATTAAGTTTGATTCGCTGTTCCTGAATCTGCGCAACTTGTTGCAAGGCAATGGCATTTGGGTGGTTCGCCCAAATATGGCAAACACAACCGCTCCTTCGCAGGCTGCTGTCGCACAAACCCAACCCGCACATTCAGCGCACGCCCACCGTTCTAGCGAGGTAACCATTCCTCGTTTTGACCCGCGTGTTGGTATTTTGGGTTCATTCAGAGAAATTTTGGCGCATCAGCGCAACGCAGCCATTTTGGTTGATGAAAAACCTGTGTTAGCCATATTCCCTTCAACGCAACGTGTGTGGATTGCTGTACCTCCTGAGCAACTACGCAACCTGTGCCGCCAAGAACGCCCTAATATCAAGCTCAAAAATATTCCAGACGAAAACAATATCCAAGACCGCGCCAATGCAACGGTTACTTCTACTATGTGGCAAGTAGCGTTGTGGACAGCGAATGGGCGTTTGGTGCATCCCATCAATCCCAATACCGTTTTCAAATTAAAAGGCTGGCCCAACCTAACACGTTTAACGCCGCTGCCAGAAGCCATGCGTTTATCTGCATTTTTAACCAAAACATCGGTTAGCTTAAATATGCTTTATAAACTGATGCCTTTGGATATGGCGGATATTTTGAACTACATTGCAGCAACGTATCTAACAGATTACTTAGAGATTACTCAACAAGTAAACGAAGCACCAAGCGCGCAATCCGCCACTCGTGCAACTGTGAATACATCTGCAACGCCACGTCCAGAACAAGTGCGTGCTGCTCGCGCAAACGAAGCACATACTCAGCAAAAAACAGGCGGTCTATTGAGTCGTCTTATGAAAAAATTGCTGAATAAATAATGAATGAGGGATTACTATGCTGATAGAAAATAAAATCATCTTTACAGGCCCTGTTGGTGTTGGTAAAACCACAGCCATCGCCGCCTTATCCGATGAACCACCCATCCAAACAGATGCCAGCGCATCCGATATGACAGCCGTGCGCAAAGGCTATACAACCGTTGCCATGGACTATGGCTTGATTCAATTAGATGAGAACACCAAAGTCCATTTATATGGCACACCTGGGCAAGAACGTTTTGACTTTATGTGGGACATTTTAAGCCAAGGCAGCATGGGCTTGATTTTGTTGCTGGACAATACTCGCGGCAACCCATTAAAAGATTTGAAATTCTTTTTAGACTCTTTTGCCGACTTGCTCAAAACTGCCCCATTGGTGGTTGGTGTAACCAAAATGGATATTCGCGCCGTACCTGGTATTGATGTTTACCAAAAATACTTGGCACAAAATGGTTTCAATGTGCCTGTATTTGAAGTTGATGCGCGTAACGAAGAAGATGTAAAACAACTTGTTACGGCTATGCTCTTTCAAATTGACCCAGGTTTAGAGGTGTAACATGGAATCAACTCTTTCATTACAAACAAATTTATACCCACACATCACACCCGCTGGCGCATTCTATGCGATTGCCAACAAAAGTGTGAGTGCCAGTCGCACATTGCTCTCTAATATTTTGAGAGCAGATAGCCAGCAACCCATTACCCAAGAAAAATTATTGGAATGGTCTGAAACGCATGATGTGGAATCGGCATTGAATTTGCTTTATCGCTTGCAACGTCTTGAATTTTTGTATGGTGGCGATACGCCAGAAGAAAACTTTGAGCTACAAGATGATACTTTGGCAAATTTATTGCCGCACTTGTCCGATAGCCAAAAAGCATTGTTGATTGACCATGATGGCTTCTATTTCGCCAACTCTGGTTTTAACCATGAAGCAGCAGAAGAAGTTGCTATTTTAGCCAGCGAAGCTATTCGTTTGTCTGAACGCCATGCTCTTTTGATTAAGAATAATCTGAACATTTATCAAAACGCATGGGGTTTATGCGACCCAACAGGGCAAAGCGAATTAACCTTCTTCCCCATCTATATAAACGAAACCAAATACATTTTGGTAACAGGTGGCACACCACAATTACACAAAGAAGCCTTTGTAACTTTGGTGCGCGCACTTTATAAAACGGTTGAAGCGGCTAATAATTTAGGCGTTGATTTTTAAAATTTGAATTGGACTAATATAAAATGCATGAACAACTTTTAACCTCCGTATTAAGCGATTTAAACAGCTCTTCTGTTGATATTACCGCTTCTGCCGTTATTTCTACCGATGGTTTGCCTATTGCGCATCTGTTGCCGGCCAATATTGACCCCGACCGCGTGGGCGCGATGTCTGCTGCTCTGTTGGCTTTGGGCAACCGCACCACGCAAGAATTGGCTTGTGGCGAATTGGAGCAAGTGATTGTGAAAGGCAAACTGGGCTATACGCTGCTGATTCAAGCGGGTGGCACAAATGTATTGTGTTTAACTGCCAAAGAAAGCGCAAAACTGGGCTTGATTCTGCTGGATGCCCGCCGTGCGGCGCGTGCGATTGTGGATATTACGAAATAATTAGGCTTGGCTTCTTTATTCGTTTGACATCCTAGTTTTATTATGTTTTAATGCGCAGCTTGTTTGGCCAGATAGCTCAGTCGGTAGAGCAACGGATTGAAAATCCGTGTGTCGGCAGTTCGATCCTGCCTCTGGCCACCAAATATTTAAGCCCAAACATTTGTTTGGGCTTTTCGTTTATTTTCTAAATGGAGTTTTTATGCGTTGGCAAGACAGAGAAGGCAGCAATAATGTTGAAGATGCGCGCGGCGGCTCGGGCGGGGGTGGCATGGGGGGCGGTGGCAAGCCGCTTGGCATTATTGGTTTGATTATTTTGTTGATTGGTGCGTATAACGGCGTGGATTTAAGCGGTTTGGTGGGTGGGACTAGCCAGCTTGGCAATACGCAGCAACAGCAAACACGCCCGCAGCAATACTCGCAGCAGGAGCAGCAGTTGTATAAGCTCAGCTCGGTGGTATTGCGCGAGACGGAAAAAGTGTGGGGCGCGTATTTTCAAAAAATGGGCAAAACGTATCAAGAGCCTGTGTTGCAAATTTATTCGGGCACAACGCGAACAGGATGCGGCACGGGGCAAGCCAGCGCGGGCCCGTTTTATTGCCCTGCGGATAATAAGCTATACATTGATTTATCGTTTTACAACACGATGAAAACCCAGCTTGGCGCGGAAGGCGATGCGGCGTTTGCGTATGTGATTGCGCACGAAGTGGGGCACCATGTGCAAACCATGTTGGGCACGATTGGCAAGGTGCATAACTTGCAACAGCAAGTGGGCAAAGCGGAATCCAATGCGTTATCGGTTAAGCTGGAATTGCAGGCGGATTGCTATGCGGGCGTGTGGGGCTATTACGCGCAAAAAGATGGACTATTTGAAGATGGGGATATTGAAGAAGCCTATACGGCAGCGGAAGCGGTGGGCGATGATACGTTGCAGCAGCGTGCGCAAGGCTACACCGTGCCGCACACTTATACGCATGGCACTTCGGCAGAACGCAAAAAATGGTTGCAGCGTGGTTTGCAAACGGGGGATATTAACCAATGCAATACGTTTGCTGCGCAATAGGCAGCCTGAAACCTTTGCAAATCCTAAAACGCCACAAGAAATAGTCAATTTTCCGTTATTCTCGTGTAAGCAAGAATCTTGGTTGAACTAACGCAATTAGTTGTTTTTGCATAAATTTTTGAATATTGAGCAGAATTCCCGCCTAGGCGGAAATGACGGCATTTCTGATTTTTCAGGCTGTCTCAGGGGTTTTGCAAAGGTTTCAAACTAGCATTTCAGGCTGCCTTTGCCGTTTCACCTTGCTTATCAAACAACAAAATCCTATTGAATACGCCATTTGGCGACGAACCGTTGACGCTCCATTTTAAGTTTTCAACCTTGCGCGTTGCACTGCGGTATAACCATTTAGCTCTGCATAAGTTCGCATAGCTAAATCAAAGATTTAGATGCTTACTTATACCCAAATCAAAGATTTTGACAAATGGATAAGGCTGCCTATGATGTCGCGCCGATTAGTTCGCCACCGTAAACCGTTGGAACAAATGCGCTTTTTTCTCTACATCATCGGCAATCGCTGCCGCCAAATCGGGCACGGTAATATCGGCGGGCGAGCCGTCGGCGTTGAGCAACACATCGTCTTGCCCGATGCGATACGCGCCTTTTTTCTCAAAGCTCACTTCCGCCACGGCAAACATGGCGGCAGGCGACAGGAACGCCCAGTTTATATCGCGGCGCGGGCGCAAATCGTCCAGCAACACGCGCATGGCGTTGGCGGCGGGATAAATTTCTTTGGGGAAATCGGGCGTGTCCACCAATTGCAAATTAGGCGCAACATTTAGGCTGCCTGCGCCACCGATAATCAAGTAATACGGCAACTGCGCGGCTTTGAACGCGGCGAGCAAGTTGTCGTAGCCTGTTTTCACGTCTTGCGCCAAATTGGGATTGTCCCAGCCCGCGTTAAACGCGCTCACCACCGCATCAAAGCCTGCCAGTTTGGCGGCAAAATCGGGCGCGTTCACATCCGCTGCCACAGCGGTTACGTTGGGTTGTTGCGCCACTTTGGCGACATTGCGGGCGAACGCGGTTACTTGATGCCCGCGCGCGGCGAGTTCCAACACGGTGGCGTTGCCCACCAAACCTGTTGCGCCAATTACTGCTATTTTCATCATAAAACTCCTTGTGTTACGGTTAAAAAATCGTTTTCAGGCTGCCTTTGCCAGCGTTTTCAGGCTGCCTAAATGTGCTTCAAATCATCAAAACATACTTCTGCCGCTGGCGGTTTTCTCTTTGGGCACGGCTTGAATCACATCCCAATGCTCCACAATTTTCCCATCGTTATCCAAGCGGAAAATATCTACCACCGCTTCGCCCGCATCGCTGGGCGACAATTGGCTGTGCACGTGCACCATCACCAAATCGCCATCAGCCATCACGCGCACCACCTTGCCTAGCGACTGCGGATTTTGCTTCAAAAACGGCGCAAACGCATCCACAAACGCCTGCCCGCTATCGGCAACGGTGGGGTTGTGCTGCAAGTATTCCTTGCCGATATAACGGTCGGTTGCTTCCTGCACCTTGTGTTGGTTAAACGCTAAATCGTAAAACGCCAACACATTGGCTTTATTGCGCGCTACGGCAGATTGCGCTTGGGATTGCGTGGCGGCGTGCGGCGCGTGTTGCGATACAGGCGAGCAAGCGGTTAAAGCCAAGCCAATGGCGGCTGCGGCGAGTAAGGTTTTTTTCATGGGAACTCCTGATGCGGTTTTCAGGCTGCCTTGACATGATGCGCCATGTTTTCAGGCAGCCTGAAAAAGATTAAACACAATGCAGTAAGCAAAACGCGGTTTGCTTTCAACGAATGCCGCGCAGTATAATGGCTAAACTTATTTTTAGTAAGTACTTACTGTTTTGTAAGTATGAGATATTTTTGGAACACATTGGTTTACAAGGAAATTTTATGGAAAAAGGCAATGTTTTAGCCAACGAATGCCCATCGCGCGAGATTTTGCGCCGCTTAACCAGCCGCTGGGGCTTGCTGGTGCTGGTGGTGCTGCGCGGCGGCACGCATCGGTTTAGCGAACTGCGCCGCGCGATTGACGGCGTGAGCGAGCGGATGCTCACGCAAACCTTGCAGCAACTGGAACAAGACGGCATGCTGGTGCGCCACGCATTGCAAACCGTGCCGCCACACGTTGAATACACGCTCACGCCGCTGGGCGCGGTGGCGGCGGAAAAGGTGGACGCGCTGGTGAACTGGTTGCAGGATAATCTGGACGACATCATGCAGCATCAGGCAGCCTGAAAACACCCAACGCGATGCCTTTCAGGCTGCCCCAGCCTTTCGCACAACAGCAGACAGAACATGGCGTATCGCCGCCATACCCACTCTTTCCGTTGCCGTAGCGCAAACATTTCAGGCTGCCTTTGGACATCGCAAAGGCAGCCTGAAAAGCACAAATGGTTTTTCAGGCTGCCACAAATGGAGCGGCGGCGGCTCGTCGCCAATACTTCAAACATTGCAGTACTAATTTGCCAAAATGTCGGCGAGCCGCCGACGCTCCATCGGATACAGGTTTTGCAAAGATTTCAGGCTGCCTTTAAGCATCGCAAAGGTAGCCTGAAAAACAAAATCGCTCGGCATTTAGTACCACGATTTTCTACTGAATAGATTGATTTTCAGGCTGCCTAAACCCACCACAACCGTTTACTACTGCCACCCATCCCCTACGTCCAGCCGAACGGAGCATTCTTTTTTCGGGAAAAAGCGTGCGCTTGTCCGACGACGCGCAAAGCGCGGCTAGTTCGCACGCGCCGAAAAAAGGATGCGCAGTGAGGGAAGTTCGCGCAG
>NZ_JAUMZV010000011.1 GCF_030527935.1 Kingella sp. (in: b-proteobacteria)
TAGTCGGAAACTTAATCTTAACACGGGCGGTTAGATGCTCGCCTTTTTGAGTCAGTCTGAAAGTTTGGTTTTTCAGGCTGCCTTCTTGTTTTCAAAATCCTATTTTTTGAAAGGATGCACCATGAGCCGCAAATGGACAGAAGAGAAACTACTCGCCACACTCGCCTATCGCCCATTTATCACCGTTTCGCATTTTGACGCTGCCGATGATGGCAAACGCAAATGTGCCGTTGCAGCCAAGCGTAAGGGGCTGGTTACATTTGACCACTACACAGGCTATTTTGTAGTGCGACTGGCAAGGCAGCCTGAAAATGCTTATACGCGCAGACGGTATAGATTGGCTGCACTGTGATGCGTTTGTTCGTTAAGCTATTGTTTGAACACTATGTCGCATTCATCTTTGGGTTGCTGCTGTTGATTGATGCAGTCCTTACCTTTGCTTTGCTGTTTCTGCTATCCCTTTTGCCTGCTTACCCGCAATGGATGCAGAGCGGTATCGGGGTAATACTGATTTGCTTGCTGCTTACCGTTTTGGTTGTGCCACTGCTGTTTTGCGTGCTGCGTTTTATGGTGCGAAATGATTTGCGAGCGCATCCCCAAAGAATGCTTGCTTATGCCAACGGTGTTTACGCCTATTCCGCCATTTTGCGCGATTGCATGAATGATTACGCCTTGCCTGATAGCGTGTTGTATGCGTTTGAATGGCGGGTAGGGTGGATACAGCGAAAGCCTTAATTTGAAAATTTCAACTTTCCCCTTTTTTCTCAACGGGTATCAAAGCCCCCACAACGGCAGTGGAAAGCCAAAAACATTGTGGTGGTCGTGGAAAACCAAAAAACATTGTGCGGCAGCGATACCCACTTTCAGGCAGCCTGAAAACCTATCTTTCAGGCTGCCTTCCCTTTTCTTAAAACCTAGGAGATACCATGAAATCCATACCATCCAAACTCGCCATTCTATTAACCACTGCGCTGCTCGCCCCCAGCATTGCATCCGCTGCGCCCGCCAACCCGGCAGTCCAGCCTGATTTACTAACAGGCGATACCAAGCTCGCCTGCGAAGCCATTTTGTGTTTATCCAGCGGTACGCGACCCAGCGAATGCAATCCATCACTTGACCGCTATTTCCGCATTCATCACAAAAAAATGCACAAAACCATTCAAGCACGGCAAGACTTCTTAAACCTTTGTCCAACTTCGGGCGATAAAGACATTCAAGAGTTAAATCGTGCTTTGGCAAATGGCGCGGGACGATGCGATGCCAAAGAATTGAACCGTGTGATGCGTCGCACGATTACCGTGCGCGAGTGCAAAGTGGTTGCCAACAAAAGCGCGATGCGCAGTTTGAGCGCAAAAAATAAACCCGTGCAAGAGTGCCAAGATGTGCAAAAAGTGGTGGTGCTCAATGCCAAACCCTCTTACTGCTCGGCTTACCATGACCACGAATGGACGCGGGTAAGCGATAGCGTGAAGTATGTGGGCGACCCGAAACAAGGGGGCAAGTGGGCGGATGTACGGCAATAAATTCGTTTACCCTAAATTCGTTTAATTCAATCTGCTTGTAAACCGCTAAACCATTTAACTCCTGCTGCGGTTTAGTTTCTTCTTTTTCCGTAGCTTTTGCCGCCAACGGTGGGCATCGTTGGCGGTTTTTTTGCTTTGCTTTTTTGCTTTCAGGCTGCCTGAAAGCGGTTTGGCTGTTCACAATGCAAAAACCATTTCCGAGCTCAAAGTGGTTTTTTTCTTGTGAATAATCATTTGATTTTGATTTTGAATTTGAACAAAGAAAGGTTTTTGAAATGAAAGAAGTGCATTTTGTGGTGCAATCTAAAGGTGGCGTGGGCAAATCCTTTGTGGCGATGCTTTTAGCACAATATTTGCAAGACCGTTCGGATGACAAACTTTATTGCTTTGACACCGACCCCGACAACCAAACTTTTGCGGCATACCAAGCATTAAAGCCTGAATACATCAAGATTAAAGCGGATGACCGTCCTGTGATTAACATCAAAAAATTTGATGGATTGATGGACACGGTGATTGATACAAAAGGCATTGCCGTGATTGATGCAGGTACATCTACCTTTGACCCTTTGATGACTTACATCGCCGAAGCGAATGTAGATGCCATGTTGATGCGTGAAAATGTGCGCATGGTGATGCACGTTCCGCTTAACGGTGGGCAAGCCAAAAACGAGTGCATCAAAGGATTGGCGCGGGTGTTGAGCAGCATTGATGCGCAAGTTATCGTTTGGCTTAATGAGCATTTGCATGGTGAAATCCAAGAACAAGGTAAGCCATTTGAGCAGTTTGAAATTTGTAATGCTTATTGCGACAAAATCGCAGGCATTGTTCGCATTCCTGTTGTCAATATAGACACTTATGGTGATGACATTAAGCAAATGACCGAGCAGCACGCTACGTTTCATGAAGTGGCTAAAAGTGCTGATTTCGGACGTTGGACGCGCACCCGCTTGGCTGAATTTCGCGACATGATTTGGGCAGAATTAGACCGAGTTCCTTTCGTTACCAGCGAAGTGTGGCACAAGAAACGCACGTTGCCCAAAGCGGATAAGTCAGCATGAAATCAGATGCAAGACCCAACACAAAGCTAAAACTCTTGAATGCCAATGAAATCAGCACAGCAGTTTACGAGCGCGCGGGGTTAAAAGTTGAAGCGCATGATGTATCCATTCGCGATATGTTAATCATGCAAGCCATGTTTGCTGCGGTGATGGAAAACATCCAAAAGCAGCAAATCGCGCAGTTTCAATACGATATAGCTAACTTTCAGGCTGCCTTAACCGAAACCGCCACGCCCATTATTGAAGCCAGCCAAGAGTTGCAAGAGCTTAAAACGGAAATCATCAAAGAAATTCTTGCCAGCAATACCAAGACACAGCAAGCAAATGAAGCCACGCTGCACACCAATATCAGCCAACGTATGCAACAACAGACCCAGCAGCAAATCCAGCAACACTGGACACGATTTTCAGGCAGCCTGAAAACGCTTTTGCTACTGGGTTTTGTTGTGCAAAGTATTTTGCTGGCGATTGTGATGATTGCGAACCGATAGCAAAGGAAACCACCATGCAAACGCAAACACCATTATCTGCCTACAAACAAGCCGTCCTTGACCAAATGCGCGCCCCCATGCCCTATATTGAGCTTTACACCCTAGTGCGCATCATTCTAAACCGCGATATTCGGCGAGAAGTCCCCCGTATCTTTCAAGGCAAAGTAGATGATGAAATGCTGCAATGGGCGATAGATAACGCTGCGGGCGCATTGAAGAGAAACGATGGCAACAACACACTCGCGTGGGTGGATTTTTTAGCCAAGTCAGACCGTGAGAACGCTGAAATCATCTGCGAATACGTTGCGCAAAATAGTGATTGGTATGGGTATAACTCATGAACAGCCAAACCTACAACGTCGCCCAAGCCGCTGCCTATCTTAAATGCCACCCTGAAACGGTGCGCGAAATGATACGCAGCGGCAAATTACTCGCCGCAAAAATCGGACGCAGCTATTGCATCCACCAAGCCCATCTTGACGCATTGCTTGCCGAAGCTGAAAATCAATCCGTGCAGGCATTGGCTCGCAGCAGGAGTAAACAACAATGCCCATCTATCAACGAAAAAACGGTGTCTGGTACATTGACATTCGGACACCGAGCGGCAGCAGAATTAGACAATCTACTGGCACGCAAAACAAACAAGAAGCCCAAAGGCTGCACGATAAATTGAAATACGAGCAATGGCTTACCCATAAAGTAGGAGAAACCCCGCAACACACATGGGAAGAAGCTGCCGTACGTTGGATACATGAGAAAGGAGATGAAAAGAAAAGTATCCAAGATGATTTAAGCCGCTTGCGTGGTTTAACTGTTGCCTTTAAAGGCAAAATGCTTACCGAGCTAAACCGCGATTGCATCACCACCGCCATTGCTGCCTTTCCGTGTAGCAACAGCACCAAAAACCGCTATATCGCGCTTATTCGCGCTATTTTGCGCAAAGCAGAGTTTGAGTGGTACTGGTTGGACAAAGCCCCCAAGCTATCGCTTTATCGTGAACCCAAACGCCGCATCCGTTGGCTACATCCCGCCGAAGCGCAAAAACTGATTGCCGTGCTGCCTGATTACATGGCAGAAATGGTCATTTTTAGTTTGGCAACAGGATTGAGACAACGCAATGTGTTGGATTTGAAATGGTCGCAAGTGGACATGATGCGCAAAACTGCATGGATACATCCCGAACAAAGCAAATCAGGACACTCGCTGGGTATCGCGCTTAATCAAACCGCATTGGCTGTTTTAAACAGACAAATGGGCAAACACAAAGAATATGTGTTTACCCACAGCAAAGGACGGCGGCTGCACAGCATCAGTTCTCGCATTTGGCGTAATGCCCTAGCAGTCGCAGGCATCAGCGATTTTCGTTGGCATGACCTGCGGCATACTTGGGCAAGCTGGTTGGTGCAAAGTGGTGTTTCCCTAGCAGCCTTGCAAGAAATGGGTGGTTGGGAGAGCATCAAAATGGTGCAGAAATATGCCCATCTGTCGCCTGAACATTTGCAACAACACGCTGCCATTTTGGACGGTTTTTCTTTTGGAAAAGACACAAATTGGACACACGAGCCCAATCACGAAACCAGAAAAAAAAGCCTAAACAATTGTTTAGGCTAGAAAAAGGAGTATGGGTCGTGAGCGATTCGAACGCTCGACCAACGGATTAAAAGTCCGCTGCTCTACCGACTGAGCTAACGACCCGAAAGATGCGCATCTTATAGGCAAACGTTTGCTTCGTCAAGAGTTGGTGCGATGGGCTTGGTGCAAGCTGGGACTATCTTGTTTAATTTAAATGGAATATTGTTGACGCGCGTAAACGTGATAGGCAGCCTGAAAACGAGCGAAGCGAGTTTTAGCGAAGCTAAAACGCCAAACATCGTTTTCAGGCTGCCTATTTATATTCACACGCTCGCAGGCTTAATCCGCAAACCCACTATGTCGCAACAACGCATCAATGCTCGGCTCGCGCCCACGAAACGCTTTGAAACTTTCCGCTGCGCTGCGGCTTCCGCCGACGGCCAAAATTTCGTTCCAGAAATGCGCGCCTGTGGCGGCGATGTTGTCGCTTTCTTCAAACGCGGCGTAGGCATCGGCACTCAACACTTCTGCCCATGCGTAGCTGTAATAGCCTGCGGAGTAGCCGCCTGCGAAGATGTGTCCGAAGCTGTTGGCAAAGCGGTTGTATTCGGGCGGCTGCACCACGGCGACTTCGCGGCGCACGTCTTGCAACACTTGCGCCCAGTTTTTCAGGCTGCCTGAATCGCGTTCACTGTAAATCAGCATATCAAACAGCGCGAACTCCATTTGGCGCACCAAGAATAAGCCGCGCTGGAAGTTTTTGGCTGCCAGCATTTTGGCAAACAGGCTTTCGGGTAGCGCATCGCCTGTGTCTTCGTGCGATGACATTTCGCGCAAGACAGCGTATTCCCACACGAAATTTTCCATAAATTGACTGGGCAATTCCACCGCGTCCCATTCCACGCCGTTGATGCCGCTTACGCCCAATTCGTCCACGCGGGTGAGCAAATGGTGCAAGCCGTGTCCTGTTTCGTGGAACAGGGTGATGATTTCATCGTGCGTGAGCCGCGCTTCTTTGTCGCCCACGGGCGGGGTGAAATTGCACACCAGATAGGCAATCGGTAGCTGCACTTGCCCCGCGCGTTCGCCCGCCAAAAAGCGTCTGCGCCCGCGATAGTCGTTCATCCACGCGCCGCCGCGTTTGCCTTCGCGGGCGTATAAATCCATGTACACGCCGCCAATCGCTGCGCCGTCTTTTTCCAATTCAAAATAGCGCACGTCTTGGTGCCACACGGGTACGGTTTTCTCGCGCAGCGTTACGCCATACAGCCGTTGAATTTGCGCGAACAAGCCTGCCAACACTTTACTAACGGGGAAGTATTTTTTCACTTCGGTTTCGGAAAAGGCGTATTTGGTTTCGCGCAATTTTTCGCTGGCGTAGGCTAAATCCCACGATTGGATTTCAGGCTGCCCTAGATGCTCGGCGGCGTATTGGCGCACTTCGGCTAAATCTTGCTCGGCAAAGGGTTTGGCGCGGCGGGCTAAATCGCGCAGAAAAGCGAGCACTTGCGCGGGCGTTTCTGCCATTTTGGTTACCAGCGATAGCTCGGCGTAATCGGCGTAGCCCAAGAGTTTGGCTTCTTCTAGGGCGATGGTGAGCATGCGGGTGATGTGGTCGGTGTTGTCCCACTCTGGCTTGCCGAACTCGCTGGCGCGGGTGGAATAGGCGCGGTAAAGCTGTTCGCGCAATTCGCGGTTGTCGGCGTATTGCATGATGGCGAGATAGTGCGGCATTTGCAGCCCGACTTTGTAGCCTGATTTTTGCTCGGCGGCTGCGGCAGCCTGAAACATCGCCAGCGCGTCTTCGGGCACGCCTTTCAGGCTGCCTGCATCGTCAAAATACAGCGCGAAGGCATCGGTTGCGTCCAGCACGTTCTGCGAGAATTGGGCGGAAAGCTGGGCGGATTCGGTTTGCAATTGAGCAAACCGCGCTTGCTGCTCGGGCGGCAATTCTGCGCCGCTTAACACGAAGCCGCGCAAATCGTGCGCCAATTTGGTTTGCTGGGCGGGCGATAGCTGGGCGTATTCGGGCGCGTTTTTAATCGCTTTGAAGCGTTCGTAGAGCGCGATGTCTTGCCCAATTTCGGTGAAGAATACGGTGATTTCGGGCATCAGCTCGTTGTACACGGCGCGTAGCTCAGGCGCGTCCACCACGGAATTTAAATGCGCGACCACGCCCCAAATGCGCCCCACGCGCTCGGTAATGTCGGTTAGGGCTTCTACGGTGTTGAGCCATGTGCTTTCAGGCTGCTGCTTAATCGCGGCGATTTGCTCGCGGGCTTCTGCCATCGCCGTTTGCATGGCGGGCTTGATGTCGCCCACGCGGATTTGGTCAAAGGCGGGCTCGCTGTTGAGATCGAGTAGAATGTTGTGGGACATAACGGTGCTTTCGTTTGGTTGTTGAGAATAGGTTTTATCAAATGGGGCGGATTAAATGGATTGCAAGGGCAAAGGCAGCCTGAAAATGCAGTTAGGCAGCCTGAAAACGTGTTTTGAAATGCTGTTTTAGCTTCGCTGAAACTCGCTTCGCTCGTTTTCAGGCTGCCTTTGGTTGATGTTTCGCCCCACCCCTTTCTGTTAAGATTGCGCCTTTCTTTTTGGAGTAATACGATGAACCCCAATCCCCCCGATACCGCATCCCCGCAATCTAACAATCAACCCGCCCATCAACCCATTCATCCCAGCCCAGCCCCAGCAAGCAACGACACAGGCGCGCCTTTTTTAATCTCGCTGGCGATTGCTGTGTTGGTGTTGTTTGGTGTGCTGCATTTTCATTTTGTGGTGCTGTTTGTGAGCATTTTGATGACGTATTGCCTGATTGAAGGCGCGAACGCGATGCTGGGCAAGGCGTTGGGCGGGCGGCTGCAACACAAGCATGTGCATCTGATTTCGGCGTTGTCTGTCGCGTTGGCGGTGTGCGCCATGCTGGGCATTGCGGTGTATGCGGGCTACACCAAAATCAACCTTGCCGAATTTGAAGCCATGTATCACCGCTTGCCACAAATTCTCGCGTCCTACGGCGCGGACAAATACCTGCCCGAAGGCATCAACATCGGCGAAGAAATTTCCGCCTTTTTCAAAACGCACAGCGCAAACATTATGCAGGCGGGCAAAAAAAGCGTTACTTCGTTTGTGTATATTTTAATCGGCATCATCGTGGGCATCATGCTCAAAACCCATGTGGTGCACAGCAAGCAGGCGCAATACACGGGTTTTTTGTCGGAATCGCTGATTAAGCGGCTATCGGGCTTTAAAACATCGTTTAAAGATGTGTTTGTGGCGCAGGTGAAAATCTCTACGGTGAACACTTTGCTCACCGCGCTGTATTTGTTTGTGGCGCTGCCTGCGGCGGGCATTTCGCTGCCGTTTAAAACCACGCTCACTTGCTTGGTGTTTTTTGCGGGCTTAATCCCCGTTATCGGCAATTTGATTTCCAACACCGCCGTGGTGATTATCAGCTTGGGCAATTCGCTGACGGCGGGGATTGTGTCGTTGGTGTTTTTGGTGGTGATTCACAAAGCCGAGTATTTTTTGAACGCGAAAATCATCGGCGAACAGGTGAACGCCAAAGCGTTTGAGTTGCTGCTGGTGATGATTGTGTTTGAGCATTTGTTTGGCATCGGCGGGATTGTGCTTGCGCCCGTGTGCTATGCCTATTTGAAAAAAGAGCTGATGGCGCATCGGATTATTGGGTAAAGGGTTTTCAGGCTGCCTACTAGGGGCTGTTTACAATGGGTTTGCGAAGCGGATTTTGCGTCAAAAAATGGCAGATGCAAGGCGAAAATGCAAGCCTATGCCATCCATAGGCGAGTATTTTCAACGCGGCAGATGCCGTTTTATGGCGCGAAAGCCGCCGCAACACCCATTGTAAACAGCCCCTTTACAAGGCAGCCTGAAACACAAGGAGAGAGAAATGGACGAATCTTTCGCCGTGCCCAAACAATACGCCCATTTCAGCGGACGCGCGGGGCGCAAGGAATACTGGCGGTTTTCGCTGGTGCAAATAGGCATTGCCTTTGCGCTGGCGATGTGGCTGGTGGCGGCGTTTCCCCGCGAGTTGGGCGACAGCATTCGCCTGCGCGATTTAAGCGCGGCTGGGCTGCCGTTTTATGTGATGATGTTCTACGCGCTGGCAACCATTGTGCCCACTTGCGCCGTTTGCACGATGCCGATTATTCGGGCTGGTGGCTGCTGGTAGCGTTTGTGCCGTATGCGGGCGAAGCGGTGTTGTTTGCGCTGCTTTGCTTGAAAGGCACGGCAGGCGATAACCGCTTTGGCGCAGAGCCTGATGATTATATGGATGATTGAGTTAAGGCAGCCTGAAACGGTTTGCCCGCTTGAATAAAGCCCAAACAAAAACACGTTTTGCCATCCACAAAACGTGTTTGCTTCATCTCTCACTGCGCGCGTTAAGGCAGCCTGAAAATGGGTTTATGCGTTAAGGCAGCCTGAAAGCAGGTTTACCCGCCTAGCCCTGCTTTTTGCATAACACCGCATCCAGCGCATATTTGCCGCCGCCCGTAAACACCAGCAGCAAAAACATCAGCGAATACAACGCCGCCAACTCGCCGCCGTTGGTCATAGGCAGCAGCACATTGCCGCCGTGGATAAAGAAATACGCCACCGCCATTTGCCCCGCCAGCAAAAACGCCACAGGGCGCGTAAACAAGCCCAGCATCAACAATGCCCCGCCCGCCAGTTCCAGCACGCCGCCCGCGCCAAACAGCGAAAACAACGGCACAGCCCCATGCCCACCTGTCATAGAAACGGGAAATTCAAAAAATTTCGCCAAACCGTGTTGCAAAAACATATAGCCCGTAACCACGCGCACCAAGCACAACGCCGCGTCTTGCAAATTTTGTAAACGAGTAAACATAGTTTTCTTTCCTGTGTGAATTGAGATGGCGCATTGTATGTGTTATCAAAAATTTAAAATAGCGCAGTTTAGCGAACATAGTTTTAACCATTGAGAAATCATCTAAACAAAGGCAGCCTGAAACAAAGTTCAGCAAAGCCAAAACCATTTGCCATTGCCATGCAATCCCACTTTCAGGCTGCCTTTGGCGCACGCTATCCCACCGCATCACTTACCACCCGCCCCCACCATGTTCCCCAACATCCAAAGCTGCCTTATCTGCCACACCGCCCAGCCCCACGCGCTCTGCACCGCCTGCCAAAGCGAACTGCGCCAACTGTTCCCCAATCCGCAACACCTTTGCCCGCGCTGCGGCGAGTTCAGCCTAAACCAAGCCCTGTGCGGCAACTGTCAACGCCATCCGCCGCCTTATTCCGCATTTTGGGCGTGTGCCGAATACATCGCCCCCATCCCCGCCCTGCTGCACGCATGGAAACACCACGGCAGCCGCCATCTTGCCCCCGTGTTCACATGGCTGTTGCACGAAAATCCCCCGCCGTGGCTCGCCAGCCAAACCTTTGATGCCGTGCTTGCCATGCCCATCAGCCGCGAACGCCGCCTGCAACGCGGGTTTAACCAATGCGACCGCCTTGCCCAAACCATTACACAACGCTACACAATCCCCCTTTTGCCGCCCCATTCGGTGTATCGCGCACCCAAACCGCCGCAATCCACCCTTTCCGCCGCAGACCGTGCCCACAATATACGCGGCGCATTTCGCCTTGATGCAAACGTTAAGGATTGTAAAGTTATGATAATTGATGATGTTAGCACCACGCATTCCAGCATCGCCGAATTATCCCGCGTCTTGCTTATGGCGGGGGCTGCCGAAGTTTATGCCTGTGTAGTCGCGTGTAATAAGTGAAAAAAGATTTGACTTACTGTTGCAAAAAGGCGCATATTGCACGGCTTGCAACGGAATTGGTTTTGCAAATTATTGTTTATAATCAACAAATTAGGAATAAACCATGTTTACCGTTGCTTTATTTGAACCCGAAATTCCGCCCAACACGGGCAACATCATCCGCCTTTGCGCCAACACAGGTTGCGAGTTACGGCTGATTAAACCGCTGGGTTTTCCGTTAGACAGCGCGAAAATGAAGCGGGCGGGTTTGGATTACCACGAATTTTCCACGCTGATTGTGCACGAAAACTTTGCCGAATGCGCGAACGCTCTGGCCGGCAAACGCATTTTCGCGCTCACCACCAAGGGCAAAACCCGCCCCGATAGCGTAGCTTTTCAGGCTGGCGATGTATTTTTGTTTGGCCCCGAAACGCGCGGCTTGCCCGCTGCGGTTTTGGATACGCTGCCTGAAAATCAAAAAATTCGTTTCCCCATGATGCCTAATAATCGCAGCATGAATTTATCCAATACGGTGGCGATTACGGTGTTTGAAGCATGGCGACAACTGGGCTACGCAGGCGGCTCGTAAACCCCAAAAACAACTATACGCATCACAATATATAGTTGTTTAGGCTTGCAAATATCTTCAACTCAAGAACTGGAACACATTTTGACTAAAATTCAACATACTCTTTTATCGGGCGTTTTTGTATTACTGGCAACAGGCTGCTCAACCACGCGCACGGAGCAATCCGCCCAAGCGCAGGGGCAAGCCAAAATCGTTAAAGCAGAAGCTTTGCATTCCACCGCCAATTTAAGCTACAAAGTGGCGGGCAAACGCTACTACCCAAGAAAAAGCGTAGAGAAAAATTTTAGCCAAACAGGGCGTGCTTCTTGGTACGGGCCGGGCTTTCATGGCAAAAAAACTTCCAGCGGCGAGCGTTTTGATATGAATGCCTTAACCGCCGCCCACCGCACTTTGCCGATTCCCAGCTATGCGCGGGTAACCAATCTGGCCAACGGCAAAACCATTGTGGTGCGCATCAACGACCGTGGGCCTTTCCACGGCAAGCGCGTGCTGGATTTGTCCAAAGGTGCGGCAAAGGCGTTGGGCTTTATCCAGCAAGGCTCAACCAATGTGCGCATTGAAGCGTTGAAAGCGGGCGACAGCATGACGGTGGCTTCCAACGAAACAGCCGCGCCGCAAACCGCCCAGTCTGATGTGAACCCTGATGCCAACATGGCGCAAACAGAATGGTCGCTGCCACAACCCAACTTGCTTGCCAGCAACGCCAGCCATGTTTATGTGAGCCTGCAATCGCTACAAGATGCGTTTACGGCGGAATCGTTTATGCGCCAAGTGGCGATGCGTGGCAAACCATCTCTGGGCGCGGAGCAAGGTGTGATGATGCTGGGTGTGGAGAATGATTATTGGCGCAGTTTGAGCGTGTTGCTGAACCATAATGCGGCGGATGCGGCGCAGGTTAAACAAGATGTGATTTGATGGGCGTTGCGCCATATAGTAAAGGCAGCCTGGAAACTGGGGAACTGGTTTTCAGGCTGCTTTTGGTTTTAGGGGATGGGTGGCGGGGTGGGGTTTATTGTTTTCAGGCTGCCTGAACGCGGGGCGATATGGGGCAGCCTGAAAACTATCCCCGCGTCCCCTACGGCTTGCTTGCAAGCCGTGTTCTGGCGTTAAAAATGGCTGGTGTGGTTGGGCTTGGGTAGGGTTTTAGCTACGCTGAACTTCGTTTCAGGCTGCCTTTGATGGGCAAAATGGCTTTTCAGGCTGCCTATGCGGTTGGGCAAAGGCAGCCTGAAAATGGTGGGGCAGTGGTGTGCTGGTAAACGCTGTTTGGGTTGCACGCTGTTTGGCAACGAGCCGTTGCCGTTCCATTTTGCGTTTTCAGGCTGCCTATTCTTCTTCGGGCACGCGGCTAATCTTCACGCGCTCGATGCGATGCCCGTCTTTTTCCAATACTTCAAACTGCCAACCGTGGAATTGGATGCTATCGCCCACTTCGGGCAGGTCTTGCATTTGCTCCATAATCAAGCCTGCTACGGTGTGGAAATCGGTATCTTCGGCGGGCGGGGGTAGGTTGAGCTGCGGGGCGAGTTCTACGTATTCCAGCGCGCCGTCTACGGTTAGGCTGTCGTCGGTGTTTTCTTGCACGCTGGGTTCTTCTTCACGCTCAAATTCTTCGGGGAACTCGCCTGCGATGGTTTCCAGCAAGTCTTTCATGGTTACCATGCCGAGCACTGCGCCAAATTCGTCCACCACTAGGGCGTAGTCGGCGCTGTGTTTGCGAAACAGCTCTATGGCTTGCAGCGCGGTCGCGCTTTCGGGCAGCATCAGCGGTTGCTTTAAGGCAGCCTGAATGTGGGTTTCGCCGGTTTCTAGGATTTGCGCGAGCAGGTCTTTTTTGTTGATGTAGCCCAAGGGTTCGTCCACGCCTGCTTTGCCCACCACCAACAGCCGCGAATAGGGGCATTCAATCAGCTTGGCTTTTTGCTCGTCTTTGCTTTGCGAGATGTCCAGCCGTTCTATGTCGCTGCGCGGTATCATCACGCCAAAAATGGGGCGTTCGGCAAGGGTGAGCACGCTGCGTATCATGGATTTTTCGTTGTCTTCAAAATGTTCGCCATCGCCGTTATCGCTGCCGTTTTTGTCTAGCAGCGTTTCGCGGATGCCCATCATGCCCAGCACGTTTTCGGCGGTGCGTTGTCGCCATGAGCTGCCTGCGTAGTCGTTTTTCTTGGTATTTTTTTGCGACACTTGGTTAAACACTTCTATCAGGATGGAGAAGCCGATGGCGGCGTAGAGATAGCCTTTGGGGATGTGGAAATGGAAGGCTTCGGCAATCAGGCTAAACCCTATCATCAGCAAAAAGCCTAGGCACAGCATCACCACGGTGGGATGCTTGTCCACAAAATTGGTCAGCACTTTGCTGGCGGTTATCATCACGGTCATGGCGACGGCAACCGCCGCCATCGCTACGATGATGTGTTCCACCATCGCCACGGCGGTAATCACGCTATCTATGGAAAACACGGCATCCAGCACCACAATCTGCGCCACCACGCTCCAAAAGGCGGCGTGTTTTTTATGTGTGTCGGCAACTTGGAAATGGTTTTCGCCTTCTAGCCGCTCGTGTAGCTCGGTGGTGGCTTTGTAGAGCAGGAATATGCCGCCGAAAAGCATGATTAAATCTTTGCCCGACACGCTGTGCGCGCCTAGGTGAAACAGCGGCTGGGTGAGCGTGATGATGTGCGCCATAAAGCCGAGCATGATGATGCGGATGAGCACGGCAAGCGCCAGCCCAACGATGCGGGCTTTGTCGCGCAGCGCGGGTTTTACTTTGCCCGCTAGGATGGCAACGAAAACCAGATTATCAATGCCCAGCACCACTTCTAATATAAGCAGCGTGGCGAAACCTATCCATGTTTGCGGCTCGGCGAGCCAACTGATGTCCATTGTGGTGGCAGTCCTTTGGGTGGGAACGAATGGGCGAGCAGCGCGGGTTTGGTTTTTCAGGCTGCCTTTGCGGGCGCACAGCGTGGCATTTGCTTAACCTGCGTTGCCCTATCCCTAAACGCAAAAGGCAGCCTGAAAACGGGCGAGACGTGTGAGCAAGGCTAATCAGCGTCTCAATATGGTTTTCAGGCTGCCTTTGGGGCTAGGGTGTGCAGTGGCGGCGATTGCCGCAACTCTGCTCGGGTTCGTTCATTGGGTGGTTGCAAAAATAAAAACGGGGCGAGTTTAGCGAAAATTTGCGGTGTTGGCAAAATGAGTTTGGGCGGGGGATGGTTTTGGGGATTGGGGTTTTAGCTATGCTGAACTTCGTTTCAGGCTGCCTTTGGTGGGTTTATTGTGGAAGCGTAAAGCAATTGGCGTAGGGTGCTTGACTGGATTGAATAAGGGCAGTCTGAAAACGAGCGAAGCGAGTTTCAGCGAAGCTAAAACGCTCAATCTCGTTTCAGGCTGCCCTACTCATCATAAACCCCATCCACCAGCAACGCCGCCAACGCATCAGCTCCAATACCGCCAAAATATTGCTGCGCGTTCATGCGTTGGAACACGTTTAGCACGGCGTGTTTTTCGTACAGCGTGCCGATAAGGGCGCGTTCTAGGTCGCTGATGTCGCCTGTGCCAAAAAAGTCGCCAAAAATGCGGATGGCTTTGATGCGTCCGTGTTCCACGTCTAGCTTGTACTCCACCAAGCCTGCGGGGAATTTCTGGCAATATTCCAGCGTGAACTCGGGGGATTTGCCGTAGTTCCAATCCCAGTTGGCAAAGCGTTCGGCGCGTAGGGCGTGTATTTTTTGCCAGTCTTGCTCGTTGAGCGTGTATTCTTTAATGTCGCTGCGTTGCGCCACGCCAAAGATGTGCAGCAGCAATATGTCGCGAAACTCGGGGGTGGTGAGATTTTGGTATGGCGGCAGCAGATAGGGTTTGATGTTGGTAACGCGCTTGCGGATGGATTGGATGCCGTGCGATTGGATTTTTTCTTTGCGTGGCATCAGGGCGCGGGTTACTTCGTCTAGGTTGGAGTCAAATAGGATGGTGCCGTGTGCGGTCATGCGCCCGCCGCGCACATACATGGCGTTGCCTGAAAATTTTTTGCCGTCTATCAGCAAGTCGTTGCGCCCTTGCAGGGCTGCGCCTGTTGCGCCTAGGTCGTGCAGGGCGGCAATCACGGGGCGGGTGAAACCATCAAAATTGCCGATGGTGCCGTCGTCGTCTTTGATAAAACAATAGCTTAGATTGCCCAAGTCGTGATACACCGCACCGCCGCCCGACATTCGGCGCACGACTTGGATGCCGTGTTCGTCCAGATAGGGCTGATTGACTTCGGCGATGGTGTTTTGATGCCGCCCGATGATGATGGATGGGGAGTTGATGTAAAACAGCAGGATGGGTTCGTCCACTAGGCGGGTTTCTACCAGATAGGTTTCTAGGGCGATGTTGAGACTGGCATCGCGGATGTTATGGTTGGCGTTGATGAAGTACATGATGGTTTCCTTTGCAAGTGATAAGGGCATGATGGTAAAGCGAAATAGGCAGCCTGAAAATGGGGGGCGGGTTTTCAGGCTGCCTATTGTGGTGGGATAGTCGGCAGCCTGAAATCCAGTCCGCCCAACAAAAAACCGTTTGGCGCAACACCAAACGGTTTTGCTTTTTCAGGCTGCCTATTGAGATAAGAATAAATAGGCAGTCTGAAATCCACCCCCCCATTTTCAGGCTGCCTCACCCCGCTACTTCTCCGCCCTACATTCTTCCGCCACGCGCTGCCGAAACCGCGCCGCCGCTGCGTGATAAAACGGCTTGGGCGAAAATTGCCGCGACACCGCCGTTGCCACCAAACCGCCCAGCAGCATCCACACCAGCAGCTGCTGGCTGCCCGTCATCTCCATCACCACCACGCTCGCCGTGAGCGGCGACTGCGTTGCCCCCGATAAAAACGCCACCATCCCCAGCAGCACCAACACATTGCCGCCCAGCCCCAGCCCCGCCAATTGCGCCAAATCATGCCCAACCATCGCGCCAATGGTTAAACACGGCGTAAAAATCCCCCCCGGAATGCCCGCCCAATAAGAAAAAATCGTCGCCAGCCATTTCCACAGCGACATCCCCAGCGGCGCGTGATACTGATTGTGCAACGCCTCCAACACCTGCGCCGCGCCCGTGCCATAAGAATCCCCGCCGCTGATTGTGCCCACCGCCGCCAGCAAAAGTCCCATCAGCCCCGCCAGCAAAATCGGGCGACGCTGCACCCAAGCCTTCCAGCCCGCCGCAGGAATCACCCAGCCCACGCCTTTAAACAGCAAACGGCTAAACAAGCCCCCCATCACGCCGCACACCAACGCCACCGCCAGCACCCAAAGCCACAAATGCTTCACCTCCGTGCCATACGCATAAAAATTGCTGAAATACGGGTGGTTGCCCATAATCGCCACCTGCGCAAAACCCGCCGCCAAAATGCCGATAAAAATCTGCCGTTCCCAGCGCAGCATCACATCGCGCCCCAGCTCCTCAATCGCAAAAATCACCCCCGCCAAAGGCGCGTTAAACGCCGCCGCCAAGCCTCCCGCCGCGCCTGCCGCCAGCAAATCGTTATCCTGCAAGCCCGTAAACGCCAAATTGTGCTTCTTGCACCATCGCCCCCAGCTTGCCATCACCGCCGCCCCCACCTGCACCGAAGGCCCCTCCCGCCCAATAGAAGCCCCGCACAGCATTCCCAAAAACGTCAGCGGCACTTTCAACAACGTCTCCCGAAAGCCCACCGCCCGCTTTTTCGTGCGCCCATACGGCAGCGCAATCGACGCAATCACCTGCGGAATCCCGCTGCCCACCGTGTAAGGCGCAAACCGCCGCATCAGCCAAGCAATCAGCATCAGACCCAGCGGCAACGCCACCCAAGCAAACCACGGATAAGTTTTCACCCAATGCCGATTGTGCTCCAAAGCAAATTCCGCCATCTGCGCAAAAATCATCGACACCCCCGCCACCAGCAGCGAACCAATCATCAAATACAGCAACGGCACCGACTTGCGCGACAGCCGCCGCATCTGCCGCCAGCGTTTGCGCAGCCACACACGGCAACGCCGCATCAAATTCATCCAAAACATAACATCCTCATTTTGTTTACGATAGAGATTGAACGGGTTTTCAGGCTGCCTTATGCCGCACGATAGGCAGCCTGAAAACGCTGTTTATAGAAATTAACCCAACGCCCCGCATTGTAAAACCGCGCCCCGCTTTGCAAAAGGCAGCCTGAAAATATCCCAGCTCCCGTATGCAAAAAACAGACACATTGGGCGCATAGCGCAGACAAATCGTCCCTACAACCCGCCACCACTATCCCCTACGCTTGCGAAAAATCAACCACTCGCAACGCCATGAATATCAAACACCTATCCACCCTATTCCTGCTTCCCCTATCTTTTCAGGCTGCCGCAGAGCTGCCCCTATCGCTAGAAGAACTGCTCACCGACAAAGGCAAACTCCGCCTAGAAAGCAGCATCAGCTACACCAACGTTGAGCGCGAGCAAACCCGCCTAGCCAACCCCATCTACATCCAAACAGGCGCAAACAGCTACATCGCCGTTCCCACCGCCCTGCAACAAGGCAGCCGCAACAGCGACATCATCATCGGCACACTCGGCTTACGCTACGGCATCACCGCCAAAACCGAACTCTACGGCAACGCCAGCTACCTATGGCGCAACGACCGCACATACAACGGCGCAGCCAACAGCCACAGCAGCGACAACCTATCCAACGTCTCGCTCGGCATCAGCCACACCTTCAAACAAGACGGCAAAAACCCCGCCCTAATCGGCTTTGCCGAAACCACCGCCTACGAAAAATCCTATGGCAAAGCCAGCAGCGCAAAATCATGGCAAATCGGCGCAACCACCTACAAAGCCATAGACCCCATCGTCCTATCGCTCACAGGCACATACCACATCAACAGCAGCAAAAACATCGCCGCAGGCAAATACAAAGCAGGCAACTACTTCACACTCAACCCCAGCATCAGCTTTGCCGCCAACGACCGCATCAGCATCACAGGCGGCGTGCAATGGATAGCGCAACAGCCCAGCCGACTAAACGGCGAAAAGCTCGCGGCAAAAAATACCGCCACCTACGCCCATTTTGGCGTGGGCTACGGTATCAGCAGGGAAACATCAATCAGCGCCAGCGCACGGTTTAACGTATCAGGACAAAGCAACAGCACCCTACGGCTAAGCCTGCAACGCACTTTTTGACGAATCCCATTTTTTATCACATAATGCGATTCAATTCGCAAGGAGCTTTATCATGAAAAATCAAGCGATTGCAGCAATTTTAATGGCAGCCTTTGCTGCCCCGGCCTTTGCTGATAACTTTGAAACACAGGTGTTTAACCACACCCCCGAACAGCAAGTTCAAGTGGAAGAGTTGTCGCAGAAAGAGATGAAGGAGACGGAAGGAGAGTGGGTTGCTAACGCCATCGGTGCTATTGCAGGTGGGATTGGCGGACATTTGGGTTATATGGCAGGTGCTGTTATGGGAGGGTCATATAATTTCAATGAACACATGGCATCTATTGGAGTTGGAGCTTTATTAGGCGCAGCCAATCCTGTTGAAGGAGTTGGCTCTGCACTAACGACATTGGGTGGAACTGCCGTTGGAACAGGAATTGTAACTTTTGCTGGGAGAACAGGTACTACAATTCCCATTGGAACACCCAATTCAAACCCGTCAACAAATACACAAAATACACAACCACAAATACCACCTAGTACAAACCCGCCTACCACTAATTCAAATCCCAATCCCAATGGCGGTCTGTGGATAGACCATTTTGTGCTTAATTAAAAATTTACTCTGAAACATGACACATCCTAGCATTTCAACTAATAATGCTGACATCTAGGATGTGTTTATAGACAAATGAAAGGAAACTAATTATGTTTGCTATCCTTTTTTTATCGCTAGCATTTTTTTTATCTGGTTTGATTAGCATGAGAAAAAGTCATGTGCAAATAAAAAAAACAACTAAATACTCCTTAATGACTAGTGGATATATTTTTCACTTTCTTACCTTATTTGCCATTTTTTATGTTTTTAGACATTATCCACAAGCCAACACCTTATCTTTTCTTGGCATATACTTTCTATGTCTAACAATCATTGCTGTCTTTGTCGTTAAATTGATACCCGCAAGCAAATAGCTGAATTCATTGAATGCAGCTGGTGCTATTATGACTTCCCACGCTGTTGGTGCTGGATTAGGGGCTGTTGGTGGTGGAACAGGCTATCTGTTAACGGGTGGGCGTGATGCAAAAGGGTTTGTGGTTTCTGTTGCAAGTGGCGCAGCTGGTGGAGCATTCGCTCCTGTTACTGCTGTAAATGGAGCATTAGTCGTAGCCCCTGCATATTTAGCCCAAACTGCCGCCATTGCATTTGGTAGTGGAGCAGCAGCTGGTTATGTTGGGGAAAAAGTGAATCAGGAATGGGGTAGTCCTAATCCATAAACACCCCATTAAACATGATGCATCATGTGAATATTTTAGTGGTGCATCATGTTGTTTTAAACAAAACAATAGATTACGCAATGAAAATCATCAAAATACTTATTGTATTTCTTTTCTTAATGGCAGCAACAGCTTTAATACAATTCATATTGTATGGTTTGTTGTATCGCTTTTGTGAAATTGATAAATATTATTCCCTGTTTGTAAGCTCTGCTGTTGCTGCCATAATATATAGCAGAGTAATGAAATACGCTTTTTCTAAAATAGAGATGGAGTTAAAGTCAAAGAAAATTTGATATTTATTTCCATGCGCGGCAATAGCTCCATATTTTTCAGGCTGCCTAAAATGAATTGGTGGTGTCCTAAAAAGTATGCTGACATAAAACGTCAAGCCAATAACGACATTTCTATCGTACAAAATTTCCTGTTAAAACAGCGGAATTTGGCTAATTTAAATTACTAAAAAAAAACAAGCAGCATACTTTTTAGGACACCACCAAAATTTTATGAACTAAACAGTGTGGTTTTAAATAATAAAACTGTTTAAAACCACACTATTCCAGATTGAGGTTGATTGTTATGCTAATAATTGGTGCTTTTGCTAGCATGGTAGGTGCGTTACTTGCTTTCTTACTGGCTTTGAAATTTATCAACGATAAATATTACTCTTATTTCGTGTTATCATCTTGCATATTGTTTTTTATTTTAATATCCATTCCAGCAATAAATTTAAATATAAAACACAATGACAATATTTTTATCCAAATTGCATTTGATTTTTGTGCTGGTTTATTTACAACGCTTCCTATATTTTTAGCAAAAAAATAAAGTATTCTCCCTTGTATGCAAATTCATAAAAGAAACGAAATTTATGGAGCTATTAGTACCAATATGCACCTATGGCTTGCTGCCTATCCATGCTCGCAATAGTTAATCGTTTTCAGGCTGCCTAAAAACAAAAAAATCAAATATTCGATAATTATCAAATATTTGATTTTCTAAGATTGGTTTTTGTATGTGGCAAGCAATTCGGTTAATAATTCAATTTCTCTATTTTGATGCTCCACCGTGAGCTTTAATTTTTCGTTTTCTGCGATTAAATCGTTTGGGTTGCTGTTATAAACTTGGCTGATTTGGTCTGTTTTTTGACTGATAAACAAAATATTACTGGTTTGATTTTTCTCGTTAATGATGCAGATGGTGCTGTTTTCATCTATCGCAAAAAGCTCTGGTAAGGTTATGCCAAACACGGCTGCAATGCGTTCCAGCTTGTTAATATCAAATTGCCGCTCGCCGCGTTCCAGCTTTTGATAGCCATCAAATGAAAGATTGAGTTTTTCTGCCATCTGCTCTTGGGTTAGATGATTAAGCTGGCGCAATTTCTTAACCTTTTCATTCACTTCCATGTTAAATATCCTTAATGTATTTTTTTGTATTCTAACAGAATGCTTTTCAGGCTGCCTAAAAATTTCAGAAAGATACCCTATGCGTTGTTCTCTATTGATTTTGTTGTTTGCTTCTGCGGCGGCATTCGCGCAGCCGTTTGCCGTGGATAATCCGCTTGCTTTTGGCAAAGCGCGGGTGCAAAGCTGGAAAGCGCGGCGCGATTTAGGCATTGTGAAGCAGAATTTGGATTTTTCTTGCGGTGCGGCTTCCATTGCCACGCTGTTAAACAATTTTTATGGGCAGCAGCTAACCGAGCAGGAAATTTTGGTGCGCATGAATAAAACGGAGCTGCGCGCTTCGTTTGACGATATGCAGCAAGTGATGCCGCAGCTTGGCTTTGAAGCGAAAGGCTATGCGCTGCCGTTTGAGCAGTTGGCGCAGTTGAAAATCCCTGTGATTGTGTATTTGAAATACCGCAAAAACGACCATTTTTCGGTGTTGCGCGGCATCAACGGCAATACGGTGTTGCTTGCCGACCCATCGCTGGGCAATATGTCGTTAAGCCGTGAGCAGTTTTTAGCCGCTTGGAAAACGCGCGATGGCAAAATGGAAGGCAAAATTTTGGCGGTGCTGCCCAAGGATGCGGATACCGCCAAAAATGTGGATTTTTTTATTCGGCAGCCTGAGCGGCAAACGCGGCTGGTAACCGAGCAGCTTAGGGTGTGGCAAAAATGGTAAGGCAATCGGCTTTTGAGCCGATTTTTGTTTTTCAGGCTGCCTAAACTATAATTCTGTCTTTTTCTCGCCGAGCTACCCGCCATGTCCAAACCCCTTTCCCCCATGATGCAGCAATATCTCAACATCAAAGCCGAGCACGCCGATAAGCTCGTGTTCTACCGCATGGGCGATTTTTACGAACTCTTTTTTGACGACGCGGTGGAAGCCGCCAAGCTATTGGACATCACGCTCACCACGCGCGGGCAAATCAGCGGCGAACCCATCAAAATGGCAGGCGTGCCGCATCACGCGGTGGAGCAATATCTTGCCAAGCTGGTGAAGCTGGGCAAAAGCGTGGCGATTTGCGAGCAAATTGGCGAAGCCGTGGCGGGCAAAGTGGTGGAGCGCAAAGTCGTGCGCATCATCACGCCGGGCACGCTCACCGACAGCGCGTTGCTGGAAGACAAACAGCCCAACCGCATCGCCGCGCTTGCCGTGCTGAAAAAGCAAACCGCGCTGGCATGGGCTGCGCTGGAAAGCGGCGAATTTAAAGCCAAAATCATCCATGCCGACCAGCTTGCCGATGAACTCGCCCGCCTGCAAGTAGCCGAACTGCTCGCCCCCGATAATTTCAGGCTGCCTGAACACATCGCCGCGCAAACCAGCATCACGCGGCTCAATAGCTGGCAATTCGCCCCCGACACCGCGTTCACCCTGCTTACGCAATACTTTGGCAGCCAAGATTTGCACGCCAACGGGATGCAGCCTGAAAACCACCCCGCCGCCATCGCCGCCGCAGGCGCATTGCTCAACTATCTAAAAATCACCCAAAGCCAACTGCCGCCGCACCTAGACGCGCTCACGCTGGAACACGAACATCAATACATCGCCCTAGATGCCGCCACCCGCCGCAACCTAGAAATCACCGCCACCCTATCAGGCAAAAAAGCCCCCACCCTGTTTTCCACGCTGGATAACTGCGCCACCCACATGGGCAGCCGCCTGCTCGCCCAATGGCTGCACCACCCCCTGCGCAACCGCGCCCACATCCAAGCAAGGCTAGATGCCGTTGCCGCGCTGATTGCCAGCGATGCCAACCTATCAGGCAGCCTGAAAACCATCGCCGACCTAGAACGCATCGCCGCCCGCATCGCCCTAGGCAGCGCACGCCCGCGCGATTTATCCGCCCTGCGCGACAGCCTGCTCACCCTATCCACTTTCAGGCTGCCACCCAGCCCCCTGCTGCAAACCCTAGGCGACAGCTTCCCCGCCACAGCCGCTATCGCCCAAGAGCTACAACGCGCCCTGCTGCCCGAGCCATCCATCTGGCTTAAAGACGGCAACATCATCAACCACGGCTACCACGCCGAGTTAGACGAACTGCGCCACCTGCACCACCACGGCAGCGACACCCTGCGCCAAATGGAAGAACAAGAACGCCAAAACACAGGCATAGGCAGCCTGAAACTAGAATACAACCGCGTGCACGGATTTTATATAGAACTCACCAAAGCCCAAGCCGAACACGCCCCCGCCCACTACCAACGCCGCCAAACCCTAAAAAACGCCGAACGCTTCATCACTCCCGAACTCAAAGCCTTTGAAGACAAATACCTAGCCGCCCAAGAGCGCAGTCTCACCCTAGAAAAACAGCTTTACGAAGCCCTACTGCGCCAACTGCAAGCCCAGCTCCCGCAAATCCAACGCAGCGCACGCGCCGCCGCCACGCTAGACGTACTCAACAGCTTCGCCCACACCGCCCGCACGCAAAACTACACCGCCCCCCAATTTACCGAGCAAAGCAGCATCCACATCCAAAACGGCCGCCACCCCGTAGTAGAACAACAAGTCCCCCACTTCACCCCCAACCACACCCAGCTCACCCCCAGCCGCCGCCTAACCCTGCTCACCGGTCCCAACATGGGCGGCAAATCCACCTATATGCGCCAAGTCGCGCTCATCGCCCTGCTCGCCCACACAGGCAGCTACGTCCCCGCCGAAGCTGCCACCATCGGCACCATAGACCAAATCCACACCCGCATCGGCGCGTCAGACGACCTAGCCAGCAACCGCTCCACCTTTATGGTAGAAATGTCCGAAACCGCCTACATTCTCCACCACGCCACGCCGCAATCATTGGTATTGATGGACGAAGTCGGGCGCGGCACATCCACCTTTGACGGGCTCGCCCTAGCCCAAGCCATCGCCGAACATCTCATCAGCAAAAACCAATCGCTCACCCTATTTGCCACCCACTATTTTGAACTCACCCACCTGCCCGAAAAGCACCCCAGCGCATTCAATATGCACCTATCCGCGCTAGAAGAAGGGCAGAACATCGTGTTTTTGCACCACATCCAAGACGGCGCAGCAGAAAAAAGCTACGGCATCGCCGTCGCCAAATTAGCAGGGCTGCCCACCGCCGCACTCAAATCCGCACGCCGCCACCTAGCCGCACTAGAAGAACAAGCCGCCGACCGACAGCTCAACCTATTTGCCACCGCCGATAACGATGCCAACGATGACGATAGCGATGACAACCCCGCCCACCACGCCACCATCCCCCATCCCATCGCCGAAAAATTACACGCCATCAACCCAGACGACCTAACCGCCCGCGCCGCGCTGGATTTGGTGTACGAATTAAAACAACTGGCGGATAAGGCAGCCTGAAAACAAAATCCCCATACCAAACAACCCCCTAACCATCCTCGCCCAAATACCATTTGACAGCAACGTAAAAATCCGTAAAATGGCGCACTTCAATACCTGCCCAGGTGGCGAAATTGGTAGACGCAGGGGACTCAAAATCCCCCGCCGCAAGGCGTGTCGGTTCGAGTCCGACCCTGGGCACCAAATCTCAAAACCCTGTTCCAAGCGAACAGGGTTTTTTCATGCGCCCCATTTCGCCCGCGCCTGCGGTTTTCGGAACCTGTATTCACTATTTGCATAGACAGATTTGATGACATAAAAGCGCGGATACAAGGCAAAAAGCGCAGCAAGGTTGAACACCTTGCGCGCATTTTTAACGCAGTAGCCGCGTTTTTAGGGCATTAAAGATGCCTATGCAAATAGTGAATACAGGTTCTTAGCCCGCCTTTGGGCTATAATCGCCCCCTTTTACCCACTCCAAGCCCACGCCCATGAATCTATTTTACGAAGACGGCGGCAGCCTGAAAGTTGCCAGCATCGTCCAAAAAAACGAAACCACCTACCAAGCCGACAGCCAACACGGCAAACGCGTGAAAATCAAAACCGCCAGCGCGTTCATAGAATTTGACGGCGATATGACCGATTTTCTCGCCGCCGCGCAAGCCGAAGCCGCCGAAATAGACACCGAGCTGCTGTGGGAAGCCGTGGGCGAAGACGAATTTTCCGCCGAACACGCCGCCGCCGAATATTTTGGCAACCAGCCCAGCAAAATCCAACTCGCCGCCACGTTTATCGCGCTGTATGCCGCGCCGATGTATTTTCACAAAAAAGGCAAAAACCACTTTCGCGCCGCGCCCGCCGACATTTTGCAGCAAGCCCTTGCCAGCATGGCGCGCAAAGCCGAGCAGGAAGCGCAAATCCAAGCGTGGGCGCAAAGCATGGTTTCAGGCTGCCTGCCCGCCGAAATCGCCGCCGATTTGCCGCAAATTTTGCACGCGCCCGATAAGCAAGCCTTGTCCTACAAAGCCTTTGTGAAAGCCGCCGACACGCTCAAACTTTCCGCCTACGAGCTTGCCAAACACATCGGTGCCATCCAAGCCTTGCCTGATTATTTGGTGCAACGCTTTGAATACAAAAACTTTCCGCAGGGCACAGGCTTTGCAAACGTTGCCGCGCCAAGGCAGCCTGAAAACGAATTACCCATTGCCGAAAACATCGCCGCTTTTTCCATTGACGACCGCGACACCAGCGAAGTGGACGACGCGCTCTCGTTGCAAGACTTGGGCGGCGGCGCAAAACGCATCGGCATCCACATCGCCGCGCCCGCGCTTGCCATCGCCGCCGATAGCGAAATGGAGCGCATCGTGTTCCAACGCCAATCCACCGTGTACTACCCCGCGCACAAAATCACCATGCTGCCTGAAAGCTGGATTAGCACGTTCAGCCTAGACGCAGGCGCAGCGCGACCCGCATTCAGCGTGTATTTCAACGTATCCGCCGATGGCGAGCTTTCCGCGCCCGAAACCAAAATAGAGCGCGTGTTTATTGAAACCAACCTGCGCATTCAAGACATTGAGCCGCATTTCAACAGCGAAACAGGCACGGTCAGCGCAGCCGAGCCGCAGTTCCCCCATCATGCCGATTTGATTTATCTGCTCAATCTGGCATACGCGTTGCAAAAACGCCGCGACCGCTACGAAGACCCCGCCACGCCGAAAAAATACGATTACAGCATTGAATTTGACGCACACGGCAAAGTGCAAATCGTCCGCCGCGAGCGCGGTTCGCCGATAGACACGCTGGTGAGCGAAATGATGATTTTAGCCAACACCACATGGGCGCAAATGCTCCACGATAACGACATCAGCGGCATTTTTCGCGTGCAGCCCAGCGGGCGCGTGCGCATGAGCACCCAATCCGAGCCGCACATCGGCATGAACGTGCAACATTATGGCTGGTTCACATCGCCGCTGCGCCGCGCCTGCGATTATGTGAACCAAAAGCAACTGCAAACGCTGCTGCAACACACGCCGCCGCGCTTTGGCAAAAACGACAGCGCGTTGTTCGCCGAGCTTGCCGCGTTTGAAAGCACCTACGCCGCCTACCGCGAGTTTCAAGACAGCATGGAAGGCTATTGGTCGCTGGTGTGGCTGGAACAAGAAGGCGTGCGCGAAATCAACGCCACCGTGTTAAAAGAAGATTTGGTACGCATTGAAGGCTTGCCGCTGGTTGCCCGCGCCACAGGCATCCCGCTGGAAATCGCGCCCAAAACGCTGGTGAAGCTGGCGATTAGCGAAGTGGACAGCGAGAAGCAGTTTATCGCGTTGAAGTATGTGAACGTGGCGGTGTGAGTGCTGGGATTGTAATAGGCAGCCTGAAAGTGGGATTTCCCGTTTCAGGCTGCCTTTGGTGTGTATGGATTGACTGGTTGGCTATATGCGCCACGCAAGCCGCTATCTGTTTTCAGGCTGCCTTTTGCGCCCATTCAAAGGCAGTCTGAAAATGTGAAATCAATCTCGTAGGGTGTGAGCCATAGTAGGCACGCACGCGGTTGGATGGCGATTGAAACCTACTGCGTGCGTGGCAAAGCCACACATTCTACCCGTTATATATTTTCAGGCTGCCTTGTTGTTCGCATCAAAGGCAGCCTGAAACCCACCCCGCCCACATTTTCAGGCTGCCTTGGCACAATATCCTTTACAATACCCCCATTCTTGTTTACAAAAAATCATCATGTCCCAACCCCTGATTATTGCCCTATCTGCGGGCGAAGCATCGGGCGATTTGCTCGGCGCGCATCTGATTGAAGCCATCAAAAAACAACGCCCTGATGCCCAATTTATCGGCATCGGCGGCGCGCGCATGATAGCCGCTGGTTGCCAAAGCCTGTTTGACCAAGAACGCCTTGCCGTGCGCGGTTATGCCGAAGTCATCAAGCGGCTGCCTGAAATCTTGAAAATCCGCCGCGAGCTGGTGGCGCAGTTGAAAAAAGTCCGCCCCAATGTGTTTGTGGGCATTGATGCGCCCGATTTTAATTTGGGCGTGGCGGCGCAGCTTAAAGCGGCGGGCATTCCCACCGTGCATTATGTTTCGCCATCGGTGTGGGCGTGGAAGCGCGAGCGCGTGAACAAGATTGTGCAGCAGGCGAACCAAGTGTTGTGCCTGTTCCCAATGGAAGCTCCGTTATACGAAGCGGCGGGCGGCAAGGCGTTGTTTGTGGGACATCCGCTGGCGCAAACGCTGCCGATGCAGGCAGATAAAGCCGTCGCCCGCGCGCGCCTGAAACTGGATGCCGACACGCCCGTGTTTGCGATACTGGCGGGCAGCCAAGTAAACGAAATCAACCAAATGGCTCCGATTTACTTTCGCGCTGCGCAGCTGGTTTTGCGCGAATTGCCCAACGCGCAGTTTGTCTCGCCTTATCCTACCGCCGCCGCCCGCGCGCGTTTGCAGCATTTTTTAGCGCAGCCTGAATTTGAAAAACTGCCCATCCGCCTACAATCGGCACGCACCGAATTGGCGTGCACGGCGGCAGATGTGGTGCTGGTTACCAGCGGCACGGCAACGCTGGAAGTGGCGTTGTGCAAACGCCCGATGGTGATTAGCTACAAGCTCACCGCGCTCACTTATTGGCTGGTGAAACGCAAAATCCAAGTGGCGCGCGTGGGGCTGCCCAATATCTTGTTAAACAAAGATGCCGTGCCCGAGCTGCTGCAAGCCGATGCCACGCCCGAGAAACTCGCCGCCGCGCTGCTGGATTGGTATCGGCAGCCTGAAAAAATCGCCGCGCTGGAAGCCGATTTTGCCCACTTGCACGAAATGCTGAAATTGAATACGGATGAATTGGCGGCGGACGCTGTGTTGGCGGAATGTCGTTAGGCAGCCTGAAAACCATTAAACCAAGCCGCAAACCGCAGTAAAATAATAGGTGGTGTCCTAAAAAGTATGCTGACTTGATTATGGTTGATAGCAAGCAGTATTGGGTAAAAACTCCGCAATCTGTTCCCTCTCCCGTTGGCGGGGGAAGGAACAGCAGTGCAGCATACTTTTTAGGACACTACCAAATAATAATCAGCCCACTTTCAGGCTGCCTTAAACGAAAGGAAACACCATGCAAACCCAATCGTTGATTGCCCTTGTTGCTGCATTGAGCCTGCTCGCCAGCGCACCGCTTGCCCAAGCCAAAAACAATCTGAAAAAGCCGCTGATTGAACGCATAGACGGCGCACTCGCCAAAGCCAAACGCACGCGCGAAAGCCGTGCGCTCATCAGCGAGCAGCAGCGCAAGGAAAAAGTGGCGGCAAAACAAAAAGCGCAGCAGAAACAAGCATCTGCACCCGTTGCGCCGCAGCGGTGAGCATCTATGACCAAGCAGCCTGAATGTGTTTTCAGGCTGCTTTTTTATGTGGCAGATGGGTTGAGCTTTTCAGGCTGCCTTTTAATCTTTAATTTCTGTATTGACAGAAATTTAAAAAATAATTAACCTACGCAAAATCCTGTAAACATCCAAACAAAAAACCAACCATGCAACTCAACCCCGTAACCGAAAAATTCATTTTGCATTGGGGCGAAATGGGCACCAAATGGGGCGTAAACCGCACCGTGGCGCAGATTCACGCGCTGCTTTATATTTTGGGCAAGCCGCTGAACGCCGATGAAATTTGCGACACGCTGAACGTGGCGCGGTCTAATGTTTCCAATAGCATCAAGGAGTTGCAGTCGTTGCAGCTGGTGCAAGTGGTGCATCAAATGGGCGATAGGCGCGATTATTTTGCCACGTCTGACGATGTGTGGACGCTGTTTCGCACCATTGTGGAGCAGCGGCAGCGCAGGGAAATTGAGCCGACGCTGGCGTTTTTGCATCAGCTGATGCAGTCGCCCGAGTTTGCGCAGGAAAACGAAGCGGTGAAGCAGCGCATCACGCAAACGCATGATTTTATTGGCACGCTCACGGCGTGGACAAACGAAATGCTGCGCCTGTCCACCGCCACGCTGGCGCGGGTGTTGAAGCTGGGCGCGAGCATTCAGAAATTTTTGCGTTAGAAGCGGAATATGGACGGATTGGGCTTTATGGTTGTGCTGTTGGCGATTGCGCTGGCTATTTTGGGCTACAACTATTTGCAACCCAAGCAGCCTGAATATCCCAATGGGCGGGTGATTTTTGTGTTTGCGCTGGCGGGCGTGGCGGCGGAGCACGCGCTCGTGGAAAAACGTGGGTTGGGCGGCGATGGTGGGCGGCGTGAGTATGCTGCTGATGGCGATGTGGACACCGCGTGAAGTGGCGATTTTGGCTATATTGGCGGCGAGCGCGTCGGCGGGGATTTTGGCGGCGGTGGTGTTGCCCAAGGCGGAATAACGCTGTTTCAGGCTGCCTGAACCATCGCCGCCAAGGCAGCCTGAAAAATATCTTTATCTATTATCTATGTATGAAAGGTCAAACCATGAACAGCAAAACACTGCTTTCTACCATCTTATTCGCCGCGCTGCTGGCTAGCCCTATGGCGCAGGCAAAATTGCATCAGAACAAGGGCAACACCGTGCCCGCCCAAGCCCAATCTGCTCGCCAAAAAGCGGACGGCAGCAGCATGGCGCGGGCGGTAAAAATCCATGAAAACGACACCATGCGCGGCATCGCGGCGGAAAATGCGTGGCTGGTGGAACACTTGCCGCAGTATCGCAAAACGGGGCAGGCGTTGCTGCAAGACAAGGCGGGGATTTACGACAAAATCACGCTGCAATCGCCCAGCGGCGACACGCGCGAAGTGTATTTTGAGATTAGCGAGTTTTTTGGGCGCATAGATGGGGAGCTGTTGCAATAAGCGTTTTCAGGCTGCCTAATCTCCTAACTCCAAAGGCAGCCTGAAACCCACCCCGCCAAAAATTTTTAACCACCCATTTCTGTCTCAACAGAAATTTAGGAACAAAACAAATGAACCCAAACTACCCCACCGCCCGCGTGATAACGCTTTACGCTTTGATTATGCCGCTGATGTTTGGCATCGGCATGGGGCTACCACTGGGCGCGTTTATGCTACCCGTGGTGTTGGCAAGCCTACTGTATGGCTTTTTGCCTGCGCTGGTGTGCGGGGTTTGGCTGGCGGTTTGGCGCACACGCAGCACAGCGTGGGGGCGACTGCACGCGGTGGGACTGTGCGCAGCGGTGGCGGTGGGGGAGACGATGTGGCTGGATAACTCGGTGGCGCAGTCGGATTGGCTGGTGTGGACGGCGTTGGCGGGCGTGTTGGCGGCGGCGCTGGCAGCATGGTGTTTTTTGCCCGCGCCATTGGTGTCGCCCGCAGAAAAGGAGTTGCGCGATGAAACGGCTTGACGCGATGCACCGGCTTGATTATTTGGTGTACAGCATGGCGTTTTTGTGGCTATGGAGCGGCATTCAGCCCACGCTGTTTGCCTTGCCGCAATCGCTGGATTTGCTGGCGCAAGTTGGCTTTCAGGCTGCCTATCGTCTGCCCGTGTTCGCACTCTCATGCACGTTGGACATCGCATTCGGTCTCGGCTGCTGCACGCGCTTGCGTTATCGCGCGTGGTTTTGGGCGACGCAAGCGGCGGTGGTGCTGGCGTATAGCGCGATTATCGCTTTCAGGCTGCCGCAAATGTGGGCGCATCCGTTTGCGCCGTTGGTGAAAAATGTGCCGATTGTGGCGATGTTGATTTATTTGTGTGATGCGAACAGGAGTGAACAAAAATGAACGCCTATTTAATCGTGAAAACCCTGCATATTTTGTCGGCAACGCTGATGGTCGGCACAGGCTTTGGCACCGCGTTTTACCTATTTTGGGCAAACCGCTCAGGCTCGGTGGCGGCGCAAGCGGTGGTGGCAAAATGGGTGATGAAAGCGGATTGGTGGTTCACCACGCCCGCCGTGATTTTCCAGCCGCTATCGGGCTTGTGGCTGCTGTACCAAATGGGTATGCCGCTCACATGGAACGGCGCGTGGCTGTGGGTGAAATGGACACTGGCGTTGTACGCGCTGGCGGGCGCGTGCTGGCTCCCCGTGGTGTGGCTGCAAATCAAAATGGCGCAGCAAGCGCAAGCCGCATGGGCAGCAGGCGAAACGCAACTGCCCGATGGCTATCGGCGGTATCAATTCTATTGGGAACTGCTCGGCTACCCCGCCTTTTGCGCCACCGTAGTCATCTATTTTTTAATGGTAATCAAACCGATTTAACAAGGCTAACCCCGCTTGGATTGCAATTTAGGCAGCCTGAAATGAAGTTTAGCAAAGCGCAGCGTTTGGTTTCACCAGCGTACGGCTTGCAAGCAAGCCAAAGGGCGCGGGGAACGTTATCCGTAGCCCAACCCACCCCGCCCGCATTTTCAGGCTGCCTTAATCAACCCAATCCACAAGGAGACCTAACATGAAAAAATCAATCCTACTCACCGCGCTCGCCCTAGCCAGCACCGCCGCGCTCGCCTGCCACCAGCCGCCCAAACGCTACTATCCGCAGCCCGAGCAATCCACCGCCGCGCCGTCCGCCGCCCAACAATGGACGCGCCCCAGCGCAGCCACCCCAGCGCCAGAAGCCAGCGCACCCGCTAGCAAATAGCGCGTAACCCAGTAGAGCAGGGGCAACCTTGCTCTACATCTCCATTTATTCCACCGAGAACTCCATGAAACCCCTAGTCCTAATCGCCACGCTCGCCCTAATCGCCAGCTCCGCCCTTGCCGACCCCCGCCCCATCTCCTGCGTGGACACCACCATAGACAACCCACCGATAGACAAAGCGTCCACCGCCCAATGCGGCCCCCGCCCAGACGGCGGGCAAACCTGCCGCAGCTACTGGCTCAATTCAGGCAACCTAGCCAGCGAAAGCCAACGCGATGCCCAAGGGCGCGAACAAGGCATCAGCAAAACCTACTACTCCAACGGCAGCCTGAAAACCACCACCGCCTACCAAAACGGCAAAAAACACGGCATCGCCCAAAGCTACGCCGCCGATGGCACGCTGCAAGCCACCACCCACTATTGCCAAGATACCGAATGCGCCCCAGCGCAAAAATAAACGTTTCAGGCTGCCTTGAATCATCAAAGGCAGCCTGCGTAGCGAAGCGGAGTTGCGAAGCTAAAGTTCATTCCCCCAATCAATCAAAAAAGTATTCCCATGAAACCCGTCCCCAAAATCACCGCACTCCTACTCATCATCCACTCGCCCCCGCGCACGCCCTAGTTATCCACCCCGACATCTGGTTCAGCAGCGACAACGGCAATATCCAATGCGGCGGCTATTCGCAATACAGCAGCGGCATCGTCTGCGAAATCTACCAACGCCAAGACAACATTCAGCCACCCATAGCCCGCCCCGAAGCCTGCGGCAACGGCGACGATTGGGGCTACCGCTTTGCCTTAGACGACCGTGGCGAAGCCCGCGCCTTTTGCGTCAACGACAAACTCACCACGCTCAGCTCAACCCTGCTGGCAAACGGCGCAACCCAGCGCAGAAAAAACTGGCAATGCACCAGCCTGTCTCACGGCATCACCTGCCAAAACACCGATAAACACGGCTTCACACTCACCCGCACCCAACAACGCCTTTTCTAGGGCTACATTTTAGAACCTGTATTCACTATTTCCATAGGCAGATTTTATGAAATAAAAGCGCGGATACAAGGCAAAAAGCGCAGTAAGGTTGGACACCTTGCGCGCATTTTTAACGCAGTATCCGCGTTTTTAGGGCATTAAAGATGCTTATGGAAATAGTGAATACAGGTTCTAAGCCCTACCGCAACCTGCGCGGCTTCGCCCATGTGCTGTGGTGGGTGGGCGCAGTATGCGGGCTGCTGCAAGATATTTTTATGTATCACAACGGCACAAGAGAGCCGTTTGCGCTGCAAGCAACCACAGCGGTGGCGATGCTGACCTGCATCGGCAGCGCATTGATTGTGGGCGCGTTTGCACTGCCAAGGCAGCCTGAAATCTAAAATGGAGCGGCGGCTCGCCGCCAACACTTAATAATTACACATCGCATTACTGATTTACCAAGATGTCGGCAAGCCGCCGATGCGCCATTGGGTACAGATTGGACAAAGGTTTCAGGCTGCCTTTGGAGTTCGCAAAAAGCCGCCCTAACCCAACCGCCCAATCAATCAACAAAACAAGGAGCAACACATGAACATTCTAATTCTCGGCGGCAGCGGCTTTATCGGCAGCCGCGTAGCCAAAATCCTGCGCGAACGGCAGCACAGCGTAACCACGCCATCGCACGCCGAGCTGGACTTGATGCGGCTGGATTTGGACGCAGCGCAACGCCTGTTGCACGGGCAAGATTGCGTGGTGAACTGCATCGGCGTGATGAGCCGCCATGCCGCCGTGTTGGAGCAGGTGCATCATCACGCGCCGCAACAGCTCGCGCATCTGGCGCGGGCGGTGGGCGTGCAAACGTGGGTGCAGCTTTCAGCATTGGGCGCGGACGCGGCGCACGATGTGGCGTTTGTCGGCAGCAAAGGGCACGGCGATGCGGCGGTGTGCGCGAGCAGCTTGCGGGTGAACATTGCCCGCCCGAGTGTGGTGTTTGGGCGCGGCGGCGCGAGTTGCGAGCTGTTTATTAAGCTGGCACGATTGCCTGTGTTGGTGCTGCCTGCGGGCGGGCGTTTTGATGTGCAGCCTGTGCACGCCAATGATGTGGCGCAAGGTTTGGCCGCTATGGCGGAACAACCGTTGCCGCATGGCGCGGTGGTAAACATGGCAGGCAGCCTGAAAACCACGCTGGCGGAATATTTGGCAATTTTGCGACAAACGCTGCACCACCGCGCCGCACCTGCGGTTTGGGCGTTGCCCATGGGGCTGCTGCGCCCCGCACTGCCGCTGACGAATATTTTGAGCAACGGTTTTCTGTCACAAGGCAGCCTGAAATTGCTGGCGCAAGGCTCGGTGGCGGATACGGGGGATTTTGCGCGGCTGCTGGGGCGTGAGCCGCTGGGGGCTGGGGAGTTTTATCGGTATGCGTGAAAGAGCAGGGCTGCGTGGCAAAAATACTAGGGTGTGTTGATTAGTAACACGCCCTAGGTTACACACAATTATTTGCTGATAGGCATAAGGGACAAATTTACTGCTAAATCGGCGTAAGTAACAAAAAAGGTGCTGGAATTCTTTGTTAAGCCTTATCCTATAAGGCTTTAAAGAGGTTCAAAGGCTTTGAACACAAAAAATGCTTTTTCTGCGGCTTAAAACGGGTCAAAAAGAACGGCTGGCAAAACGGCAAACAACGCTACAAATGCCGAGAGTGCGGCAGGCGATCTGACAGCGGCAAACGGCTCAATCCCCAATCCCTATGGCAGACCTACACCACAGGCAAACAAACCGCCGCCCAACTTGCCGCCACCTACGGCTGCAGCCGCCAAACCATCCTGCGCCATCTCAAAAAAACCCAGACGCAGGCGCAGTTTGCCGCTCCCGCCCGCGCCAACGTCATCATGGACACCACCTACTTTGGCCGCCGTTTCGGTATCAAGCGGCTATGTTCTTGGATTTAGCAGTAAATTTGTCCCTTATGCCGAAAAATAAGAAATTCCGTCATTCCCGCGTAGGTGAGAATCTTGTTTGATATTCATAAATTTTCGTAAAAACAATTCATTGCACAAACTATACCAAGATTCCCGCCTACGCGGTCATGGCGGAGAATTTACTATTTCTTGTAGCGGTTTTAGGTTTGGCAAAGGTTTCAGACTGCCTACCCTCATCCATTTTCACGCACCCCCATACATCCGCATAGGCAGCCTGAAAACGAGCAAAGCGATTTTTAGTGAAGCTAAAACCACATTTCAAAATACGTTTTCAGGCTGCCTTTAATGTGCAGATGAATTTGGCTTTTCAAGCTGAAACCTTTGCCAAACCTGTAACCGATGGAACATCGGCAGCTCGCCGACATCTTAGTAAACCAGTAATGCTATGTTTAGTAAGAACCTGTATTCACTATTTCCATAGGCAGATTTTATGAAATAAAAGCGCGGATACAAGGCAAAAAGCGCAGCAAGGTTGGACACCTTGCGAGCATTTTTAACGCAGTAGCCACGTTTTTAGGGCATAAAAGATGTCTATGGAAATAGTGAATACAGGTTCTAAGTGTTGGCGACGAGCCGCCGCCGCTCCATTTTAGCTTTTCAGGCTGCCTTTGCATTCCCGCGCCAAAGGCAGCCTGAAACCCCATCACCGCCCCATCACCGCCCCATCGCCTTATCCGCAATATCCGTCCGATACTGCATCCCATCAAATTCTATCTCCGCCAACGCGCGATACGCCTGCTGTTTGGCGGTGGCAACATCGTCGCCCAAGCCCACCACGCACAGCACGCGCCCGCCGTTGGTGATGATTTCGCCGCGCTCGTTTACCGCCGTGCCTGCATGGAACACTTTGCCGATTGCGTTCGCCGCGTCTATGCCGTGGATGATGTCGCCTTTTTTCGGCGTGTCGGGATAATTTTGCGCCGCCAGCACCACGCCCACGGCGGTTTGCGGCTTCCATTGCGCGCTTGCGCTGTCCAGTTTGCGCTGCAACGCAGCTTCAATCAAATCCACCAAATCGCTGTCCAAGCGGCTCATAATCGGTTGCGTTTCGGGGTCGCCGAAGCGGCAGTTAAACTCTATCGTGCGTGGTGCGCCTGCCGCATCTATCATCAAGCCTGCGTATAAAAATCCTGTAAATTCAATGCCATCTGCTTTCATGCCGCGGATGGTGGGCAGGATGATTTCGTCCATCACGCGCTGATACACGGCTTCGCTCACCACGGGTGCGGGGCTGTATGCGCCCATGCCGCCTGTGTTCAAGCCTTGGTCGCCGTCCAGCAGGCGTTTGTGGTCTTGGCTGGCTGCCATCGGCAGCACATTATCGCCATCGGACATCACGATAAAGCTGGCTTCTTCGCCCTGCAAAAAGTCTTCAATCACCACGCGCGCGCCCGCGTCGCCCATTTTGTTGCCCAGCAGCATATCGTCAATGGCGGCGTGGGCTTCGTTTAGCGTCATGGCAACGATGACACCTTTGCCCGCTGCCAGCCCATCGGCTTTGATGACGATGGGCGCGCCTTTTTGGTTCACATAATCGTGCGCGGCTTGGGCGTTGGCAAAGGTTTGGTATTGCGCGGTGGGGATGCCGTGCCGCCGCATAAAGGCTTTGGCGAAATCTTTGGAGCTTTCTAGCTGGGCGGCGGCGCGGGTGGGGCCGAAAATAGGCAGCCCTGCGGCGCGGAAATCGTCCACCATGCCTGCGGCAAGCGGGGCTTCGGGCCCGACTACGGTGAAAGCGATGTTTTCGCGTTGGCAAAAGGCAATCAAATCGGCATGGGCGGTGAGCGCGAGATTGTGCACTTTCGGCTCGGCGGCTGTGCCTGCATTGCCTGTGGCAACGTAAACGGCGGAGACTTTGGGCGATTGGGCTAGCTTCCACGCCAGCGCGTGTTCGCGCCCGCCGTTGCCGATGATGAGCAGTTTCATGTTTTGTCCTTTGGGATGGGATGGTGGGAAAGGGGGCAGCCTGAAAATAGGATTAGGCTGCGGATGGTTTTCAGGCTGCCTTTTGGATGGCGCAATCATCATTTTAGGCAGCCTGAAATCTAAAATGGAGCGGCGACGGCTCGTCGCCAAATAGTTAGAACCTGTATTCAACATGGTTGGGTTGATTAGCAACATCGGCGAGCCGCCGACGCTCCATGCGGGGCAATTGGATTTACCAACGTTTTCAGGCTGCCTTACGCTGCTTCGCCCTGCCCTGCCCTACTCTACTCTGCCCGCAAACCACATATTTTAGGCAGCCTAAAAATCCACTTTCAGGCTGCCTTTGCATGGGCTTAATACTCGCGCACCACGGCGTTTTGTTGTAGCTGTTGCACAAATTGCGCTTGGTTGGCTTGGCGGGCTCGCTGCACCAATTGGCGGCGCACGGCTTCGCGTTGCATTTTGGCGGGGTCGTTTTCGGTGCGGCTGGATACCAGTTGGATAATCTGCCAGCTTGTGCCCACGCGCTGCGGCGCGGTGATTTGGTTGGGCTGCATTTGGTGAATCAGTTTTTCTACGTTTTCAGGCAGCATATCGTCGCTTACTTCGTGCAAACCGCCGTTCACCGCTTCGGCTTCTTGCGAATAGCGTTTGGCGATGGCGGCAAAATCGCTGCCTTGCTGGATGGCTTGGGCGATTTGCTGCATCCGATTTTCTACCGCGCTCATGTTGGCTTGGCTACCCGCTTGCAAGATGATGCGGCGGATGGTGTACACGGTGTAAGGTGCGCCTTGGGGCAGGGCTGCGCCGCTTTTTAGTGCTTCGTTGATTTGCGCATCGTTGATGTTCACATTGTTGTTCAAATCGCTGAGCAGATAATCCGCCAGCACGTCTTTGGCGACTTCTAGGCGGTAGGCTTCGCGCGTGTAGCCGTTGGTTTGGGCTTTTTTGTATAGGTTTTCTACCGTGGTGTGCTCCAAAGCAGCGCGGCGTTTGAGCTCTTCGTCTATGCCGCTGTCGGTGGCTTTAAGCTGCTGTTGGCGGGCGGCATCGGCAATCAAGGCGCGTTCCAATAGGCGTTGCTTGGCAGCCTGAACAAACTGCTCTTCGGGGATGTTTTGCCCTGCGTTGCGCGATTTAAGCTCGCGGATGGTGCGTTCAATGTCGCCATAAGTAACCACGCTGGAATTGACTTCCATCGCAATGCGGTTCAGCGGCTTGATGGTGTCGGCATGGGCAGCCTGAAAAGCGATGCCGAGTGTGGTTGCTAGGATTAGGGGGACGATTTTGCGGTTCATCATTTGTTTACCTCGTTGGTTTTGGTGTAGCCAGGGATGCCTAGGCGCAGTTGCTCTTGGGCGTTGGTGCCTGCGTTGCTTATGTCTTTGAGTTGCAGCGTGAAAAAGAAAGCGGTTTTGTATTTGTATTTATCTTGCGCGGGCTGCCATTCGGTTACATAGCGTTGGGCAACGAAGCTCGCGCTCCAACAGCCGCAGGGGTTTTTGTATTCCAGCCCTGCGGTTTGTTCCAAAATGGCGCGGGGCGATGTGCTGTAATTGAGCCGCCCCACGGCGTATAGGTTGTTGTTGATGGGCCATTGCGCGGCAAGGTCTATGTGGCGCAGTTTGTCGTAAAAGCCTGAATAGATTTCTTCGTTGCGCCCGTATTTAAAGCGTGCGCTCAACACTTTGCCTGCTTCGGGGTTGTAGCGAATGCCTAGGTCATAGCGTTGGGTGGCTTTGTTGTCGGCACTCCAATGCCAGTTGCTGTCGGCAAACCAGCTGGGGGCAACTTGCCCGCTGGCAAAGGCAACGATGTCGCCGTTTTTGCGCTCGTTTTGATTCAGGCTGCCTGAAAGGGCCACTTCATCGCGGGTGAAATGGTATTTTTCGCCGATGCCTGCGCGGAAGTATTCGTAGCCTGTGTTGGGGTTAAGAAAACGGGTTTGCAAGCCTGCGGCTAGGCTGTTGTTGGCATTGATGCGGTCGTTGCCCGAATAGATGTTTTCGCGGAACAGTTGGTCGTAGCTAAAATCGTTGAGCGATGAGTCAAAATTGGGCAAATCATTTTGCGATTTGGATGGGGTGTAGTTGTAGAACAAGCGCGGTTCAACGGTTTGCACAAAGCTGTTGCCAAACAAATTGGCTTGGCGTTCCAGCGTGATGCCGCTGTCCACGTTCACAATCGGCAAGATGCGCGATGTGTTGCGCGATTTCAGGCTGCCAAATTTTTCCAGCCAATAGCGCGTAGCGTGCACGCCCACTTTGGGGCGCACATAGCCCCATGCGTTGTGGAAATCCCAGTTGATGCTGGGATACGCCACCGCGCGGCTGCCGCTTTGCATATCTTTGTGATAAAAGCGTGTGAACTGCGTTTTCACATCCAGCTCAGCGTGTTGGTTGAGATTTTTTGCCCAGCTTGCGGATAGACGCGGCAAGATGGAATACACGGGGTTTTTGTTGCCGTTGGAATCATTGAGAATTTGGTATTTCTGTGCCATCAATTCCACGTTTAACGGCGCACCAAATAAGTCTTGATGGTAGTTGAGCCACGCTTTTCGGTTTAGATTGGTGCTTTCGGCTAACTCGTTGCGCCCTGCAAAATCGCGGTAGTAATCATCATCGGACACTTGGTTAAAATCCACGCCGCCCGATAGCTTGGATGTGAACACGTGGTTGTGTTTCAGGCTAAACGCGGTGCGATTGTTTAAGCCGCGTTTGTGGTCGCGCGGCATATATTTAACGTTTACGCTGCCTGTGTATTTGGGCTGCAAATAGCGAAACTCGCCGCCGATGCGTGCGCCACGCGAGCCGATGTACCCAGGGGTGAGCGTGGCATCATAATTGGGCGCAAGGTTGAAGTAATACGGCAAATCAATGGATACGCCATCCGAACCTGCCGACATGGTGGGCACAAGCAAGCCGCTTTTGCGGTTGCCGTTAATCGGAAAATCCACCCACGGCGTGTACAAAATTGGCACGCCTGCAAACACCAGCTTGGCTTTTTTTGCCACGCCGATGCCTGTTTCGCGGTTAGTGGTCAGCTCTTGGGCTTGGATGTACCACGATGTATCGCCTGTTTCGCAGGTGTTGAATTTGACTTCTTGCGCGGCGTGGTGGTTGTCGTCATACATTTTCAGGCTGCGTGCCACGCCTTGCAGCCGTTTGTTGTTTTGCTCGGCAACAAATTCGGTGTTGTTGGCGTTGCCCGAATGCTTGGCAAGGTCGTAGTCCAGCTTATCGCCTTGCACGGTTTGCCCATCGGCGCGGGTGAGCGTGAATTGGTCGCCCGCGTAAACGTGTTCGTTGGGCTGGTCGTAGTCCACCCAACCGGCATTCAGCGTTTCATCGTTGCGCTCAATAATCACATCGCCTTGCGCGCGGTGGCGCACATTGGTTTGCCCTGCGGCTTTATCTGCTTCAATGCGGGTTACATCTTGCGGCAGCTTGGGCAGCCCTGTTTTACGGGCGGGCGCAACGCCTTTGGCTTGCGTATTGGGCGCACGGCACACCCAGCCTAGCTTTTCAGGCTGCCATGTATCCGACACCGCCCACGCGCTGCCCGAAAAGGCAATGCCCAGCATGGCGACTAATGGTTTGCTTACAAATGAACGAGACAAAATCACACCTTGCAACGGTTTTAAAGTTAAAATGATGGGCTATTTTAACCGAAAACCCAATAATTCACAGTATGCAACGAGAAACCCTGCTCAAAGACTGGCTTGCCAGCGTGTATCCCCATCAGCCCTTTCAATTGAGCTTTGCTGCCGCCGATGCGGATTTTCGCCGTTATTTTCGCGCCACCTTTGCCGATGGCAGCACGGTGATTTGCATGGACGCGCCGCCCGAAAAAATGCGCGAGAGCGTGGCGAATTATCTGAAAGTGTGCGAGCTATTTAGCAGCCTGAATGTACCGACTGTGTTGGCGAAAAATTTGGAGCTGGGTTTTATCGTGTTAAACGATTTGGGCGATGTGCAATATTTGAAAGCGATGCAGCAAGAAAACACGCCCGCAGCGCACAAAGCCTTGCTGCTGGAAGCGATTGACGAGCTGATTATTCTGCAAAAATCCAGCCAGCCCAATCAGTTGCCCGAATACAGCCGCGAGATTTTGCTGCGCGAGATGAATTTGTTTCCCGAATGGTTTGTGGCAAAAGAATTAAACAGCAGCCTGAATTTTGCGCAACGCCATTTATGGCAACAAACGATAGACACGCTGCTGCCCGCGATTGAAGCGCAGCCCAAGGTGTATGTGCATCGGGATTTTATCGTGCGCAATTTGATGCTCACGCCCAACCGCCCTGCGGTTTTGGATTTTCAGGATGCTTTATACGGCGCAATCACTTACGACTTGGTGTCGCTGCTGCGCGATGCGTTTATTGAATGGGATGAAGAGTTTACGCTGGATTTAACCATTCGCTATTGGGAAAAGGCGCGCGCGGCGAGCTTGCCTGTGCCCGCGCAGTTTGATGTCTTTTATAAATGGTATGAATGGATGGGCGTGCAGCGGCATTTGAAGGTGGCGGGCATTTTTGCGCGGCTGTATCACCGCGATGGCAAGGATAAATATCGCCCCGAAATCCCACGCTTTTTGAACTATTTGCGCCGCACATCGCGCCGTTATGAAGAGCTTGCCCCGCTGTATGCGCTGCTGTTGCAACTGGTGGGCGATGACGAATTGCAAACGGGCTACACGTTTTAGGAGCAACGCATGACTGTTATTCAAACGCATATTCCTGTGCTGCTGGTGTCGCTGTCGGCGGGCATTATTGAAATTCACAATATGTCTAACAACCGCGCCAGCTTCAAAATGCCCACCACGCTGCGCATCGGCTTGGTGGACGATGTGATGAAGCCTTGCCCGTTTTCGCATCCGCGCGTTGCCATTGATGATGAGCAAGTCGCCGCCGATATTTTCCAAAACGCGCTTGCCAAAAGCGGCATGGCAAAGCACGACAAGCCGTGCATCATTGTGTTGCACCCGCAAAGCCATTTTGCCAGCGACATGACGCAAAGCGAATTGCAAATGCTCACACGCATGGTGCACGAATCGGGCTTTCCGATTCATGGCGAAGTGTATTTCCTGCTCAAACCAACGATTGACGAGAGCGATTGGCAATATTTTGAAGCGATGGCGCGCGAGCCTGTGGCACAAACCATGCAGCCTGAAAGACACGCGGGCGTGCTGCGCCGCACATGGAATTGGCTGGCGCAGAATTTGTGATGGGTGATGCGACTTGCGCCGCGCTTGCCAGCACGCTTTGCAACACGCCAAAACAGCGTTTCAGGCTGCCATCATTGTTTACCCGCCTAATTAGGCAGCCTGAAACCTTATCGCGCAGTCCAAATGTTCCAACCTGAAACCCTTGCAAACCCCAGCGGCAGCCTGCGTAGCGAAGCGGAGTTGCGAAGCTAAAAATTAAGAAATGCCGTCATTCCCGCGCAGGCGGGAATCTTGCCAAACATTCATAAAATGTGTGCAAAAATAATCCATTGCGTGAGTTCAACCAAGATTCCCACCTATGCGGAAATGACGGATGTTACTGTTTCTTGTTGTGTTCTATGTTTTGCAACGGTTTCAACCTATTTTCAGGCTGCCCTTTGCCAAGCGCAAAAATACCCGCTATATTGCGCCCCGCAAATTAGTACAAGCAATCTAAAATCCCCAACATTGAATTAGGCAGCCTGAAACAGGTACACGCTTATCCCAAGCCCCCAAGGCAGCCTGAAACCCCCAACACAAGGACAACATTATGAGCTGGCTAGACAAAATTCTCCCGCCCAAAATCAAAAAAAATGACGACAAAAAAGCAGGCGTGCCCGAAGGCTTATGGCGCAAATGCTCATCCTGCGGCGCAACCCAATACGCCACCGAGCTGAGCCAAAACCACCAAGTTTGCCCCAAATGCGGACACCACGAAGCCCTAACCGCCCGCGAACGCCTAGACCTGCTGCTAGACGAAGCCAACCGCGAAGAAATCGGCGCAAACATCCGCCCCACCGACATTCTCAAATTCAAAGACAGCAAAAAATATCCCGACCGCCTAACCGCCGCCAAAAAAACCACAGGCGAAGACGATGCCATCGTGGTGATGCGCGGGCAAATACACGGCTTGCCCGTGGTGATTGCCGCGTTTGAATTTCGCTTTATCGGCGGCTCAATGGGGTCGGTGGTCGGCGAGCGGTTTGTGCAAGGCGTGCGCCGCGCCGTTGCCGATAACTGCACCTTTATTTGCGTTGCCGCATCGGGCGGCGCGCGGATGCAAGAAGGCTTAAACTCGCTGATGCAAATGACCAAAACCAGCGCATCGCTGCACCTGCTCAACGAAAAAGGGCTGCCCTTTATCTCCGTGCTCACCGATCCCACCATGGGCGGCGTATCCGCCAGCTTCGCCTTTTTGGGCGACGTTGTGGTTGCCGAACCCAAAGCCCTGATTGGCTTTGCCGGCCCGCGCGTGATTGAACAAACCGTGCGCGAAAAACTGCCCGAAGGCTTCCAACGCGCCGAATTTTTGCTAGAAAAAGGCGCGATTGACCAAATCATCGACCGCCGCGAAATGAAAAAACGCCTTGCCGATTTGATTACCCTGCTGCGCCGCGAGCCGCAAGTCAGCGAAGCGGTTTAGGCAGCCTGACAAAGCGAAATGGCGTTGGCGAAGTTAAAAACCGTTTGGTGTTGTGCCAAGCGTTTTTTTTGTTGGATGGGCGTGTGTCTTAAATAAAGCATACTGCGCTGCTGTTAGAGTGGGGGTGGCTGCCTAATCCATCAACCACCCCCATCCTAGCCTTCCCCCGCCAGCGGGAGAAGGAACAGATTGCAGGATTTTTAACCCATACTGCTTGCTATCAACCCTAATCATTTTTAGGACATCACCTTGAATGGATTTTCAGGCTGCCTAAACGCGGGCGCGATATTAGGCAGCCTGAAAACGCTCCCGCGCTGCTACGGCTTGCTTGCAAGCCGTGTTCTTGCGCTGATTTGGGATGAGATGGATGGTGTTTGCAGCAAGCTAGATTGGGCAACGGTTTTCAGGCTGCCTTTGAAAACAAGCCAAGGCAGCCTGAAACGCCATCTCCCGCCGCTAAACCGCCCTGCTCTACTCCTTTTGAACTACATTCCATTCCATTTCATCATCGCCAACCCCAAAAAGCAGCCTGAAACCCGCATCAACACAAAATCTTAACCTATCTTAAAAAACCGCTTCAATCTCCGCCATAAAATCGGTTAAAATCCCCACGTTTAAAAGCACTTTTTTAACACTCCAAGCGCAAAAAGCAACATCGCATTACACGTTGCCCAATGCGCCTAAATCTTGGAAATAAAAATGGATAATAAAGAAATAAATCAAGGACGCCGCCGCTTTCTATCGCTTGCCACTGCTGGGGCAGGCGCAGTTGCCGCCGCAGGGGTGGCAACACCACTTGTGGCAAGCTGGTTTCCGTCTGAAAAGGCAAAAGCCGCAGGCGCTGCTGTTGAACTTGACATCAGCAAAATTGAATCTGGGCAAATGATTACCGCCGAATGGCGCGGCAAACCGATTTTCGTGTTAAACCGCACCGAGCAGCAGGTAAAAGATTTGCCATCGTTGGATGGCCAATTAGCCGACCCCAAATCCAATGCGGAACAGCAGCCTGAAAACTGCAAAAACGCCACGCGCTCCATCAAGCCCAATCTTTGGATTGCCGTGGGCATTTGCACGCATTTAGGCTGCTCGCCCACATTCCGCCCCGATGTGGGCGCAGCCGATTTGGGCGGCGGAAGCTGGAAAGGCGGCTTTTTCTGCCCTTGCCACGGTTCCAAATTTGACCTTGCAGGGCGCGTGTATGCAGGCGTGCCCGCACCCACCAATTTGGTTATCCCGCCATATAAATACATGAGCGACACCGTCGTTTTGATTGGCGAAAGTTAAAAGGGGCACATCATGTCAAACCAACAAACAAGCAAAACCAAAGCCTTACTCAACTGGGTGGACGCGCGTTTTCCATTAACCAAACTTTGGAACGACCACGTTGGGCAATACTACGCACCCAAAAACTTCAACTTTTGGTACTACTTCGGCTCACTCGCCCTGCTCGTTTTGGTGATTCAAATCGTCAGCGGCATCTTCCTAACCATGAACTTCAAGCCAGACGGCACCACCAACGCCTACAATCTCCCCGTAGCTTTCACGGCGGTGGAATACATCATGCGCGATGTGTCAGGCGGCTGGATTATCCGCTATATGCACTCCACAGGCGCATCATTCTTTTTCATCGTGGTGTATTTGCATATGTTCCGTGGCTTGATTTACGGCTCATACAAAAAACCGCGCGAGCTGGTGTGGATATTTGGCTCGCTGATTTTCCTTGCCTTGATGGCAGAAGCCTTTATGGGCTACTTGCTGCCTTGGGGGCAAATGTCGTTTTGGGGCGCGCAAGTGATTATTAACTTGTTCAGCGCAATTCCTGTGATTGGTCCTGATTTGTCCACATGGATTCGCGGCGACTTTAACGTATCCGATGCCACGCTCAACCGCTTCTTTGCGCTGCACGTGATTGCCGTGCCTTTGGTGTTGCTTGGCTTGGTGGTGGCGCACTTAATCGCGCTGCACGAAGTCGGCTCCAACAACCCCGATGGCGTGGAAATCAAAAAACTAAAAGACGAAAACGGCATCCCGCTGGATGGCATCCCATTCCATCCTTACTACACCGTTAAAGACATCCTAGGCGTTGCCGTGTTTTTAATCGTGTTCTGCTCCGTGTTGTTCTTTGCGCCCGAAGGCGGTGGCTATTTCTTGGAAGCACCAAACTTTGACCCTGCCAACCCCTTGGTAACGCCTGCACACATTGCGCCTGTGTGGTATTTCACGCCATTTTATGCGATTTTGCGCGCCATTCCATCGTTTGCAGGCACGCAAGTTTGGGGCGTAATCGGCATGGGCGGCGCGGTGGTTTTGATTGCGCTGCTGCCTTGGCTTGACCGTGGCGAAGTGAAATCAGTGCGCTATCGCGGGCCGATTTTCAAAACCGCGCTGGTGCTGTTTATCATCGCATTCATCGGCTTGGGCATTTTGGGCGCACAAGTGGCAACCGAAAGCCGCACGCTGTTGGCGCGTATTTTCTCTATCATTTACTTTGCATTCTTCATTGGTATGCCGTTCTACACCAAGCTGGACAAAAACAAACCTGTGCCAGAACGTGTAACCATGAGCACAACGAAGCAAAAAATCATGTTCTTCGTTTACGCGGGCATCACTTTGCTGTGCGCGTATCTGTTTGCAACCAACGTTTAAAGGGTAGAGAAAATGAAATCAACATTCAAAAAAACATTTGCTGCCCTTTTGTTGGCAGCCCCCATGATGGCTGGCGCATCGGGCGGCGGGCATTACCCGCACGTTGAGCTTGACCCACGCGACCAAGTGAGCTTGCAGCGCGGCGCGCAAATTTTTGTGAACAACTGCCTGTCTTGCCACTCCGCTGCCGCCATGCGCTTTAACCGCTTGAAAGACATCGGCTTAACCGAAGAGCAAATCAAAAACAATCTGATGTTTACTACCGATAAAGTGGGCGATGTGATGCAGGCGCACATGAAACCTAATGATGCGAAAAAATGGTTTGGCACCGTGCCGCCTGATTTAACGCTGATTGCGCGTTCGCGCGGCAATGACTACATCTACGCCTATTTGCGCGGCTTCTACAAAGACCCAACGCGCCCAACAGGCTGGAACAACACGGTGTTGCCCAACGCCGCGATGCCGCACGTTTTGGCTGCCGAGCAAGGCATTCAGGCGGTGAAACTGGATGCCGAAGGCAAGCCCGTGATGAAAAAAGACGCGCATGGCAATCTGGTGCCTGATTTGCATTGGGAAAGCGCAGGCAAGCTGACGCGCATGACCAAAGATGGCAAGTTCATCAGCACGGACTACGATAACTACGCCCGTGATTTAACCAACTTTATGGCGTATATGGCGGAACCTGCCCAAGTGCAGCGCAAGCAGATTGGCTATATTGTGTTGATATTCTTGCTGGCGGTGTTGTTGCCGTTGTCGTATTTCTTGAAGAAAGAGTATTGGAAAGACGTGCATTAATGCTGTGATAATAGGCAGCCTGAAAAGGGGTAAAACCGTTTTCAGGCTGCCTTATTGTGTGGGCTTATGCGTTTTCGTTGGCGAAGATGAGACTGGCGCATACGCCGTTGGCTTGGTTTTGTAGTGTGAATTGGCCGCCGTGCAGGCGCATGATTTCGGCGACGAAGTTGAGCCCGAGCCCGCTGCTGCGTCTGCCGTTGGCGCGGGGTAGGGAGTAGAAGCGTTGTGGGATTTTGGTTAGGGCGTAGTCGGGGATGGGGTCGCCTTGGTTGGTGATGTGTAGGGCGGCGGGGGTTAGGTTGAGTTGGATGGTGGTGTGTGGGGTGGCGAAGTCTAGTGCGTTGGCGAGTAGGTTGTGGATGGCTTGGCGCAGGAGTATGGGGTCGCCTTGTAGGATGGGTTGGGCGGGGGTATTGAGTTGTAGGGTGAGTTGTTTGGCTTGGGCGGTGGGTTGGTGGTCTTGGATGGCTTGTTGGCACAGGGTGGCTAGGGGGATGGCTTGGCGGATGGTTAGGTGGTCGCTGTTTTCTAGGCGGGCGAGTTCTAATAGCTTGGCGATGAGTTGGTGTTGGTTTTGGGTGTTGCGGATGATACGGGCGATGAGTTGGTGTTGCTCGGGGGTGAGTGGGCCATCTTGCAGCAGTTCTAGGGCGGCGGCTTGGGCGGTGAGTGGGGTTTTGAGTTCGTGGGTGAGCCCGAGTATGTAGTTTTCTATGTGTTGGCGGTGGTTGAGTTCGCTGCGTAGGTGGGCGATGGCGTGAACTAGGCGGTGGAGATAGCTGTCGCCAAATTGGGGTTGGGGGGCGGGGCGGTTGGCTGCCATGGCTTCGGCGTAGTGGCGGATGCGGTTGATGCTGCGGGCGAGCCAGTAGGCTAGGCTGACGAGTAAAACTAGGGTGGCGGCGATGTGGTATTGGATGCGGGGGCTTTGGTTGAGCCATGCTTGGGCGGTGAGCAGGGTGCTGATGCCGAGTAGGATGAAGAATAGGCGTAGACTGATGTTTTTGAAGTATTTTATCATTGGAAGCTGTATCCGATGCCGTGGTGGGTGTGTATGCAGGCGGGGTCTATGTGCGCGGCGCGGAGTTTTTGGCGCAGGGCGCGGATGTGGGTGTTGATGGTGTGGGGGTCGGATGGGTGGTTGCTGCCGAACATGGCGGTGAGCAGTTCTTCGCGGGTGTACACGCGCTGGGGGCGGGCGATTAGTGTGCGCAGTAGGCGGTATTCGCCCAGCGTGAGCGGTAGGGCTTGCCCTTGGTGGCGGATGCAGTGGGCTTGGGGGTCGTCTTGCCATTGGGGGGCGGGTTGATTTGGGTTGGGCTGAAATTCGTTGCGATCGTTTTGGCTGTGCTGAAATTCGTTCCATCCGTTTTCAGGCTGCCTTTGGCTGCGGCGCAGCAGGGCTTTGATGCGGGCGTTGAGTTCGCGGGGGCTGAATGGTTTGCCGATGTAGTCGTCTGCGCCGAGTTCTAGCCCTAGGATGCGGTCGGTTTCTTCGTCTTGCGCGGTGAGCATAATCACGGGCAGGCGGGGATGCTGGGTGCGGAGTGTTTTTAGGTAATCAAAGCCGTTGATGTCGGGCAGTCCTACATCTAACAGCAGCAGGTCGCAGGCTTGGCGGGCAAGGTGTTGGCTGGCGGCTTGGGCGGTGGGGGCAATGTGGCTGGTGTGGTGGTCGCGGGCGAGACTGATGGCGATGATTTCGGCAATTTCGGCTTCGTCTTCTAGGATGAGGATGTGGGGCATGGTGGTTTTGGGGCGGTGGAAAGGGTTTCAGGCTGCCTATATGGGATTAGCCGCAATAGCGCATGGCGATGATGGTTTGGTTGGCGGTGTCTATTTCTAGGCTGTTGTACCAATCGTCATCGGCGCGGGGTTGGCTGGGGTGGGTAAGCTGGGCGTTGTAGTAGGCGATGAGCGGGGCGCGGCAATCGACAAGCCAGTTGAGATAGGCTTGGATTTCAGGCTGCCTTGGGGCGAGTTCGCTGGCGCGGATGGTGAGCGTGGCGGGTTCGTTGTCGGCGATGGGTTGGTTGAAGATGGTGATGGGGTGGCTGATTTGATAGGTGGTGAAGTCGTCTAGGGTGTCTTGGGGGATAAAGGTGGAGTTCATGATTTTCAGGCTGCCTAACGGGTTTATGGACACGGGGATTTTATCGCACAACACAATCTTCATAAATTCTTAACAATTTGTTCACAATATTTTGATGTGTGTTTCGCATGATGGCGGGGTGTTCAATTTAGGCAGCCTGAAACGATTATCACGGGGCTGCATCGGAGTTTGATGATGGCGAATAAATTGTGGAGCATTTTGGGCTTGTGCGTGGTGTTTTCTATTGTGTTGATGTTTATTCATGCTTTGGCGGTGCAGCGGGATTATTATCATTCCAGCGCGCTGCTGGATACGCTGGATTATCAGATGATTATCCGCAGCATGAAATATGGCATGGTGTTGGTGATTATGGTGTTTAGCGCGTTCTTTTTAAGCGAGATTTTGCAGGATTGGCGCATTCATCCGATGCAGTATTTGCTGGTGGGCTCGGCGTTGTCGATGTTTTATTTGCTGCTGTTGTCGTTTGCGGAGCATATTGGTTTTGTGCCCGCTTATATGCTGGGCGCGGCGGCGTGTATTGGGCTGCTGTGGTGGTATTTGCAGTTTGTGCTGGCAAATCGGCGCGGGGTGAACATGATGGTGGGGCTGCTGTGTTTGGCGTATGGCACGATGTTTGTACTGCTGCGGATGCAGGAATATAACTTGCTGGTGGGCTCTTGCTTGCTGTTTGCCACGCTGTTTGCGGTGATGTATTGCACGCGCCATGTGGATTGGTATGCGCTGGGGGAAAAGAAAGAGCGCGAAGTGAAAACCACGAAGCCGTTTCGGGCGGGGCGCGGGATGGATGATTGATTGATGGGATTAAGGCAGCCTGAAACTGGGTAAACGGTTTTCAGGCTGCCTTTGGTTTATTGGCTAACAGCATCACAACTGAATACTGGCTTTGCGGGCGTTGATGCAGTTGGCAATCTTGCCTTCGGTTGCCATGTCTTGCCCTGAATAATAGTTGGTGCAATCTTGGCGGATTTTTTCCAGCCGCGCGCGTTGAATTTGGGCTGTGCTGTCGGTGGAAGAACAGGCGGCAAGCAGCAGGCTGGTTGCCAGTAGCAAAATGGTTTTCATGGTTATTCCTTGTCTTGGGCGGGTGGGGTGGTTAAATCTTGTTTGGCTTGCGCGATGATGGCGGCAAGGTTGGCATCGTTTTGCGCGAGTGCGGCGAGTTCTTTGCCGTAGCCATCCGCCATCAGGCAGCGGATATTGGCTTCGTACACCACTTCGCGGGCGGATAAATCTATATCAGGGTTTTGCGCGGTTTGGTCGCGGCAGGCGGAATAGGCGTTATCCAGCGCGGTTAAACGCGCTTGCTGTTTTTCCCAGCCAAGCTGGGCTTTGAGCTCGGCGGTGTTGCGCTGCAAGCACGCTTCTTCGCCTTCCAGCGGGCGGCATTGCAGTTGGATGTTGCTGGCGGCGGGTGGCAAATTGGCTTGTGCCAACTCGTTGGCGGCGGTGGCGATGCTGTTGGGGTTGTTTTGAATCATGCTGCCCACCATGCTCATGCCGCTTTGCAGGCGTTGCTCATATTGCCCTGCTAAAAACTTGGTCAGCACTTGCTGGCCAGGGCGGATAACCAGTTGGTCCACGGCAATTTGGTAAATCGTTGTGCCTGCGATGGCGGTGCAGATGCCGCCGATGGTGGCGATGATGCTTTTTTTTCTGCTGCTTTCGCTCATGGAATTTCCTTTGGGGGTTTGGGGCTTGGTATAGGTTTCAGGCTGCCTGAAAAGGGGAATGCTAGCAACCTGTATTCCAGTTCAGTCTAGATATGACCGCACGACTTGCATTTTACTACATTGTTTGTGATAGAAATCAGGCATTTGCTTTTATTAAGGCACCGTGATAAAGTTGATAGCGAAACTTATTCTCTAAATAAAATTCAAGAAAGATGCTATTATGAAATTCCATAAACTAAGCTGTGCACTTGTCTTAATGAGCATGCCCTTGATGGCGATAGCTAAAAACAAAACCAATTATCCACTAGAACAAATTATATCCATATTCTCAAATAAGGAATATGGAAACAGTTTCAACTTATCCAAAAACAAATATCTCTCTGTAAAAGGAGTTAAATGGGAGTATATTAGCAAGGAAAGTGAACTTCCTCGGTTTGATTTTTCAGGAACATTAAACTTAATCAGATTGAAAGATGTAGAAATTAGTATTATCGGTAATAATGATATTATAACCTATATAAATATACATAGCAACCGACCCAGCAAGGACACTTTTAAAATTCTAAGAGAGAATCTTAAAACATACAAAATCTCAAAATTAAATTGTGAAAAAAGCTCGGGCTATTCCTATTTTTATCTTGCAGAAAAAGAAAACAATATTCCTATATATATATTGAAGTAGAAGTAAATTTAACTGAAGAACCCTATATGTCGCCTCTCTATACCATATTTGAATTTTATCAATACAAACGACCAGAATGGGGGTGCTAAGTATTCTGATATTCATTTAACTTATTTCTTACTTTTAATTTTAAACAATTTTGGAGGCTATCATGGCAGGCAAAAAATACACTTACGAAGAAGCAAAAGCTGAATTAGATAAATGGAAGCTAGGTCAAACATCTAAGCAATATGAATCTGGAAATAGCGGACCTGGAACCATTTCCCCAGGAAAAGGAGATAATGGTGGGAAATCGTATGGAACGTATCAAATAGAGACCAACAAAGGAACCATGAAGGAATATCTTCAATATTCCAATAACTATAATGGTCATTTTAATGGACTAACACCCGCAACACCTCCCTTTGATGCAAAATGGAAAGAGCTTGCAGCCACAGATACAGTGGTGGCTTTCGCCAAATCACAGCATGATTTTATTATTGAAAAGCATTACACACCACAGTTTCAAAGGCTCAAAGAACGTGGATATGATTTTTCTACACGGGGTAAAGCTATTCAGGATATGGTTTGGAGTACTGCGGTACAACATCGGAAAAATACTCCAAATATTATTGATCGTGCAAAAAAAGAAAGTGGTTTAGACTTTAATACAGCAACCGATGCAGAAATCATAATTGCTGTTCAAAATAGCAAGTTAAAGCATGTTGATCAGGATTTCCGTAGCAGTAAGCCAGATATACGACAAAGTATAAAGAAAAACAGAATACCCCAAGAAAAAAATAGCTTATTGCATTTAAACGAATTAGAAGAAATCGTTAATTCGCAACAACAGCAGCAAGAGAAAAGCGAGAATATCGCTCCTGCGCTCTCCCCGCGTGCTGAAAAATTATTCCAACAATATGAGGATAAACTTAAAGAATATTGCAATAAGCATAATATTACGGCAACAGAACCTAACGACTTCAAAAATATCTCTATGGCACTTGCTAATAATGCTATTAAAGCCAGTATGTCTAAGGTAGAAAGTTTAACCATTGATGACAAATGGAAAGTTTCTGTTTTTAGCCATGAACCTGATTTGCGTTATGCTTCTGTGATGGCACATGATGCCGTTAAGGTTTCTGCGGAACAAAGTATGCTTAATATTCAAAATACCGAACAGGAATTGGCTCAACAAAGAAATAATCAAATGGCTCAGAATCAACAAAATTCTCCTAGACTAAGCATGTAGTTTAGATTTGTACCATATCAAAAGGCAGCCTGAAAACAGAACTCATCCATTTTCAGGCTGCCTTGATGCTAGTTTACATCTTTGGGAACATCCCCTTCATCCCGCCCGCCAGCTTCATCAATTTGCCCAAGCCCTTGCCGCTAAACATCTTCATCATCTGCTGCGATTGCTCAAACTGTTTGAGCATTTTGTTCACTTCTTGCACCGTTGTACCCGCGCCTGCGGCGATGCGTTTTTTGCGACTGGCTTTGATAATGGCGGGGTTGGCGCGTTCTTTCGGGGTCATGGAATTGATGATGGCCTCCACGTGCCCCATCGCTTTTTCTGCTGTGCCTTCGGGGATTTGCTTGGCAGCCTGCCCCAATTCCCCCGGCATTTTAGACAGCAGGCTTTCCAAGCCGCCCATATTGCGCATTTGCTGGATTTGCGCTTTAAAATCGTTCAAATCAAAGCCTTTGCCGCGATGCAGTTTTTTCGCCATTTCGGCGGCAACTTCTTCATCAATGCCTTTTTGCACGTCTTCAATCAGCGTAACCACGTCGCCCATGCCCAAAATGCGCCCTGCCACGCGGTCGGGGTAAAACGGCTCTAAACCGTTGATTTTCTCGCCTATCCCCAAAAATTTAATCGGCTTGCCCGTTACTTGGCGCACCGACAACGCCGCGCCGCCGCGCGAATCGCCATCCATTTTGGTCAAAATCACGCCCGTGAGCGGCAAGGCTTTGTTAAACGCCTGCGCGGTGTTCACCGCATCCTGCCCCAGCATCGCGTCCACCACAAACAGCGTTTCCACAGGGTTCACCGCCGCGTGAATCGCTTTGATTTCGTTCATCATTTCTTCGTCAATCGCCAAACGCCCTGCGGTGTCCACCATCAGCACGTCATAAAAATGCTTTTTGGCGTAATCCTGCGCGGCAAGGGCGATGTCCACAGGCTTTTGCGACACATCGGATGAGAAAAAATCCACGCCCACTTGCTCTGCCAACAGCTTCAACTGCTCAATCGCGGCGGGGCGATACACGTCTGCCGACACCAGCAAGATTTTCTTTTTCTTATCCTGCTCTTTGAGCAAGCGCGACAATTTGCCCACGGTGGTTGTTTTGCCCGCGCCTTGCAAGCCCGCCATCAACACGGTGGCAGGCGGCGCGGCGGCTAGGTTTAACGCGCTGTTTTCCTTGCCCATCAGCTCGGTTAAGGCTTCGTTCACAATGCCAAAGAAGGCTTGGTCGGGGGTTAAATCGTGGGAGAACTCGTGTCCCAAAGCGCGTTCTTTCACTTGGTTCACAAAATCTTTCACAATCGGCAACGCTACATCGGCTTCCAACAGCGCAAGGCGCACTTCGCGCAGGGCTTCTTTGATGTTGTCTTCGGTGAGCGTGGCTTTGCCGCGTATATTTTTGAATACTTTGGAGAATCGGTTGGTTAGGTTGTCTAGCATGGTTATTCCTTGATGATGGGCAGCTTGAAAACCCTATTTCAGGCTGCCTTGGATAATGCGTTGTTCCACTCATTTTCAGGCTGCCCTACCCTATTGCGCCGCGATGCCCAAGGCAGCCTGAAACGTGCTAATCAAAAGAAACGCATTTTAACATAGCCCCGCCCTGCCAACACGCGCCTCGCCATCGCGCGCGCATTTATCCACACGCCGCCTAATGCCGCTAACTGATTGATGCAGCCTGAAAAACCATTACCCATACACAACATAGCCCCCGCCTTTCCACATGGTTATCCACATTTTTCAGGCTGCCTATAAATCGCGTATAATCACACAGTTATTTAAAAAGAGTAAAAACACGCAATGATACGTTTTGAATCCGTTTCCAAAACCTACCCCGGTGGCTACCAAGCCTTAAAGAATGTGAGCTTCACCATCGCCAAAGGCGAGATGATTTTTGTGGCCGGGCATTCGGGTGCGGGCAAATCCACCGTGCTGCGCCTGATTGCGGGCATCACCAAGCCCACCACAGGCAAAGTGCTGGTAAACAAACACGATTTGGGCGAATTGAGCGACAACCAGCTTTGCTATATGCGCCAACACATCGGCATCGTGTTTCAAGACCACAAAATCTTGTTTGACCGCAATGTGTTGCAAAACGTGATGCTGCCCTTGCGAATTATTGGCTACGACAACGCATCCGCCGAAAAGCGCGCCCGCGTGGCGATTGAAAAGGTAGGCTTGACGGGGCGCGAGCTGTCCGACCCCAATGGCTTATCGGGCGGCGAACAGCAACGCCTGTGCATCGCCCGCGCCGTGGTGCATCAGCCCAGCTTGTTGATTGCCGATGAACCATCCGCCAACCTAGACCGCGCCTACGCGCTGGACATCATGGAATTGTTTAAATCGTTTCACCAAGTGGGCACAACCGTGATTGTGTCGGCGCACGATGAAACCCTGATGCAGGATTACGGGCATCGCATTTTGCGTTTACAAAGCGGGAGATTTGCAGGATGAGCAGCAATTATTTTTCATTACACGCCGAAAGCGCGAAACGCGCAGCGGGCTATTTTTTCAAGCAACCGATTGCTTCGCTGCTGATTTTGGCGATGCTGTCCATTGCCATGACGCTGCCGCTCACGCTGTATTTGGGCGTGCAAAGCAGCAAAGATGTGTTAGACAAGCTCAGCGAAGTGCCCAATATCACGCTGTATATGGATGTTGCCGCCGCCCCTGTAAACAACGAAACCGTGCAAAAACTGCTCGCCGAAGACAAGCGCGTGCAAAGTGTGAAGTTCGTAGGCAAGGAACAAGGCTTGGCGGAAATGCAGCAAGCGATGGGCGGGCAAGAAATCGGCGCGATGCTGGATGAAAACCCGCTGCCCGATGCGTTTATCGTTACCCCAAAAGAAAACAACCCGCAGGCAATTGCCGCCTTGCAAGAAGATTTGTCGCATTATCCGATGGTGGAAACCGCGCAAATGGACAAGGAATGGATGCAAACCTTGTATCAATTCAACCAGCTGGTGAACCAAGTGTTTTGGTTTTTGGCGATTACGCTGGGACTGGCGTTTGTGCTGGTGGCCAACAACACCATTCGCTTGCAAATTTTGACGCATAAAGAAGAAATTGAAATCACCAAGCTGTTGGGTGCGCCGTCATCGTTTGTGCACCGTCCGTTTTTGTATCAAGCGGCATGGGAAAGCCTGCTGGCATCAGGCATGAGCTTGGGACTGTGCACGCTGGTGATGCAAGCCACGCAGCCCTTGGTAAACCAAATTTTCCAGCCCTACGGCATCAATTTGCATTGGCGCACGTTTACCCCATCGGAGATGGCGGTGGTGCTGCTGGTGGTGTGCCTGCTGGGCATGACGGGGGCTTGGCTGGCGGTTACGCAGCATTTGTTTCATTTTCGGGCGAAGCGGGATTAGGAAGCCTGAAAATAAGCGAAACGAGTTTCGGCGAAGCCACAACAACATTTCAAAACGCATTTTCAGGCTGCCTAAATGGCGTAAAAGCATTCCTTGTTGGGGGAATGCTTTTTTGTTGATTTCGGCGGTTTCAGGCTGCCTATGCCTAAAACAAGCTTTGGTTAAACAAATCCTTATCGCTGGGCTGTTCGCCACGTTCGTGGGCGAGCAGCCATTGTTTGCGCTGTAAGCCGCCTGCGTAGCCTGTTAGGCTGCCATCTGCGCCGATGACGCGGTGGCAGGGGATGATAATGGAGACGCGGTTTGCGCCGTTGGCGTTGGCTACGGCGCGCACGGCGGTGGGCTTGCCGATGCGGTTGGCTTGCTCTTGGTAGCTGACGGTTTTGCCGTAGGGGATGGTTTGCAGGGCTTGCCACACGGCAGCCTGAAACGGGGTGGATGGGGTGTGCAGGGTGACGCTAAATTGCTGGCGGCAGCCTGAAAAGTATTCGCCTAGCTCGGCTTCGGTTTGTTGTAGGTGTTCGTTGTCGCCGATAACCAGCGGGCGTTGCAGCAGGCGTTGCAAGTCTTGTTGCTCGCGTTCAATGCGCTTGCTGCCAACAAATTCTAGCAGGCATAGGCCTTGCTCGGTGGCGCAGGCAATGATTTTGCCCAGCGGGCTGGGGAAGGTGCGGGTGTGGATGGGGGGCATGGTGGGGCTTTCGGTGTTTGGGGATGGCAATGCGGGAAGGATGGGGTGGGCAGTGGAAATGGCGCGCGGGCAAAGCGTGGGTATGGCGGCGCAACGCCATGCGATGGTTTAATATGCGGCAAGGTTTGGGGCAGCCTGAAACCGTTGCAAAGCTCTTAGCAGTAGCCTGAAACACAATAAATGCCGTCATTCCCGCGTAGGCGGGAATCTTGTTTGATATTCACAAAATCGCTGTAAAAACAAACCATTGTTCAAATTTAACCAAGATTCCCGCCTATGCGGGAATGACGGAGCATTGACCATTTCTTGTTTGATTTTAGGCTTTACGCGTTTTCAGGCTGCCTTGGGCTTATGGTTTCGCTGGCTTCTCTGGGCGCGTCCAGCCCTCAATCGTTTGCTGGCGGGCGCGTGCCAACACCAATTTGCCTGCTTCGCAGTTTTTGGTAATCACGCTGCCTGCGCCTGTGGTGGCTTTGTCGCCAATGGTTACGGGCGCAACCAGCACGCTGTTTGAGCCGATTCGCACTTGGTTGCCGATGGTGGTTTTGTGTTTGTTCACGCCGTCATAATTGGCGGTAATCGTGCCCGCGCCAATGTTGGTTTGCTTGCCGATGGTGGTGTCGCCGATGTAGCTCAAATGGTTGGCTTTGCTGCCGCGCCCGATTTGGCTGTTTTTCACTTCCACAAAGTTGCCGATGTGCACATCATCCGCCAGCACGGCATGGGGGCGCAGGCGGGCGAAGGGCCCGATTTGGACGTTTGCACCGATAACGCAGCCTTCCAAATGGCTAAACGGCGCGATGTGTGTGCCTGCGGCGATTTTGGCGTTGTGGAGCACGCAGTTTGCGCCGATGGTTACGTTGTCGTCCAGCTCGCAATCGCCTGTAAACACGCAATTCACGTCAATTTGCACGTCTTGCCCGTGTTTCAGGCTGCCGCGTAGGTCAAAGCGGCTGGGGTCTAGCAGGGTTAGGCCGTTTTGCAACAGCTGCTGGGCTTGGTTGCGCTGGAAGATGCGTTCCAATTCCGCCAGCTGCATTTTGTTGTTGACGCCTGCGGCAAGATAATGGGCAGACACGGGCTGCGGCGTGATGGCAACGCCGTCGTGCACGGCAAGGGCAACCACATCGGTTAAATAATATTCGCTTTGCGCGTTGTTGCTTTGCAGCGCGCCCAGCCAGTTGGCAAGATGTTGATTGGGCAAGACAAAAATACCTGTGTTCACTTCGCGGATGGCTTTTTGCGCGGGGCTGGCATCTTTTTCTTCCACGATTTGCACCACTTGCCCGCGCTCGTTGCGGATGATGCGCCCGTAGCCCGTGGGGTTGTCCATGATGTCGGTCAGGATGCCTACGCCGTCGCCTGCGGCATCCAGCAGGGCTTGCAGATTGGCACGGTTAATCAGCGGCACATCGCCGTAGAGCACCAGCGTGCGCCCATCCTGCGGCAGATGCGGCAGCGCGGTTTTCACGGCGTGCCCTGTGCCAAGCTGCTCGGTTTGCTCCACCCAGTTTACATCGGCATCGCCAAGCTGCTGCTTCACTTGCTCTTTACCATGCCCAATCACCACATGGATGGCTTGCGGCGCGAGCGTTTGCGCGGTTTGGATAACGTGCGCGAGCATGGCTTTGCCACCGATGGGGTGCAACACTTTGGGCTGCTGGGAATACATCCGCGTGCCTTTGCCTGCGGCGAGAATGATGATGTTTAGGGGCATGGGGGTTTCCTTTGGGAATGGGTTTAAGCGGGGGAATATGGTTTCAGGCTGCCTATATGGTTAGGGCAGCCTGAAAACAATCATTCGCCTGTGGGTTATTCGCCTGTGTTGGGCAAAATGGCGTGTGGCTCGGGGCGCGCGCTGTGGTAAAGCGTATTTTGCGATGCTGCGCCGTTGGTGTAGTAAACGCCTGTGCCTGTAGGGTATTTTTGGCGAACGTGGGTTCTGCCGTCGTCGCCCGAATAGGTTTCCCATGTGCAGGCGGATAGGGCGGCGGTGGCAAGCAGGGCTAGGATAAGTGTGGATTTCATGGGATTGTCCTTTGTTTAGAAAGTGTAAATTATAGCAGATAAGGTTAAGGCAGCCTGAAAATGGGTTTTCAGGCTGCCTTAATGGGATGCGCAACTAGCAGCAATCCCAAGTAAACAACACGTGGCTAAAATCGCGCAGTTGCAAATCTTCGGGCGTGATAAAGAAATTGGCTACGCCCGCGTCGCCCCACAACACTTTATCGATACCGTCATCGCCCGCATCGCTGTCTAATTGCAACAGCAAAATGATGTGTTGCTGCAAATGCGGCAGATAGTCGCGCGGGTCGCCTTGCGTAAAAAAAGGGATAACCGCCGATGCGATGCCCTTCGCCGCTGTATTGGTCAAACAGTATGTCCCAAATTTTTGCATCCCGCTTCTCCCAATCGTTGGTAAGCTCATTGCGAAAATCGCCGCAAGTAATCGGCTGCTGCACGGCATAAAGCTGCGTTAAATCGTGCGTAACTTCGGGGTGATACACCACGCGGTGTTTTTCCATGCTTTGATATTCAAAATCCATGCCGCATGAGTAATCCGTGCCGTCTATAAAAAATTGCAACAGCCCGCTGCTGAGAAAATCCGGCAGCGGCAGCATTTCGGCAAAATTCACTTGCGCCAACAGCGTCAGCGGCTCGCCGTTGGCATTGCGCGGATAGTCCGCTCCCAGCGGCAGATAAGGATTGCCGCCCACTTTGCTTTGCCAAATATGCGGGCGGTCGTGGGCATCGCCCAATGTGAACGGCACAGCGGGCTGCAAAGTGCGGTTGAGATAGGCTTGGCAGGATTCGGGCAGGGTGTGGAACATGGCGGCATTCCATTGTAAAAAAAGCATACATATTTTAACATTAAGCCGCTTTTCAGGCTGCCTATGCTGCGCCGTTGCGCCCATTTTCACCCCAAAGGACACCCATGACCGAAACCGAACGCCAAGCATGGCTACAACTCGCTTTCACTCCCTATATCGGCGCAGAAAGTTTCGCCACCCTGTTGCAAATGTATGGCACCGCCAGCGCAGCCTTGCAAGCTCCCGCCGAAGTGGTAGCGCAGTTGGGCAAATCCGCCAAACAAGCCGCTCGCGAATGGCACAACACCGACCTTGCCCGCGCCGCCACCGAAGCCGCGCTGCAATGGGCGCAACAACCCGACTGCCGCCTGATGCTCGCTTGCGACAACGATTACCCCGCCATGCTCGCCGAAGGCATCACCGCCCCGCCCGTGCTATTTTTGCGCGGCAACCCCAAATGGCTGTATCAACCCAGCATCGCCATTGTGGGCAGCCGCCACGCCACCCCGCAAGCCATGCGCATCGCCCACGATTTCGGGCAAGCCCTGAGCGAATACGGCATCACCGTTATATCGGGCATGGCGGCAGGCATTGACACCGCCGCCCATCAAGGTGCACTCAAAGGCAAAGCCAGCACCATCGCCGTCTGGGGCACAGGCATAGACCGCATCTACCCCGCCAGCAACCGCGCCCTTGCCCACCAAATCGCCGAACACGGCTTAATCATCTCCGAATTTCCGCTGGACACCCGCCCACTATCGGGCAACTTCCCCCGCCGCAACCGCATCATCGCCGCCCAAAGCCAAGCAGTGCTGGTGGTGGAAGCCGCGCTAGAAAGTGGCTCACTCATTACCGCACGACTTGCCGCCGAAATGGGGCGCGATGTGATGGCGATACCTGGGTCAATCGACAACCCGCACGCCAAAGGCTGCCACAAGCTCATCAAAGAAGGCGCAAAACTGGTGGAAAATCTGATGGACATAGTGGACGAACTCGCCTACCCCAAGCGCATCGCCCCCAGCAGCCTGAAACCAAAAACCCACGCCATCAAACCCAAACCCACCTTATCCCAACCCTTATCCACAGAGTTGCCTACAACGTTACCCACACCATCATCCCCATCCGAACCCGCCACCGAACACCCCCTGCTCGCCAAAATGGGCTACGACCCCATCCACCCCGACACCCTAGCCGAGCAAACAGGGCTACCCGCCGCCGACATCTACGCCCAACTCACCGAGTGGGAACTAGACGGCATGGTCGCTAGCATGGCAGGCGGGCGTTATCAGCGCATCAAATAATTACCCACAAAGTTATCCACATAGGCAGCCTGAAACCAAAAAACACCCATCGCAAGATGAGTGCTTTTTCAAGTTCAAGCAGACGCAACAATTACACTTTTGCCGCCGCAGCCACTTCCGCCGCGTAATCCACTTCTTTTTTCTCAATACCATCGCCCACTTTATAGCGAACGAAAGAAACCACTTCCGAGCCATTCTCTTTCAAGAATTGCGCCACAGTTTGGTCAGGATTCATCACAAACGCTTGACCGTTCAAAGTAACTTCTGCCAAGTATTTTTTGATGCGCCCTTCAACCATTTTCGCCGCGATTTCAGCAGGCTTGCCAGAAGCAATCGCTTGCTCGGTGTAAATATGGCGTTCTTTTTCCACCAAAGCCGCATCCACTTGGTCTTCGCCCACGCATTGCGGTTTCGCTGCAACAATGTGCATGCCCACTTTGCGCGCCACATCTTCCGCGCCTTTGTATTCAACCAAAACGCCTTCGGTTGCCAAAGCACCGTGTATATAAGCCACCAAATTATTAGCAGTCTCAATCACTTGAAAGCGACGAACAGACATATTTTCGCCCAATTTAGCAATCACAGCCTTGCGCTCTTCTTCAACCAACGCGCTCAAATCTTCAACCGTTGCAGGTTTTTTCTCCACAGCCGTTTTGGCAACAAAGTTCGCAAACGCCACAAAGCCCGCATCTTTGGCAACGAAGTCGGTTTCGCAGTTCACTTCAACCAACGCGCCCACTTTGCCTTCAATCGCAAACGCCAATACGCCTTCCGCCGCAGTACGACCAGCCAATTTACCCGCTTTCGCACCCGATTTAATACGCAAGATTTCTTCCGCTTTTTCCATATTGCCTTCGGCTTCAACCAAGGCTTTTTTGCATTCCATCATGCCCAAGCCAGTAGCTGCGCGCAAATCAGCAACCATTTTTGCAGTAATTTCTGCCATGAGTTTCTCCAATTCATATAACCATTTTCAGGCTGCCTAAATAGGAGTAGGCAGCCTGAAAAGAACAATCAACAATTAAGCAGTCGCAGCAGATTGCGCCGCCGCAACAGTTTCAGCAACCGCTTGGTTTTTGCCTTCCAATACCGCATCTGCGATACCACGGCAATACAAACGAATCGCTTTTGCCGAATCATCATTACCAGGAATAACGTGTTGAACCAAATCAGGGCTGTTATTGCTGTCCACAACCGCAATCACAGGGATGCCCAATTTAGCCGCTTCAACCAAAGTACCATGTTGGTAGCCCGTATCAATCACAAAAATCGCGTCAGGCAAACCTTTCATCTCTTTAATACCGCCCAAAGAGCGTTCCAATTTTTCCACTTCGCGCGTCATGTCCAACAATTCTTTTTTGTTGTAACCACTGCTTTCAGCATTAGCCAAAATCGCCGCTTTTTCTTCCAAACGCTTAATAGATTGTTTTACCGTTTTATAGTTAGTCAGCATGCCACCCAACCAGCGATGGTCAACATAAGGCATACCCGCGCGTTGTGCTTCTTCTTTAATAATCTCACGCGCTTGACGTTTCGTGCCCACAAACAAAACCGTACCTTTGTTTGCAACCAAACGGCGCACAACTTCTTGCGCTTCTTGGAACAACGGAACGGTTTTTTCCAAATTGATGATGTGAATTTTATTGCGCGCACCAAAAATGTACTGCGCCATTTTAGGATTCCAATAACGAGTTTGGTGACCAAAGTGAACGCCAGCTTCAATCATCTGGCGCATAGTAATTTGAGACATAAGATTCCTTTAAAGGGTTAAAGCAAACATTACACACTAGAACTTGAAAACAAGCACCCTTTTCTGTGCAATGCGAGCGTTAAAAAATAAAAACGCTTCCAAAACGAAAGCCCTGCGATTATAACAGTTATATTTTTTTGTTTCCAGCATAAAAACCGCCCTGACCATTGAGGTCAGGGCATTTCACAATTCAACCCACTCACTTAG
>NZ_JAUMZV010000012.1 GCF_030527935.1 Kingella sp. (in: b-proteobacteria)
TAGGGGAAATTCTAACTTAATGTGAATTTCCTGAGTTATCTAGGACAGCCCCTTAGTTTAATCTTATTGTCAGCTTCGGAATGGCAGCCTTGATAAGTCAAATTATGGTCGCTAATAAACTGTCTGCCGCAGTTTTTGCACAGATAGTTTTGTTTGCAGTAGCTTTTTACGCCGTTTTTCTTTATGCTTGCGCTGCGGCATCTAGGACAATAGAGTGGTATGGATATGTTCACACCTTAATCATACGATTCTTTGCCTTGATGCCGCTTGATTTTTTCGGGTAGCATACTTTTTAGGACACTACCCCAATTAAATATATTCCTCGCCTAGCTTGGCAACAAAATTAAAATCTTTATCCAACACAATATATGCGCCCGTATATTTGCCCATCATAGACAGCACATATAATTTCCCATGCTGTTTTTCCAAATTAACCAACTCAGCTTGCACCTGCGGCGTATTATTAGCAGCTGTTTGGCGAGACAACTTATCTGCTTGTTCCACCATATCCAAAGATTGCTGGATAGCATCGTAAGATTTTGTCGTACCACGCACATGCAAACCTGCAATAGGAATACCTTCCAAGCGCGATAATTGATTCAAATCCACTTTCGCAAGCTGCTCATCTTCCGTCACTTCGCGCGCATTAAGTACAGCAGCCGAGCTAGTATTGTAAATCACTACCAATTTTGGGCGCTCTTGATAAACCGTATGGATGCCGTAGCCCAATGCTGCAAACTGAACCACCGCAATAATCAATAAATCGCTAATAACCTCTCTGCGTTTTTTATGCGGATTAAAAACCAGCAAAGTAATCAATGGACCAATTACCACATCCACCCCAGCCATCAGCATCAGCCCCTGCCAGCCACCGCTCATACTAAAATAAAAAGAAGGATAAAGTTTCAATAACATCCATGCCACAATTGCCGCAAATATTAACAATGAAAGACAAATATGGATGAACATTGCAAAAAATTTTGCACGAATAAGTGATTTAGAAAGCATATTATTAACCTCAACATTATAAAAATTTTTTGGCACACGACTTGCTTATATTCAAAGCCAAGCTTTTTAAAGCAAATTATAAAGGAAAGAAATAAAATGAAAAATCAAATCATTAACAAAGGATTTACCCTTATAGAACTGATGATTTCAATCGCTATTTTAGGAATCCTAGCGGCAATTGCCTTGCCAATGTATCAAGACTATTTGATTAAAGCACAAGTAAGCCGCGTATTTTATGAACTAAATGGCGCTCGCACAATCGTGGAATCCATTATTGCCAATGGCAATTCACCCACCATTGTGGAAAGCGATGATGGCAAAAGCGATGGCTCATTTGATGGTCGCTATGAATATATTGGCATCAACAATAATGGGGGTTCATCTAATCTTATTCGCATTGCCGCAGTGGATGGAAGCACGGGGACACTAAGCGCCGTTTTTGGTAAAGCTGCCTACACGGGCGTTAAGGACACCAAAATCACACTCACGCGCACAAGCAATGGTTGGGAATGCACAATTGATGGCTCTGCTGCGCAAGCATGGAATGTCAAATACACTCCTGGCAACTGTAAAAATATTTAATACAACGTAAAAAAACCGTTATCTACTATTGTGGATAGCGGCTTTTATATTTTTCGGACCATCTCAATCAACAGTCCAACTTATAATTACTCTCTCACTTTAAAATGCACCCAACTTACATCACTCCAGCGCAAATTTTTATGCAACGGAGCTTTTGTTAGCCTATCTACACTAGGTAAATTAATAATTGGTGGCATATGGTCTCCCACTACAATTACTTCCACTCCTTTCATTTCAGGTTTTTTAATCAACTCGCCCAAATCATCAAAAAACTGAGCCTCTAATCGCATATTATTACAAATATCCCCCTCAAATAATCCATATTTTTGACAATCTAAGCCTGCTTCATGCATATCAGTTTGTATGTAAGGAAAATGGGATGTGAGTGTGAGCCAATAAACAAATTTTTTACTATCTTTGGTATCGGCAAATTCCTTAGCGACCACATCAGTTAATGCGCTATCACATACACCATTAAATGCATGGCATTTAGGTAAGTTCATCATGTTTTCAACGAAGAGAACTTTGGAAAAACCCGCTTTAGGATACCATTTAACACGATCATATAATCGACCGCTGGCTCCATGCAAAGCTGTGGTTTGATAACCTTGCTGCTTGAGTTGATAGGGCATGCAATCAATAAATTCTTTATCTTCTAACATACCAAAAGCATAGCCATTTTTGATAGCTTTATTACAGAGCTCGCGCATTTCACCCTGAACGGTTGCGCCTGAAAATTCAAAATACCCTTCATTAATGAATTCTAAATTATCTTTTTGTTTGTAAATATTATTCAATATTTGACGTTGTACTTCTTTCTCCCTTGCAACACCCCATGACTCAGCAATAATAAATAAAATCTTGTTAGATAATGGCTGTTGTAAATTAGACATCGCCCTATTTCCTAAATTAGGCGAAATTTGAGGTTTTGTTTTAGCAAAAATAGAAAAATCGCTTTGATTTTCAGAATCGTATAAAAAAAACTGGCTATTGATAATAAAATAATTGCTGCGCCCAAAGCGTTCATATGCCACATCACGATAAGTTGCTTCCTTTACCATCCAGCCAATCGTGCCAAACACAATCGCGCAAGCTAAAACAAATTTAAATGTTGCCTTCTGTGCTACTTTATTAAGCAAGAATGGAAACACTAAGGCATAGAATGCCACGCCAAAAGTAGCCACAATATATAAGGTGGGAGCCTGAAATAAGAAAGGCGCCAATGAGCGGATAGCAGCAAAATCCATAAACGGAAAAAACTGAATCACGAACATCAACACATCAATAAACAAGGAGATTATCCAAGTGATAACACCTAAAATTTTGCCTAATTTAAAAGGTAGCGGCAGTGCAAACAATACCAAACACAGAAAATAGTCCAAATTAATGATAGGACGCCCCAGTCCTAATACTGTGCCCACTATCCAAAACAAAACGTTAGGCAACAACAATGTAAGAAGCGCCCAAAACAAACGCTGACGATAACTATGAAATGGAGGAAGTTTATAATCCTTGCTTAAAACTTTTACAAAAGACATTTTATTTCCAATACACCCATCAGATATATGATTCAATATAATCAAGAAGACCATACCACATATGTGGTATGGTCCAATTTTGTCAAAAAATCTAACTATTATGGCGCAGTAGTACCTTTAGTACAGCCGCTAGGAATGAATTTTTCTTTGAATTTTGCTGCAGGAACGATAGTACAAGTCCATACGCCATCCGCATCACGATTTTGCTGCACTACAGTACCATGGATATCTTTATTAGCATTACCACCTAAAGTACCTGAAATATAACCAGAATTACCAGTAAATTTAACCTCTGCTGCTGACAACAAATTAGAGCGTACAGCAGTACCAGAACCTATACCAGTTTTCAAACCAACGGGAGCTTTTGTTTTAGCATCAGTTGAAGAAACATCAGAACCAGCTACTGGATCTTTACCGTCAAACAAAGCAGCATCAACAGCAGTTTTAGCAGCAGCCAATTCGCTCACTACGCGAGTAGTTTGAGATTTAGAAATGTAGTCTTGGTACATAGGCAGCGCGATAGCAGCCAAAATACCCAAGATTGCGATTACGATCATCAACTCGATCAAAGTGAAACCTTTTTGCATAGTTTTCATGTTTTATCTCCAAGATAAATTAAAGAATGTGCGGCGCGTTTTTCAGGGAAGAACACTTGCTCGTGCACCGCGTTGCGAACCAAGTGTGTTGTGCTTAGGTTTTAGCATGGGTTGTGCCAGCTCGTATTTTTATTTCAATTTATTGTTTTTTATGTTATTTTTATTTTTATGACATTTTTGGGCAGTGGCGTTTTGGGTAATTTTGGATGATTTTTGGCAGCTTGGCTGACGGAATTTGTCAGGTTTTTGAGTGTCGGATATGGATTATTTCCAGTTTGAAACTTTTGCAAAATCTAAAATACAACAAGAAACAGCAACTTCTTCGTCATTCCCGCGCAGATGGAAATCTTGATGGAGTTTAAACAACAGTTTGTTTTTACAATTATTTCTGAATATTAAACAAGATTCCCGCCGGCGCGGGAATGACGGTATTTCTTATTTTTCAGGCTGCACTATGAGTTCAAAGATTTCAGTTTGACCAAGGATTACTTCCATAATAAGGCAGTCTGAAAATGCTTACGCGCCCTACCCCAGCTTTTCCAGCTTAGCAAACGCGGTATCCAACTCTTTAATGCCGTTTGCGCCGAAGTTGATGGTGAGTCGTACGCTTGCGCCCTTATCTATGGCTTCGATAATCACGCCCGTGCCAAATTTGGCGTGGCGGACATTTTCGCCGAGTGTGTAGCCGTGGTAATCGCGTGGGGTTTGGCTGGTCTCGTTATACTCGTTTTCAGGCTGCCTTTGGGGTTGCGCCCAATGGCTTGCGCTTGCGGTTTTCAGGCTGCCTGTTGGTTTGGGTGGGGATAGGTGGTGCAGCAGTTCGCTGGGGATTTCGTCAATAAAGCGGGAGACGATGCTGGTTTGGGTGATGCCGTAGAGTTGGCGCTGTTGTGCCATGCTTATATATAGGCGTTTTCTGGCGCGGGTGATGGCGACATACATGAGCCTGCGTTCTTCTTGCAGCCCGCCGTGTTCGGCTAGGCTCATTTCGCTGGGGAATCGCCCTTCTTCCATGCCGCTGAGAAATACGTTGTCAAATTCTAGCCCTTTGGCGGCGTGCACGGTCATCAGTTGCACGGCTTCTTGCCCTGCGCTGGCTTGGGTTTCGCCGCTTTCTAGGCTGGCGTTGCTTAAAAAGGCGAGAATGGGGAACTCGGGGCTGTTAGTGCTGTTTTCAGGCTGCGTTTCAAAGCGGCTGTCTTCGGGGCGGAAGTATTCGGCGGCGTTGATGAGCTCGTCTAGGTTTTCGGTGCGTTCGCGTTCGCTGGTTTGTTTTTGCGCTTGGTAATGCGCGTATAAGCCGCTGTCTTGCAGGATGGTTTGCAGGATTTCAGGCAGCCTGAAATGGGGGATTTGCTGTTGGAAGCTGTCTATCAGTTGCACGAAAGCGGCGATTTTGCTGGCTTTTGCGCCCATGCCGCAGGCGGCTTGCCATAAGCTGATGCCTTGTTCGGCAGCGGCTGCTTGGATGTTCTCTACGCTGCGCGTGCCAATGCCGCGCGGGGGGAAGTTAATCACGCGCAGCAGGGCGTTGTCGTCGTTAGGGTTCACGGCTAGGCGCAAGTAGGCAAGGGCGTGTTTGATTTCTTGGCGTTCGTAAAAGCGCAAGCCGCCATATATCCTATAAGGTATGGCAGCCTGAAAAAGCTGTTGCTCAATAATGCGCGATTGGGCGTTGCTGCGGTATAGGATGGCGATTTGGTCTAGCGGCGTGCCGTGGCGTTGCAAATGGCGGCATTCTTCGGTGATGAACTGGGCTTCTTCGTAGTCGTTATACGCGCAAAAATAGCGGATTTTGTCGCCGTTTTCGGCTTCGGTGCGCAGGTTTTTGCCCAGCCGCTCGCTGTTGTTTTGGATAACGGCGTTGGCAGCGGCAAGAATGTTGCCCACGGAACGATAGTTGCGTTCCAGCTTGATGGGGGCGGCGATGTGAAATTCGCGCATCAGGTCGGTCATGTTTCCCACGTTTGCGCCGCGAAAGCGGTAGATGGATTGGTCGTCATCGCCCACGGCAAAAATCGCGCTTTGCTCGCCCGCGATGAGTTTGAGCCATGCATATTGCAGCTTGTTGGTGTCTTGAAATTCGTCCACCAAAATATGATTGAAGCGGTTTTGGTAGTGCGTGCGCAGCACTTCGTTGGCATTGAGCACTTCGTAGCTGCGCAGCATCAGCTCGGCAAAATCCACCACGCTTTCTTGTTGGCATTGCTTTTCGTATTCGGCGTAGCACAGGATGAGCCGTTGCAAATGCGGGTCGGGCGCGTTCAGGCTGCCTGCGCGCAAACCCGCTTCTTTTTGCGCGTTGATAAAGCCTTGCAACACGCGCGGGGCTAGGCTTTCTTCGGCTATGTTGAGCTGTTTGAGCAAGCGTTTAATCAGCGAGAGCTGGTCGCTGCTGTCTAAAATTTGAAACGTTTGCGGCAAGCCCGCTTCGCGGTGGTGCAAACGCAAAAAACGGTGGCACAAGCCGTGAAACGTGCCCAACCACATGGCGCGTAAATTCAGCGGCAGCATCGCGCCCAGCCGCGTTTGCATTTCTTTGGCAGCTTTGTTGGTAAACGTTACCGCCAAAATGCTGTGCACGCTCGCCATTTGGTTTTGCAGCAGCCATGCGATGCGCGTAGTCAGCACGCGCGTTTTGCCACTGCCTGCGCCTGCCAACACCAGCGCGGATTGTGGAGGATAAGTTACAGCGGCAAGCTGCTCGGGGTTAAGGTTGTTTAACAGCGATTGGGATGGGTTTTCGGATGAGAAGTGCATGGTGATGATGGCGCGGCGGCGTGGATGCTGATTCAAAATAGGCATCAGGCAGCCTGAAAACAAAAGGAACGCGATTGTAGGGCGTTTTTCAGGCTGCTTACAAGGGAGCGATGGCGCAACGGTTGTTGTATTTTGGTTGCACATTATTTTCATAAATTTACCTCTTGCAAACCAAAATGAACAACATTATCATTCGCGCAATAATATTAAGAGTGGTTATCACTCAATAAGGAGGCACACCATGTATGTTTGCATTTGTAACGCGATTACCGACCACAAAATCAAAGAAGCCGTTGCCGCAGGCGCATCTTCTTTAACCGATTTGAAAGACCAATTGGGCGTGGCATCTTGCTGCGGCTGTTGCGCGGATTTGGCTACTTCGTTTTTAGCGGTGAACAACATCGCGGGTAATAAAACAACAATTTCGGGCATTAGGGTTGAACAATAACGGGAAAAGATATATAATATTCAAACAGTTTTTCATTTTGATGTATCCTTTCCTTTATCAAGTTTTTTGGGCAACCGCACAGGTTGCCCCTTTCTTTTGCTGCTTGGATTGCGTTTAGACTGCGCGTAAAAGGCAGCCTGAAAACACAATTTCCGTTTTCAGGCTGCCTTTTTTGTTGCCAACAAAATCTCTTACAGCTGGTGCAGCGCAATTGCAATCCACCGCATAAAACGCCGCGCCATCATCCACACCATCGCGTTATTCCATCTCGCCACCGCGCTCGGCAAATATGGCGCGGTTCTGCGTTACCCAATCGCGCACCTGTTGGCGGATGGTTTCAAATTGTTTTTGCTCACTTATTTTTAGCTCCGCAACTCCGCCACGCTCCGCAGGCTGCCTATCCACGCATCACAATATCCCAGCCAAATTTCCCCATCAGCACCACCAGCGCAACCATAAAGCCCATGCGCAAAAACTTCGCGCCGCCGCGCATCGCCAGCCATGAGCCGACAAATCCGCCGCAAAAATTCGCCGCCGCCAACGGCAACGCCCAAGCCCACACAATATGCCCGTTTGGCACAAAAAAACTTAACGCCGCCAAATTGGTGGTCAAGTTAATTACCTTTGCCGAAGCCGTTGCGGTTAAAAAATCATACGCAAAAAAGCGCACAAACACAAACGCCAGCAAACTGCCCGTGCCTGGCCCCAAAATGCCGTCATACAGCCCAATCGCCGCGCCTGTTGCCAAGCCGATGGCGTATTCGCGCCGCGTTAAAGCCGCATCGCGCACCATCTGCCCCAAATCCTTCTTGCAAAACGTGTACACCAGCATTGCCAGCATCACCCCCAGCATCGCAGGCTTCATATAATGCACAGGCACAAGCGATGACAACTTCGCCCCCAAAAACGAAGCCGCAAACGCCAACGTCGCCGCAGGCAATAACATCCGCCACGGCACGCGCACCCGCCGTACAAACTGCCCTGCCGCCATCGCCGTGCCTGTAAACGAAGCAAACTTGTTCACACCCAACACCGACGACACAGGCGTGCTATTCGGCAACAAACCAAACAGCGCAGGAATCTGCAACAAGCCCCCGCCGCCCACCGCCGCATCCATCAACCCCGCCGCAAAGCCCGCCACCATCAAACCCAACAAAACACCATCCATAAACACTCCCAAGGCAGCCTGAAAAGCATTTCCGCCCCATCAAACCGCGACACATTATATATATGCGTTACACCGATAAACGAACAGCCAACCCGCCTTAACACATTTTCAGACTGCCTAACATTCGCCCACCCAATTTTGCACAAACCCGCTATACACCCAACCCAACGCTTGCCACAATGCCGCCATTTCAACCGCCACCAAGGACAACATTATGGCACAACGCACCCAATGGCAACGCAACATCAGCGCAATTCTCGCCACCAGCATCCTCGCAGGCGCACTTTCAGGCTGCACCATCTCCGACGACCCGCTCACCAACGCCGCCGCCACAGCCGCCACCATCGGCGTAGCCAGCCTACTCTTCTTCAACACCAGCGATAACCACTACTACGACCGCGACTACAACCGCCTGCCCCACGACTACCGCCCATCGCGCAACGCCCGCGTAGAGCGCATCCGCAATTATGACGACTACCGCCGCTACCGCAACGACTACGACCGCCGAGATGACCGCGACCGCCGCGACTGGCACGAAGACAACCACCGCGAATACCGCGACCGCTGGAATCGCGACCATTATCGCAACGACAATCCACAACGAATGATGTGGTAAACAACCCAAAAGCACGCCCCCCCCCAAAGCGTGCTTTTATCATCATACCAACCACACACATTTTCAGGCTGCCTATTCATAGAAACCAATAGGCAGCCTGAAACGAAGTTCAACGTAGCTCAAAACAGTTTACCCACATCCACCCAGCTAAACCCATCATCCCTTGCGCAGCACAATCTGCCGCTCAAACTCCCGCAACCGCTTATAAATAGACATCAACTCCACAATCGTCGTCCAAGACAACACCAAAAACTGAAACGCATCCTGCACCTTACCAAACGCCCGCACCACCTGTTGCAACACCCCCAGCGACAACACCCCCGCCAGCAAACTCGGGCCCAACGCAATATAAGGCACCACCACCGCAAACTGCAAATAAGACCACCGCACCAAATCAAAATACAAATATAATGCGCATACAACACAAAATTATTCCGTCGCACCGCCCCAAACAACGCCCGCAAATTTTCAGGCTGCGCCCGCCCCACATCATCCTCCCCCAACACCAACTCCTTACGATACGCCGCCTCCACCCGCTGATTGTTGTACTCCAACCCCGGTAACTTCACCCTCACCGTCGCCAAAACCACCGTCCCCACAATAGAAAACACCAACGCCACAAACACCAACGAATGCGGCACACGCCCCACCCAAGGCAACACCGTAACCTTCTCGCTCAACGTCCACAAAAGCGGCAAAAACGCCACCAAAGTCAAAACCGCCCGAATAAAACTCTCCCCCAAAGCCTCCATCGTCCGCGCAAAACGCATCGTATCTTCCTGAATACGCTGCGAAGCCCCCTCCACCTGTCGCACCCAATGCCAATTTTTCTCATAATATTCCGTCATCGCCGAACGCCAACGAAAAATATAATGCTTACCAAAAAAATCCAACAACACCGTCAGCGCAATCGACACCCCCGCAATCTTCGCAAACACCAACAACCGAGCCCAAAACTGCGGAAACGTAACCGAATTAGGCGACTTCAAAATCTCCTGAATCCAATCATAAAACATCCCAAACCACTCATTGATTTTCACATCCAATTCCACCTTAAACCAAATCGCAGCCAAAACCACCGCCGTCCCCAACCAAGCCCAAAGCCGCCACTTACCATTCAAAAAGAAACAACGAAACATAAAATTCCCGCAATCATCAAAAAAAACACATTTTAACAAAACCCCATCACGCAACCTGAAAATAAATAACACAATGATTTAAAACAATAAATAGCAATACGACAAAACTGGCAACCAAATTTCAGGCTGCCCAAATAAAAATATGACAAATTTTGTCGCTTTTTCTTGCCAAAACAAAAATTGTTAGCTAGAATACGCCCATCTTGCACAGTTAAACGCAATTTTGCATATCTCCAAAGAATAATTTCCCAGCACGTTCCCCGCCGAACGTGCTATTTTTTTGCTTTAAAAAGCATAAAAACCCCAAAACACGCAATGCAAAAAAAGGTAAAATCAAATTAAAATAATGTGTTATATTTGGAATATAAATTGCTAAAATACAAAACATTTACTCTCAAAGTTTGTTCGCACGATAAAGGACAAGAATCATGAAACACAAAAAACAACTTCGTCTCAAACCCATAATCATAGGTTTAGCATCAATCTGCTACATCGTCCCCGTGGCAAATGCGGTATTGATTAACGAGGATTTCACAAAAGGGCAGACTACGCAGAAGTGGTATATGCCGCTGCCAGGTGGCGGTATGACGAACAACCCTAGAGGCAAACCCGCTGTTAATACCGCATGTTTAACCTCTCGTGCCGCCCCCACCACGGGTACAGCTAGGGGCGCATCTGTTTCCGACCCCGTGAATCCTACAGGTTCTGCCACACCAGGTACACCAGGCTCTCCTGGTCGTTGCCCCAAAGATAATGATGATGATGGCAAAGGCGCATTGCGTTTGACGCCTACTGATTACCATAGAGTAGGCGGTATCGTTTCAACCGACCCCTTCCCTACCAATGACGGGGTAGATATTACATTTACCACATACACATGGGGAGGCACGGGTGCCGATGGCATGACTTTCTTCTTAGCAGATGCTGACCGTCCCGTTACATTGGGCGCATCAGGTGGTGCTTTGGGTTATCCATGCTCCAATGAAAACCCGATATATAACGGCGTAGATGGTGCCTACATCGGTATCGGTATGGATGAATATGGTAACTTCCTAAATGGTGCAATGGATATGCCTTGGTCTGGTAATTATACTTCGCCTCATCCCGTTGGTGATAACACCCGAACAGGTCCTAATTACAGACCCGATGGTTCAAAACGTGATGGTTTGAACAACTTCCATGACACTATTGGTATTCGTGGTAAAGGCAACATTGCATTCAGCTATCTTTATAACGATTGGCTGCAAGATATTTATACCTACCATGGCTGGGGCAAAGTGCCCGCTGCAACATTGCAAGCTTTCAAAAATGAATGGTGGACAAAAAAATTCGGACAACTATTCCAAAGAAACGGCGGTTTTGATAATCAACCCGAAATGCACATCAAACATATGTGTCGTTATGGGTATCAAACCATTCAAAAAAAATACCTGCCTGCTGGACAAAACGACTTACGGGTAGATGATACGGATAAGACACCCGAGCCCATCCGCTTATATGACTACAAATTCCTAGCATATAAAAAACTACCGCAATCAATGGACTTCCCTCATGTAAGAAGCCGTGCTGATGCTAAGCCCATTCAATATCGGATTCGCATTGATAAAACAGGTAAAGGTAGCGTGTGGTACTCCTATAATGGTGGAGAATTCCAAGCCATTATGTCTGAACAAGATTTGGTAAAAACTAATGGTCCGTTGCCTAAAGCATTCCGTTTTGGTTTTATGGGGGCAACAGGTGGTTCGCACAATAACCACGATGTAACTTGCTTTAAAGCCTCATCCATTACCGAATCCGAAGGTAATATTTCGGTGAACAACCCAGATTCGCAAATCGTAGAAAACACCCAAGTTTACATGACTTTCTACAATAACTATTTCTGGACTGGGCAAGTTCAAGCGAAAAACTTGATAGTTGCAGGCGGAGATGTAAGCGTTGCACCACAAGCTGCGTGGGATTCAGCCTGCTTGCTTGATGGCGGTACTGCTGATGCGGGTGCGGGGACCTGTTCTTCAACAGGCAAAACTGGTTTGACCCGCCGCAACTACACCACGCGTAACTTGATTACATGGAACGGCAGTTCAGGTGCGAATCTCACTTGGGGCAATCTTACCTCAGACCAAAAAGCCAGCCTGAAACACGATGGCGAAGACGATGCACGCGGCGAAGCACGCTTGAACTATTTGCGTGGCGATCGCGCCAACGAAGCATCGGATGCTACTGTTGTTAATGGTTTCCGTGCGCGCCGCAGCGTATTGGGCGACATCATCAACTCATCACCATTATGGGTGGGCTATCCTGACAAAGATTACAGCACGGTTAACCCAAGCTTTAACGATAAAGTAACAGGTGCAACAGGTGCAGAAGCTAATGCTACGCAAAACTATGCTGCTTACAAAGCAAACCGCATGAGCCGTAGCAATGTTGTTTACGCAGGCTCTAACGATGGCTTCTTGCATGGCTTCCGCGCAGGTTCGCATACTGCTGCTGGCAAAGTAAATTTGGCAACCAGCGATGGTTATGAATTGATGGCTTATATGCCTTCTAGCGTGTTGAAACGTATCGCCAAAGTAACCACTACTGGTGGTTCAACTAACTACGCGCAAGACTTTACCCATGAGCAATATGCCCACAACTACTATAACGATGCGCCTCCGGGAACAGGCGATGTATTCTATGGTGGTCAATGGCACACTTGGTTGATGAGTGGTTTGGGCGCAGGTGGTAGCACTGTTTACGCTTTGGATGTAACCGACCCTGACAACTTTACTGCCGCTAATGTAATCGGTGAGTGGTCAAATGGCGATGCGCCTATTTGGAATAATTTGCACAACTCTTACGGCACGCCTGTATTCGGTCGCTTCCACGATGGCAACTGGGGTGCGGTGTTTGGTAATGGTTGGTGTAACACCAAAGATGAAGAAAACGGCAACTGTACCGCTAGCGATGGCGAAGCGGGCATTTATGTGATGTCTATCAATCAAACCACAGGTGTTCCATCATTTGTGTTTATCGGCACAGGTGAAAGCGGCACGAAAGATGATCCAAACGGCATCGCATACGTTACCCCATTTGACGTAGATGGCGACAATATTTACGACTACGCTTATGCTGGCGATATCAAAGGTAATGTATGGCGTTTTGACTTAAACGGTAACACCGCAGCTAGCTGGTCAAGCGTTAGACCCAATAAACTATTTGAAACACGCAGCAACCCTGTAAACGCAGGAAGACAGCCTATCTCTTCTCGAGTGGTTGTGTCTCAAAATAGATTGATTGGTGCTGACCCCATCATCAACTTTGGTACCGGTATCCGCATAAATGGCTATCTCAGCACCGATGATACTTATGCACAAGGCATCCAAAGTATTTATGGTTTGCGTGATACTACTGCGGTAAGCCGTCAACCGTTTACCCAAGTTACTTATGCACAATTGCAAGAGCAACAAGTAACAGGTAATAAATTGTCTACCAATGAAATTGACTGGGGTAGCAAAAAAGGCTGGTATATGAATCTGGGTAAAACAGAACGTAGCGATGGTAAAACAGCCTACGAGCAAGTTATCTATGACATTACCTTGCAAGCAAACCGCTATGTATTGGTGAATACATACATTGATGCGAAATCAGCAACGCTCACTTGCGATACCACCACTCAAACGGGTTACACTTATCCGCTTTACACCGAAAACGGCGCGGGTTTGAAAAACTTCTATGATGGTTTAAGAACTGACGAGGCGATCCGTAAGCAATTCAATATTTCTGGTTCTGCTTATGTATTAACGCTGACCATCAACGGTAAAACCTATTTGGTTTCCAAAGACTCAACAGGTAAGCCTATCTTGGAAGAAGTGTTCCCACGCTTGGGCGACCCTGCTCTCCGCCGCGTTTCATGGCGTGAAATCTTCTAAACCAGTTAATCGCTAAGCAAACGGCATCTGTATTAAAACAGATGCCGTTTTTTTGTTGGCCGTTTTCAGACTGCCTGAATACGTTGTTTGAGCACAGAAAAGGCAGCCTGAAACGCGAAAAATAATTTTCAGGCTGCCTTTTGCCTTTCAACAAAAGCAATTATAAAATAATGTCTTAACCCTTTTTTGCAACACCACAACCATTCCACCCATCCCCAAGGCAGCCTGAAAATGCACCCCATCCGCAAATTCACCCGCAATCCCGCCGATAGCAGCCATTACGACTATTGCGCTCGCCACCGCTACCCCGTTATCACGATTACCAATCTAGATGCCGAGCATTGCATCTTGTTCTACGACATCACCGAACGCGATGGCGACCTAGCCGCCATCTCCGCCGCCATGCGCCCAATCGCCGAAGCCTACGCTGAAATGTTCGCCCTGCCCACCCACATCCGCAGCCGCTTTGCCGACCAAAGCTACTACTTCAATCTCCCCGTGCGCCGAGAACACGCCGAATATGCCGCTGATGCGCTGTTTGATTACCTGCTGCGCCAGTTTAAGGCAGCCTGAAACCCAATCCCAACCACCCAACTCAAAAAGGAAACCCCCATGCACCCACTGCTCCACTCCCTGCTCACCGCCGCCAACCCCCGCTTCACCGAATCAGCCGAAGCAGGCAGCGGCGAAATCCTGCTTGCCCACCAAGCCGCCGCAGGCAAATGGTGGCTGTTTTGCGCCGCCGTGTTCCCGTTTAACCTTTTCGCCGCCGCCCACGCCCGCCAAAAAGCCCAAACCCTGCGCCAGCGTTGCCCATAGTTTCAGGCTGCCTATGCCGTTCCCATCAACACAGCATTAGGCAGCCTGAAAACAAGGTAGCGTAGGGTGTGCCGCTTTGCTACTCACGCTGTTTGCCAAACCGCCTGCCCGCCGTAGATGGCGACGACCGCGAACTCTTTATCAGACTGGGCTGCGCCACCGAAAACCTTTGCCTTACCGCCGTCCATTTCGGCTACACCGCCCAAGCCCATCTTGCCGACAACCACGCCATCCACATCACCCTACACAGGCAGCCTGAAAACCAAAAGCAGCCTGAAAACGAAGCCCTATATGCCCAAATCCCCCGCCGTCAAACCAACCGCGCCACCTACAACGGTCAAACCATTCCCTAAACCGAGTTAGACAGCCTACTCGCCGCCCAACAAAGCAACACCGTTTCCCTACACGCCTTCGCCCCAAACGCGCCCGAGTTCGCCACGCTCACCCAAGCCGTGATGGCAGGCAACGCCGCGCAAATGCACGACCCCGCCTTCAAAGCCGAACTGCTGTCATGGATACGCTTCAACAAAAGCCACAGCAACGCCACCCACGACGGGCTCAGCTACGCCGTGATTGGCGCGCCCAACCTGCCCGCATGGATTTCACGCCCCATTATCCGCACCATGCTCAACGCCAAACGGCAAAACCGCAGCGACCGCGCCAAAATCGCCAGCTCATCGCACCTGCTGCTTGCCAGCGCAGACAACCACCCCGTCGCATGGCTCGCCACAGGGCGCATGCTGCAACGCACCCTGCTCGCGCTTACCCAGCACAACATCGCCCACGCCTATCTCAACCAACCCTGCGAAGTCCCACTCAACGCGCCCTGCTCGCCCAACTGCCCATGCTCGGCGGCAAACAACCGCAAATCCTACTGCGGCTAGGCTACGCCGCTGCCATGCCCTACTCGCAGCGCAGAGCGGTGGACAGCGTTATTCAGTAAACCAAGGCAGCCTGAAACTCTTTCCACCGCTTTCAGGCTGCCTAGCGCCCAGCCACATTTTTGTAAAAATACAACGATTTACCCATTGCACACAAAATCAAACGTTGTATAATTTCGCCGATTCCATTACACCCAGCCTTCTCTTTTATGAGAAGGCTTTTTTATGGCAGCCTGAAAAGGCTCAGTTCAATCAATCAAGCACAGAAACATCGTTTGTTCCTGTTTTATTTTTTAGAACCTGTATTCACTATTTGCATAGGCAGATTTGATGACATAAAAGCGCAGCAAGGTTGTACGCAGTGGCCGCGTTTTTAGGGCATGAAAGATGCCTATGAAAATAGTAAATACAGGTTCTTAAACTCACAGGAAAAATACATGAACAAAACCTATCGCGTTGTGTGGAACGAACACACAAACACATGGACAGCCGTACAAGAAACCGCCAAAGGCAAAGGTAAATCCAGCAGTCGTGCCAAAAGCCTAACTCTGCTGGCAACCTCCTTGCTATTAGCAAGCGGACAAGCCACAGCAGCCGCTTCGGTGGGCAATGGCACAGGGCAAAACTCAATTGTCATTAAAGGCAGCACCGTAACCACCACAACCGCCGCAGGGCAAGATGCCACCGCCATCGGCACAGGCGCGCAAGCCGACAACCAAAGCTCGTTTGCCGCAGGCACCAACGCAAAAGCTACCAACAACAATGCCATTTCTATCGGCACCAACTCAGCTGCCAGCGGCGCAACTTCAACCGCAATAGGTCAAGGCTCAGTTGCCAGCCACCAATCCGCCACCGCGCTAGGCGATGGCGCAAAAGCCATCAATAGCCAAGCAACTGCCATCGGCGTAGGCGCACAAGCCAGCGAAGCAGGCGCATTGGCCGTTGGCATGACTTCCGCCGCCAGCGCATGGAACAGCGCGGCAATCGGCAGCCTAGCCAACGCATCAGGCTCAACCTCGCTTGCCGCGGGCTACAAAGCCGCCGCCAGCAGCAGCAACTCGCTCGCCGTGGGTAGCTCTGCTACCGCCCAAACCGCAGGCGATATGGCATTCGGGCAAGGCGCAAACGCACAAGGGTGCAGCAGCGTAAACGGCACAGCCGCCAACACCATCACCAACGAAACCTACGGCCCTGCCATGGCGCAAGGCGCGTTTGCCACCGCCACAGGGCACAACGCCATTGCTATCGGCAACAACGCCAAAGCGCAAGGCACAATCGCAGACGGCACGGTAAACAATGTCATCGCCATCGGCGGCAACAGCACCGCATCAGGCAACCGCGCCGTTGCGCTGGGCTACAAAGCGACCGCAGGCGCAGCAAATCAAATTGCCATCGGCGAAACCACAGGCAACGCCAATTCGCAAAATGCCGTCTTCATTGGCAAAAGCGCAGGCAGCGGCAACTCTTCCGCCACAGGCAATACCAGCGGCATCGCCATCGGCAACGGCGCGGGTACAGGCATGGCAGGCGGCACAGAAAACGTTGCCATTGGTACAAGTGCAGGCACAGCCGTAAACGGCAACACCAACTACGCCATCGGCGCGCGCGCAGGGCAAACCGTAACCGGTGCAGACAACTACGCCATGGGCATTGAAGCAGGTCAGCGTGTAACAGGCAGCCAAAACGCAACCTTCGGCTACCATTCCGGCACAGACATTGCAGGCAGCAGTAACAGCGCATTCGGGCGCGATGCAGGCAAAAACATTGTCGGCAGCCAAAACCTTGCCTTGGGCGCGTATGCAGGGCAATACACAGGAGCGGCAGGCACGGCCGTTGAAAACAACATCGCCATCGGCACCAACGCCAACAAATTTGCCGCAGGCAGCGAGCTGACCACCAGCGGCAACACCGCCATCGGCGCAAACAGCGTTGCCAAAGGCGGCAACAGCCTTGCGCTCGGCACAGGCGCAACATCTGACAAAGCCAACGCCGTTGCACTCGGCACAAACAGCAACACCAACACCAACGCCACGCCTGTTACCACCGCCACCATCGGCAACATCACCTACAACGGCTTTGCAGGCACTAATATTACGGCGGGCGACCAAGTATCCGTGGGCAATGCGAATTACAACCGCCAAATCAAACACGTTGCCGCAGGCGCAATCACCGCCACCAGCACCGATGCCATTAACGGCAGCCTGCTTTACGCCATTGCCAGCCAAATGCAGGCTGGGCAAACCCATTATTACAGCGTGAAATCAGGGCAAACAGCGCAGACACGAACTACGCCAATGACGGCGCAACAGGCACGGATTCGTTGGCAGCGGGCGTAAAAGCCGTTGCCAATGCCGCCAATTCCGTGGCAGTCGGCACGCAAGCCAATGCCGCAGGCAAAAACGCCATTGCCGCAGGTTTTCAGGCTGCTGCTACTAATGATGGCGCGGTTGCCGTGGGCGCGAACACCAGCGCAACCAACGCTTCCACCGCTTTGGGCGATGGCTCAAAAGCCACAGGATTGAACGCCACCGCGCTGGGCTGGAATGCCAACGCGGCGGGTCGTGCCGATGTGTTTATCGGCAAACAAGCAGGCATGAATACAGGGCACGCCAATAACAACAGCAATATCGGCATCGGCGAAGGCGCAATCAGCAATGTGGGCAATACCGTTGCGGTGGATAACGTTATTGGGATTGGTACGGGCGCGGCAAAAGGCATTCAGGCCAAGCACAACATCGCGCTGGGCGCATACGCCGACGGCACAGACAACGGCTCTGCCGCCGTTACCACCACCAACAACGTTGCCATTGGCGAGCGCACCCGCGCCAGCGGCGGCAATTCCCTTGCCATCGGCAACCGCACCAAAGCTGAAGGGCAAGCCGCGATTGCTTTGGGCGTAGGCGCAAATGCCGGAGCGCAAAACAGCTTCGCCGCAGGGCAAAGTGCCGAAGCCAAAGGCATCGGTGCGATTGCGATTGCGGCGCGCCACAGGCAGACAACGCCGCCAAAGCCAATGGCGTGCAAGCCGTCGCCATTGGCCGCCAAGCCGCCGCCAGCGGTTCCAATTCGCTGGCTTTGGGCAAGGGCGCAAAAGCCACCCACAATAACTCCGTTGCCCTTGGCGCGGATTCTGAAAGCGCAGCCAGCTTTGGCGCAGTCGGCAACGTTACCGTAAACAACATCACCTACGGCGGCTTTGCTGCCGACAACGTTGCTTCCACCGTGAGCGTAGGCAAATCGGGCAGCGAGCGCGCGAACACCAACGTGGGCGCGGGGCGCATTTCCGCCGCCAGCACCGATGCCGTCAACGGCAGCCAGCTTTATCTCACCCAGCAGGCAATCGGCAACGTGGGCACCAGCATCAAAAACATCCTCGGCGGCAACGCTGCCCTGTCGCCCAACGGCACGATTAGCATGACCAACATCGGCGGCACGGGGCAAAACACCGTTCACGGTGCAATCCAATCCATCAGAACTTCTGCCAACACCGCCAACGCTGGTTTCAAAATCGCATGCAACGAAAAAGCCAGCGGCATCATCACCGATAACGAAACCATCAAGCCAAGCGAAACGCTCACCGTGCAAGGCACAGGCAGCCTGAAAACGGGCAGCACGTTTGCCGCTGACTACAACAGCGACAATATTCGCACCCAAGTAAGCAGCGACGGCACGATTACCGTGGGCTTGAAACGCGAGTTGGACGTAACCAGCATCACCGCCACCGATGCCAATGGCAACAAAACCGTTACCAACGGCGCAGGCGTAACCACCACGGATAACAACGGCAACACCACCAGCACAGGCGCAAACGGCATCACCATTGCCCCCACAGGCAAAAACGCCGTAAGCCTAACAGGCGATGGGCTGAACAACGGCGGCAACAAAATCACCAACGTGGCAGACGGCACGATTGGCGCAAACAGCAAAGATGCCGTAAACGGCGGGCAATTGCACACCGCGTTGAACAACATCAACACCAACATCGCCGCCGCCAAAACTGTGGTAACGTCCAACGACGGCAGCGTCAGCATCGCCCCCAGCACCAACGGCGCAGGAGCAACCGTGTATGACCTTGCCGTGAAAACAGACGGCACCACGATTACCAAAGCCGCAGACGGCAGCCTGAAAGCCAACACCACCGCGCCCACGCCCGCCGCCAACGGCAGCATCGTAGCCCCAACCGCCGCCGATGCAGGCAAACTCGCCACCGCAGGCGATATTGCCAACGCCATCAACCAAGCAGGCTTCAACCTGACCACCACCGCCAGCGCAGGCAGCGTGTCAGGCAGCAGCGTAGAGCGTGTGAACGCAGGCAAAACCGTTACCATTGATGCCGGCAAAAACATTCGCGTAACCCAAACAGGCAACATCGTGAGCATCGCCACCCAAGACAACGCCAGCTTTGACAGCGTTACCACCGGCAACACCAAAAAATCGACAACAACGGCTTGACGATTAACGGCGGCCCCAGCGTAACCCAAGCAGGCATTGACGCAGCAGGCAACAAAATCACCAACGTTGCCCCTGGTACTGCCCCCACCGATACCGTCAACGTGAGCCAACTGAACGCCCGACTCGGCGCAACAGGACAAGTTGCCGCCGCCCAAATGCAGCAGTTGGAAAACAAAATTGACCAAAACCAAGACCGTGCCAACGCAGGCATCGCTGGCGCAATCGCCCAAGGCACGATTCCGCAGGTTACCCGACCCAGCGCGTTTGGCTTAGGCGTAGGCACAGGCTACTACGGCGGACAATCCGCGCTTGCCGTAGGCGCATCAGCCATGACCGACGGCGGCAACTGGATTTTCAAAGGCAATTTCTCCGTGAATACCAAAGGCCGCGTGGGCGCAGGCGCGTTGTTCCAATGGTAAGCATGGGCGCAAGCACGATGATGCGCTGATGCCGTAAGCAGCAGTAAGCAAAGGCAGCCTGAAAAGGGGTTTTTCCCGTTTCAGGCTGCCTTTTTGTGTGCGAATGGTTTGCGATGTGAGAGATCAGCCGTAGGGTGTGCAGCTTGCTGCGCACGCGGTTAAACACACGGTTTAAGGCTGCATCAAAACATTCCTTATTTTTGCCAGAGCAGGCGTTTCGCCGCCTACCACGAGCAGGGGCACGCCCCTGCACCCCACCGCAGCGTCCACCATTTGCAGCCAGCATCAAGGCAGCCTGAAATCGGTACAATCAACTTTCAGGCTGCCTTATCGCCCCAACAGCAACACATTTCGCCCGCCCCGCCACCACGAAAGCAATCCACCATGAAATCCCCCATCTTAACCAGCCTAACCAGCGGCATCATCGCCCTAGCGATAGCTCTAACCGTCCACCACTTCACCGATGAACTGCGGCAAGTGCTGGGCGCAGAACACCTGTTTGACAAGCAAGTCCTGCTATCCAGCGTATTGTTTGCCGCAGCGTTGTTAAGCAAAAATTGGCTGTACAAACGCATCACGCGGCGAAAAGATTAAACACTAAGGCAGCCTGAAAACGGATTTCCCCCCTTTCAGGCTGCCTTTAAACCAAACAGCACTCATCTTTGCCCACACAAACACCCCACCCCGCCAAAGGCAGCCTGAAAGCGCGTCCACACGCTTTTGCAAAGCAAAAACCAAAAATTCCCCCCTTTCAGGCTGCCTTTTTTGTTTACAATCCCCCTTTCTCAACCACCCGCACACAACAACATCATGTATCTCCCCAACAAAAAACGCCCGTGGCTGCCGTGGCTGGCGGGTTTTCTGCTTATCGCCTTTTTGGTTGCCTTTTTCCACTTTCTCGGCGGCATACTCACGCCGTTTATTGTTGCCGCCGTGCTGGCGTATATTCTCAACCCGCTGGTGAGCAAGCTAGAAGCGCACGGAATCAAGCGCGCCCGCGCGTCTATGTGGGTGATGCTGTTCGCGCTGTTTTTGCTCACCGCGCTGCTGCTGGTCATCGTGCCGATGCTGGTGCAGCAATCGCAAAGCATTATCCAAAAGCTGCCGCAGCTTGCTGATTATCTTCATCACACCGCGCTGCCGTGGCTGAACCAAAAATTGGGCAGCAACATCTCGCTCAGCAGCACCACCGCCGCCGCATGGCTGCGCAGCAACGCGCAAAATATCCAAGCGCAAATCCAGCAAGCCCTGCCCACGCTGATGGAGCGCGGCACATCGCTTGCCATGAGCCTGAGTAATCTGATTTTGCTGCCGCTGCTGCTGTATTACTTTTTGCTGGACTGGGCACGTTGGGAAGCGGGCGTAACCGAACTCGTGCCACGCCGCTACCTTGCCACCTATCAGCGCATCACGGGCAATATGAACACCGTGCTGGGCGAATTTTTGCGCGGGCAGCTGATGGTGATGCTGATTATGGGCTTGCTCTACGGCACGGGGCTGATGCTCACGGGCTTGGAATCGGGCTTTGCCATTGGCATGGTGGCGGGCATTTTGGTGTTTGTGCCGTATTTGGGCGCGTTTACGGGGCTGCTGCTGGCAACGCTCGCCGCGCTGCTGCAATTTGGCTCGTGGAGCGGGCTGATTTCGGTATGGGCGGTGTTTGCCGTGGGGCAGCTATCGGAAAGTTTCTTGATTACGCCGAAAATCGTGGGCGACAAAATCGGCTTGTCGCCGTTTTGGGTGATTTTCTCGCTGATGGCGTTTGGGCAACTGCTTGGCTTTGTGGGCATGCTGGTGGCGTTGCCGTTGGCGGCGGTGTGCCTTGTGCTGCTGCAAGAAGGCAAGCAGGCGTATGTGAACAGCGGGTTTTATCGCAAGCGATAGGCAGCCTGAAAATGGCGCGCTGATATTTTGGCTGATGATAAATGCCATCCTATTTCATCCAACATTGGGCAACGAGCCATCGCTACTCCATCGGCTATTTGGTTTTGCAAAGGTTTCAGCCTGAAAGTATGCTTTCAGGCTGCCTTTTTATACCGATAACACTGTCTTTTTCCATTGGCGAATCTTGTCGCGAAAGTTGGTAAACGGCGCAACGGTGTTGATATGCACCCATTTAACAATCGCCCAGCCCGCGCTGTTGTTCGCCCATTGGCGCGCGCCTGTTTGAAACAGCTCGTCATCGCGCAACGTTGCCAGCCACGCGCAAATTTGCTCAACCTGTTCATGCAAGCGCGTCTGCTGCTCGGCAAGTGTTAAACCACCATAGCTTTGGTAAAAATGCTGATGCAAATCGCCCAGTTGATTCCATTTATAGCCCTCATCAGGCGTGTGCACGGTTTTGCCCGCCTGCTCATCGCGTTCCCATTGCAGCAGCAACTGCGTCCAACCCAGCTGATACGCCAAATGCTCAGACGGTGTTTTTTCGCCAGCCATCGCGCGAATGTCCTTCGCCTGCTCGGGAATATCGGCGAACTCGGCAAGATAGCGGTCAAGCGCGGTGTGAATGGTGGCGATTAGCTCGGCGCGGTTAGCATAGGTTTTCATTTTTCACTCCTGTTTTTCCAAAAATTAAGGCAGCCTGAAAACAAGCGAAGCCAAAACAGCAATTCAAATACGTTTTCAGGCTGCCTTTGGTCGGCTTCTCAAACTATGCCTTGCCTGAAAACGGGTTGAGCAGCGGCACGTTCAGTTCGGCAAAATCGCGCACGTTGCGCGTTACCAGCGTAAGGTCGTGGCGGATAGCGGTAGCGGCAATCAGCGCGTCGTTGTAGGGGCGTTGGTCGGGCACGTGCAGGCGGGCGCAGATGCGGGCGGTGTGGCGGTCGATGGGCAGAATGCGTTGGTCAAAGGTGGGGATAACGGTGTTGTTCAGCCATTGTTGCAGGCGCATAAATTTGGCTTCGTCGCCACGATGCCGCACGCGCAAAATGCCTTGTTCTATTTCCAGCAAGGTGATGACGGAAAGGTAGCAGTCGTTCAGGTTGATTGCGTTGAACCACGCCAAAAACTCAGGCGGCGTGTGGCGGCTTTGGATTTTGCGAATTTCAGATAACACATTGGTATCAAGCAAATACATCAGAACAACTCCTCGCGGTCGGCGATAATGCAGCGTGGAAACTCCACTTCGCCGACAAATTCCAAATCTTCCACGCTCATGCCCAGCCGTTCGGCATTGCTTTTGGGGTGTTTGCTTAAAGACTGATACGCCGCATAGTTCATCAACACATAGGCAGGTTCGCCACGGTCGGTAATGCACACGGGGGCGGTATCGCTCATGTTTTTGGCTTTGGCGACGTTTTGGTTGAATTCGCGGCTGCTGATGGTTTGCATAATCGCCTCCTTGTATGTAGCAACGTTTGCACATTGTAGCCGATTGGCTGGAAAAGACAAGGCAGCCTGAAACGAGAAATACGTTTTCAGGCTGCCTTGATTGTCTCAACTTACGCCACGCGGCTAAAAATCAGCGTGGCATTCGTGCCGCCAAAGCCAAAGCTGTTGGACATCACCGCGTTCAGTTTCAGGCTGCGGTTTTCGCGCAGGATGGGCAAGCCTTCTGCCTGCTCGTCCAGCGTGTCAATGTTTGCGCTGGCGCAGACAAAATCGTTTTGCATCATCAGGATAGAATAAATCGCTTCGTTTGAGCCTGCTGCGCCGAGCGCATGACCCGATAGCGATTTGGTGGAGCTGATAAGCGGCACGGTTTGCCCCGCAAAGGCTTCGCGGATGGCGCCCAATTCGCGCGTGTCGCCCACGGGGGTGGACGTGCCGTGGGCGTTGATGTAGTCCACGCTGCCGCCGTGTTGCGCCAGCGCCATCTGCATACAGCGCACCGCGCCTTCGCCCGATGGCTGCACCATGTCGTAGCCGTCTGATGTTGCGCCATAGCCGGTTAATTCGCATAGGATATTTGCGCCGCGCGCTTTGGCGTGTTCATACTCTTCCAGCACCAGAATGCTGCCGCCGCCCGAAATCACAAAGCCGTCGCGGTTGGCATCGTAGGCGCGGCTGGCGGTGTGCGGCGTGTCGTTGTATTTGCTGGACAATGCGCCCATTGCGTCAAACAGGCTGCTCATCTGCCACGACACTTCTTCGCCGCCGCCGGCGAACACGATGTCTTGCTTGCCCAGTTGGATAAGCTCGGCGGCGTGTCCGATGCAGTGCGCCGAAGTGGAGCAGGCGGAGCTGATGGAATAGTTTACACCTTTGATTTTAAACGGCGTTGCCAAGCAGGCAGCAACGGTTGAACCCATCGTTTTGGTTACGGCGTAAGGCCCGACGCGCTTGATGCCGCTGGCGCGCAACACGTCGGCGGCTTCCACTTGCGATGCCGATGATGCGCCGCCACTGCCTGCCACGATGCCGGTGCGGATATTGGAAACCTGTTCTTCGGTTAAGCCTGCATTTTCAATGGCTTCCTGCATGGCGATGTAGGCATAGGCGGGTGCGCTGCCCATAAAGCGCAGGATTTTGCGGTCGATGCGCTCTTTCAAATCGATGTTGATGTTGCCCGCAACGTGCGAGCGCAAGCCCATTTCGCGGTAGCTTTCGTCAAACGAAATGCCTGATTTTAGGTTTTGCAGCGATGCCAGCACTTCGCGGCAGTTGTTGCCCAAGCTGGATACGATGCCGATGCCGGTTACGACCACTCGTTTCATGTGTTATCTCCTATTGGTAAGGCAGCCTGAAATCTTGTCAGACGGCAGAATTGGCAACGCCGTCATTCCCGCACAGGCGGGAATCTTGCCTGATACCCAACAGTTTATTTAAAAACAAACCATTTTGTTTAACCGCCACCAAGATTCCCGCCTGCGCGGGAATGACGTGGGGGATGGTTTCGGCATTGTGTAGAAATCTCGGCTTTGAATAGATAAAAGGCAGCCTGAAAAGGGATTTTCGGTTTCAGGCTGCCTTTGGCGTGATTAAAAATCTTCGGTACTGGTGAACAAACCCACGCGCAAGCCGTTGCCTTCGTAGATTTTTTTGCCGTCCACGCTCATTTCGGCATCGGCGATGCCCAACACCAGCTTGCTGTTCATCACACGCTTGATGTGGATGTGGTAGGTGATTTTTTTGTGCTTGGGCAGCACTTGTCCGCTGAATTTCACTTCGGCGCAGCCCAATGCGCGACCCCTGCCGGGTGCGCCCGTCCAGCCCAGATAAAAGCCCACCAACTGCCACATCGCGTCCAAGCCCAAGCAGCCCGGCATCACGGGGTCGCCGATAAAATGGCAGCCGAAAAACCATAAATCAGGGTTAATATCCAATTCGGCGATGATTTCGCCCTTGCCGTATTTGCCGCCCGTGCTGTTGATTTCAACAATGCGGTCAATCATCAGCATATCGGGCAGCGGCAGCTGGGCGTTGCCCGCGCCAAACAGTTCGCCGCGCCCGCAGGCGAGCAGTTGTTCTTTGGTGTAGCTGGATTGGGGGGTGAAGGTGGTCATGTCGTTTTCCTTTAATGCCGTGTTGGCGCGATAAGTATAGAATGTCTATTCTATTGCATTACGGCGATGGGCGCAAATTTGGGAACCTGTATTCACTATTTGCATAGGCAGCCTGAAAGTTGATTTTCAGGCTGCCTTTTATGTTTACAACTGCACGCGCAGCATCCGCATATCCATATTTTCCCGCCCCCATTTGGTTTTATAAATCAACCGCAAAATAAACGGATACCGCTTGCCGCAATAATCGCTCAAATATTGCTCTTCCACCAAGCGGCTGCCCTGCGCCAGCTTCAACACATCGTTCGCATTGCTGATGCCCCAGCGAAACTCGGGCGGTTTCTCGCCCATTTGGCTCAACGCATCGTGATACTGCGCCTTGCCCACCATTCTTTTAAACAGCGCATCCATCACAATTTGCGTGTGCGGCAGCTTGCGTTGCACCATTTCAAAAAATGCTTTCACCTGCGCTTCGTCAAAATACATCAACACGCCTTCAATAATCAGCACCACAGGCTTGCCATGCGCAGCAACGGTGTCCGTCCAGCTTTCGTCAAACATGGACGTGCCCAAATAATGATTGCCCGATTCAGGCAGCAGCATACGCCGCACTTCTATCACTTCGGGCAAATCAAGGTCGTACCACGCGGTAACGGCGGGTCGCCCCATGCGCTCGTAACGCGCGTCCAAGCCTGCGCCGAGCTGCACCACCACGGCATCGGGGTGTTCGGCGATAAAGTGCGCCGCCATGTCGTCCAACAATTTTGCCCGCGCGCAGCAGCCCACTTGCGAAGCGTGGGCTTTGGTAAACGGGGTGAAGTCGTAATCAATCATCGCCAGCATACGCGCGGCTTCTTTGTCGCGCAGCAGCGCATCGGGACGTTGATATTCCACCGCCTTTGCCCACAGCGGAATCAGCATGGTGGTGGACAGCACGGTGATGTCTTGGGGGGAAATTTTCTCGCTCATTTTGTGTCTCCTAGTTGGCGGGTGTAGATGGGAATGATTGGCGATTGACAATATACGCCGATGCCATCGCGCGGGCAAATTCCATGCCGTTGCGGCAAGCAATAGGCAGCCTGAAAACGGAAAAATCATTTTCAGGCTGCCTTGTGCGTTTACCCCACCCCAAAACATTTTCAGGCTGCCTTATCACTATCTAAGGCAGCCTGAAAACGTTTGTTAATGATGAGAATGCCCAATCTGGAACGTCAGCGTGCTATACGTGGCGATTTTTTGGCAAACTTTGGGGTCGGGGAAATCCGATTTATGCTCCACGCTGGCTTTCCAAAAGCCCTGCCGCAGCGGAATAATCGCCACCGTGCCATCGTCGCCTGTGGTATCGGAAAACGCCTGCGCTTCCACTTTGTGCGTTTTGCCACGGTCGCTGGTGTCAAAGCCGTCAAACGTTGCCGTGAGCGTGGCGTTGGGCAGTGGCTCGCCGTTGAGCAGCACTTTCACTTTAAACCGCTCGCCCACGTGCACATTGGCGGGGTTATCCAGCGGCACAATCTCCACCATCTGCCCCACAGGGCGCGTAATCACCGCCGTATCCGCGCTGTCATGCCCCACGTTCACGATATTTTTGCCATACATCCGCGTTTGCTCGCAGTAAGACGCATCAGGCATTTCCTTGATGCTTTGGCGTTTCCAGCCCGCTGCGTTTTTTGACCAAAAAGTCGGCACATATTCCGCCGTTACCAAATAGCTGCCATCGGCAACGGGTTTCGCGCTTTGGTATTGGTAGTTATACGTCCCCTTTTGCACGAGATTTTGCTTGCCTGCGGGCGTAATCAGTTGCAGCGGTTTAAACAAATCGCGCCGTGCTTCGGGAATCGGCTCAAACTCGGGGAACTCGCCGTAGCCCAGCTCGGCTTTCAAAATTTCGCCGCCGTGTGTGTGGTCGGTGGACACCCAAACGCGGTGCGCATGGGCGGATAACGAAACCGCGCACAGCAGCGCGGCTAATAGGGTTTTGTTCATGCTCTCTTTTTCCTTGGATTAATTTTGTGCGAAATCGCGGGTTAGATGTTATGGCATAACGCGGTTTTTGTAAAGATTTGTTTGTTTCGCGCTGTTTTTGTTTACAAATTTTAGGGTGATGTGAAACGAAGTAGCGTTGACAAGCCCCAAAAGCAAGATTGGACACCCGTCCAGTAACGCCCTATAATTTGGCAGCCTGAAAACGTGGTTGATTCAACAGCCACTTATCTACCCCCATCGCTCCATCCAGCACACCCTTTGGCGACGAGCCGTTGCCACTCCATTCGCTTTTCAGGCTGCCCCATTGCTTCCGAGACCCCATCATGCCCCATTCTCTATCCTACTGGTTTTCCACCGTGCTCACCTTTGCCCGCCGCGAAGCCAAAGAATTGCTGCGCGACAAAATCCGCCTATTTTTCGCCGCGCTTGGTCCTGCCATTATGCTGGCGGCGGTGGGCTGGGCGATTTCGTTTGACGTAAACAATTTGAAATTTTCGGTGTTAGACCGCGACCAAACCATAGAAAGCCGCCGCGTGATTGAGTATTTTCGCGGCTCGCCCTATTTCAAAGAGCAAGCCCCTGTATATTCCTTGCCCGAAGCCGAAGCGCGGTTAAAGCGCAACCAAGTGGTGCTGGTGATTGATATTCCGCCCGATTTTGGGCGCAGCTTGGCGCAAGGCAGGCAGCCTGAAATCGGGTTTTACATTGACGGCACCATTCCTTTCAACGCCAGCAATATCCAAGCCTACGCGCAAAGCATGGTGCAGCGGTATAACATGGATACGCTCAAAGCGCGCGGCATGGAGCTGCCCAAAGCCGCCGCCGTTGTGCCACGTTTTCTTTACAATCAAGACTTTAAAAGCATGAACGCGATTGTGCCCAATGTGTTGATGATGGTGCTGACCATGATTCCCGCGATTATGACCGCGCTGTCGGTGGTGCGCGAACGCGAAATCGGCTCCATCGCCAATCTATACGCCAGCCCCGCCAGCGTGCCGCAGTATTTGATGGGCAAGCAACTGCCTTATTTGGCGATGGGCGTGTTTAATTTTGTCTCGCTCACGCTGATGATTGTGTTTTGGTTTGGCGTGCCGCTTAAAGGCTCGCTGCTGGCGTTGTTTATTGGCACGCTGTTGCACGTTGCGGCGGCGACCGCGTTTGGGTTGCTGATTTCGGCGTTCACCAAATCGCAAACGGCGGCGTTTTTTATCTCTGCCATCGGCAGCGTAACCATCGCTTCCAACTTCTCGGGCATGATGTACCCTGTCTCCACCATGAGCGGCGGCGCGTATGTGATTGGCGTAAGTTTTCCCGCGTCGTGGTATCAGCGCGTGTCCATCGGTGGCTTTACCAAAGGCTTGGGCTTGCTGGATTTTGGCAGGGAATTTGCCATGCTGGCGATGTTTACCATCGTGTTTTTAACGCTGGCATGTTTGAGTTTGCAAAAGCAAGAGAAGTAGGCAGCCTGAAACCTTTGCAAAACCTACAACCGATGGAGCGTCAGCGGCTCGCCGACATTGTTTCCAACCGATTAAAGCTCCATTGAATACACCATTTGGCGACGAGCCGTCGCCGCTCCATTTTAGTTTTCAGGCTGCCTAATCCCCCACAAGAAAGCCCCCCCCATGCGAACCCTAAAAAACATTCTCGCCCTATCGGGCAAAGAACTGCGCAGCCTGTTTGGCGACACCATCTTGGTGATTTTTATCGTGATGATGTTCACCAGCATGGTGTACAACTCCGCCAAAAACACCACATCAGACGTGCGCAACGCCAACGTGGGCATTGTGGACTACGACCGCAGCCCGCTTTCGCGGCAGATTGCCGACGCGCTGCTGCCGCCGCAGTTTGCCAAGCCTGTTTACATCAATCCGCAAGACACGCACGAATTGCTGGATAAAAGCCAGCTCACCTTTGTGTTGGAATTTCCGCCCAATTTTCAGCGCGATGTGGCGGCGGGGCGCGCACCCGAAGTGCAGCTTTTAGTGGATGCCACCGCGATGACGCAAGCGGGCGTGGGCTCGGGCTATATTGCGCAAATTTTTAACCGCGAAATCCAAGCGTTTATGGGCGTGAAGCAGCAAATCAGCCAAGCCATGCCTGCCCGCGCGGTGGTGAATTTGCAATACAACCCAAACAACGAAAGCAGTTGGTTTATGGGCGCGGCGTTGGCGGGCAACAATATTATGCTGATTACGCTGGTGTTGGTGGGCGCGGCGGTGATTCGTGAGCGCGAGCGTGGCACGATGGAGCATTTGCTGGTGATGCCTGTAACCGCCACCGAAATCGTTGCGTCTAAAATTTTGGCAAACGGCTTGGTGGTGAGCGTGGCGGCAGTGTTGAGCATGAAGTTTATTGTGGGCGGCGCGGTGGGCGCGGAATTGGTGGGTTCGTTTGCGCTGTATGCGCTGGGCGTGGTGTTGTTTATGTTTTCGGTGGCTTCGCTGTCGGTAATGCTGGCGACCATTGCGCCCACCATGCCGCAATACAGCTTGCTAATGGTGCCGACTTATATTGTGTTTATGATGTTTTCAGGCAGCACATCGCCGCGCGCCAATATGCCCGAAATGGCGCAGCGGGTGAGCGAATATTGGCCCAGCACGCAGTTTGCTTATTTTGCGCAGGCGGTGATGTTTCGCGGCGCGGGGCTGGAAACGGTTTGGGTGCAGCTGGTGGCGTTGTCGGTGGCGGGGGTGGTGTTTTTGGGGCTGGCGTTGGTGCGCTTTCGTAAGATGTTGGAGAAGCAGGGGTAAAGTTGAAAGGCGCGTTAAGGCAGCCTGAAAAACCATCAATGCTTGGGCAACGCCATGCAAACGGTTCATCGGCTGCTCTGCTTTTTCAGGCTGCCGCAATGCCTTGCCAACAGTTTGTAGGTCGGGCATTCATGCCCGATGTTCCCTAAATTTGCTGCGGTTTGTCGGGCATCAATGCCCGACCTACTCTTCTGCCCTTGGGCGCATCCAACAACACGGCGCAAAAAAAGGCGTATTCAACATACGCCCAAAAGAAGCAATCGCGTTGTGCTTCGTAATTTGGTTAGGTGGCGGCATAGGCAGCCTGAAAAACCGTGAATGCTTGGGCTACGGCAACCCAGCGTGGGTATGGCGGCGCAACGCCATGCAAACGGTTCATTTACCGCCATGCCGTTTCAGGCTGCCTAATTCACCCGCACGGAAGTCATGCTTAATGCGCCGCCGATGATTTCATCGTTAAACAGCTCCACCGCCTGCCCGTCGTCGTGTTGCGCCATCACATACAGCAGCGGCAGAAAATGCTCGGGTGTGGGCGCGGCAAGGCGGGCATCGTCGCCCCATTGGTTCAGGTAATCGGCGATGCGGTCAAACTCGCGCTGTTGATGCCGAGCCGAAAGGCTTGCGCCCATTGGTGCGGCGGGGCATCGGGGCGGTAGACGCGCAGGTTGTGCACGATGTTGCCGCTGCCCACAATCAGCACGCCTTGTTCGCGCAGCGGGCGCAGGCGTTTGGCGAGCGCGAAGTGTTCCGCGCTGCCGGGCGTTGCGTCCAAGCTGAGCGGCACAACAGGAATATCGGCGCGGGGGAACATGGGTTTGAGCACTGTCCACGCGCCGTGGTCCAGCCCCATCTCGGGGTCGGGCCGGTCGTGCGGCAGCAGGCGGCAGATTTCTTCGGCTAGCTCGGGGCAGCCTGAAACGGGGTATTGCTGCTGATACAGCGCGTCGGGGAAGCCGTAGAAATCGTACACCAGCCCGGGGCGCGGGCTGCTGCCCACGCGGATGCCGTTGCCGTAGCCGTGCGCGGAGATGCACAAGATGGCGCGGGGTATGGGCAGGCTGTCGCCGATTTGGCGGAAGGCGCGGTTGTAGGCGTTGTCGTGTAAGACGTTCATCGGGCTGCCGTGTCCGAGAAATAAGGCGGTTTCCATGTTGTTGCTCCGTTTAGTTTGAATGGACTGCATTGTATTTTTTCGCGCGGGGCGGATAAATAGCGAAAACATGAAGACTGTTTTTCTTGCGGGTAAAGGGTGGGCAGCCTGAAAACGGATTGAGCTAAGCCAAAACGCCCCAGGATAATTGAATGACCACACTCATCGCCCTGTTTAACCTATTCGCCACCACATTCGGCGTGTTTATCGGCTGGTATGACGACGCCCGCGACAAGGTTTGGGCGTATGTTGCCGTGCGCGCGCTGCTGTTGGCGGCATCTTACGGCGCAGCCATCGCCGTGTTTTGGCTTACGCCGCCCGCTTGGCTGCTGGCGTGGCACATGGTGGCGATGCTGCCGGTGTTTTATGTGCTCGCCAAAGTTACTTACCATGTTGTTTGCGCTTCCAAGCTCAACCGCAAACGGTGAACCCACGTTTCAGGCAGCCTGAAACAAAGTTCAGCGTAGCTAAAACCCACTTTCAGGCTGCCTATACCGCGCCACCTTCCCCATTCCCTTAACAAACCAAAGGCAAAAACCATGCACACCCCAACTAAACTTCTCGCCCTGATTATCCCGCTCGCCCTTGCCGCCTGCGCGGTGCAAACCGAAGTACCCAGCAGCGTTGCCGTGCCGCCGTCATTTGAGCAAGCGGGCGCGTCCAATGGGCAGCCTGAAAATCCAAACCCAAAGCCGAATGATTTATCGCGCTGGTGGACAACATGGCAGGACCCTGTGCTGCGCGACTTGGTGGAACAAACCCTGCGCGAGAACCGCAATTTGGCAGCGGCGCAAGCCACCATGCAGGCGGCGCAGGCGCAGGCAGATTTAGCCGCTGCCGACCGCCGTCCGCAAATTGGTGCGGGGGCGAATTTATACGCCACGGGCAAGCAGGATAATCCGCTGCCTGCCAACTTGCGCCCCGCAGCGGGCGGCATCAACTCGCATTTGGCGCAGGCAGAATTTGACAACGCCAACCTGCGCAGCGCGGCGTTGTCGGCATCGTGGTCGCCCGATATTTTTGGGCAGAAGAAAAGCGATGCCGAAGCCGCGCGGCAAATGGCGTTGGGCGAAGCGGAACGTTGGCACGGCGCGCAGCTAATGCTGGCAGCGGAAACCGGGCAGCATTATTTGAACGCGCGGGCGTTGGAAGCGCGGCAGGCGCAGGCGGCGCAGCGCGAAGGCAGCCTGAAAAACCTGTTGCGCTATGTGCAGGGGCGGTTTAAAGCGGGGCACGTGAGCGCGTATGAAGTGCGCCAAGTGGAGACGCAGCTTGCCGCCGCGCAAGCCGAATCTGCCACGCTGGATGCGCAACGCGCCGCCCATGTGCGCAGCATCGCGGTGCTGACGGGGCAAGTGCCGCAGGGTTTCAGGCTGCCTGAAAGCGGGGCGAACGTGTTGGCAAACCTGCCCGCCGCGCCGCAAGGGGCAACGCCGTTGGACGTATTAACCCGCCGCCCCGATGTGCGCGCCGCCGAACGCCAAGCGCAAGCCGCCGCCGCCAAGCTCGCCAGCGCGAAAATGGACAGACTGCCGCGCTTTGACATCCAATTTGCGTGGAGCAACGGGCGCATCGGGCTGGACAACAATTTGTCGTCCGTCACCAAAAGCACAGGCGGGCTATTGAGCGCGGGCGTAACCGTGCCACTGTTCACCGCTGGGCGCATCAAAGCCAACATCGCCGCCGCCGATGCACGGGTGAAAGCCGCCGCTGCGCAATACGACAACACCGTGCTCACCGCGCTATCCGAAGTGGACAGCAGCTACCATTTGCAACGCGGCTTGTTTGGCCAACGCGCCCGCGCCGCCGATTCTGCCGCGCAAAGCAGCCGCCAAGCCAGCCAATCGCGCCGCTTGTTTGAGTTGGGCAAGCTCACGCTAGACCAAGTTTTAACCGCCGAAGTGAACGCCAGCCAAGCGCAAGATGCGCTGGTGCGGGCGAGACTGGCGGAAGGGGAAAATCTGCTGCGGCTGTATCAAGCGCTGGGGGGCGGATGGCAGGATTGAGTTGGGTGGGGAAAAGGCAGCCTGAAAACGTTATTCCCGTTTTCAGGCTGCCTTTTATACTGCCTTGCGCCGCGCCCACCCCATCTGCACCGCCATCGCCACGCCCATACACACGCACACGGGCAGCCAAAACGCCGTGCTCAGCCGCGATAATTCCAGCATAAACACAATCGCCGTCAGCCGCATATTCTGCGCCAGCCCCAAAAACACGGTTGCGCCCACAAACGCCGCCGCGCCCGCCGAAATCGGTGGTAACGCTGCATTCCAAGCCACCGCGCTGGCAAAAGCAATCATCCCGCCCAGCATCATAGACGGCGTAATCCGCCCGCCATACGCCCCCGCCAGCGTTGCCAGCAGCACCGCCGCCCATTTGGTTGCCAGCAAAGCCAACGCCGTTTGCCATGTGAGCGCGTCGGCAAAACTCAACTGATTGCCCGCCTTGCCGTTGCCCAAGATTTCAGGCTGCCACGCGCCCAGCGCGCCAATCGCCGCAAACGACAGCAGCGCAATCGGCAGCATTTTCCAACTCGCCTTGTTCAGCTTCGGCAGCTTGCCATTGCTCCACGCAAACGCATTCACGCCCAGCGCAATTAACACGCCGCACACCGCCGCCCAAGCCAAAAAACTCGCGTCAAACGACACGTTTTCCAAATTAGGCAAATGCGCGTATTGCACCGTATCGCCCAGCCCCACGCGCACCACCAGCACCGCCACGCCGCAAGCCAACAACGCCGCCAGCACCATCGGCACCGCCCAAGAAGCCAACAGCGTTTCCAACACAAACACCGTCGCCGCCAGCGGCACGTTATACACCGCTGCCAAGCCCGCACCCGAAGCGCACGCCAGCACCACGCTCTTTTGCGCGGGCAACAAGCGCAACCAGCCCGACAGCGGCGTTGCCAGAGCCACACTCATCTCACGCGGCGCAACTTCGCGCCCCAATGGCGAACCCATGCCCACGGTGACAATCTGCAAAATCGCATGGCACGCCGTGGTTTTCACGGGCATATTCTTTTCAGGCTGCTTCACCGCCGTTTTCACTTCCATCAACGGCGCGCCATATTTTTGCAACAGCGTCCAACACACGCCCACCACCGCGCCACACGCCAGCAACGCCGCAAACCGCCGCCCCGCCGAAGCCTGTTGCACCAGCTCCCGAAACGAAACGTGCCCATCCACCAAGCCGCCATGAAACACCAGCTGCTGCAACAGATGCAGCAAATGGGTGAAGCCAATCCCCACCAAGCCCGCCAGCAGCCCCGTAAGCAACAACGCCACGCCCAAGCGCAGCGAAAAATCGCGCGATTCCATCGCATTATCCTGTTTACTGTGTACCAAAAAACGGCGGCTATTTTAACGCAAATAAACACAAAGGCAGCCTGAAATGGCAGTAGATAGGGCATTCATGCCCGACAACACACAAAAACGTAACGTCAGGCATCAATGCCCGATGACAAAGGTTTCAGGCTGCCTACATGCCAAAGGCAGCCTTACCTCTTTGTCCAAATTTTTGATTTGGGTATTAAGTAAGCATCTAAATCTTTGATTTAGCCATGCGAACTTATGCAAGCTCAGGGCTATACCGTAGCGCAGCGAAGGTTGAAACTCATTATAATCATAATCCCCCTTTTCAACCCAACCCCAAAGGAAACCACTATGTCCCCATTCTTCACCCCCGAGCAAATCCTGCCCGCCTACCAATACCGCAAATCCTGCCGCCAATACGACCCCAGCCGCAAAATCAGCGCCAGCGATTTCAACTACATCCTAGAACTCGCCCGCCTATCGCCCAGCTCCGTGGGCAGCGAGCCGTGGCGATTTCTCGTGGTGCAAAACCCCGCGCTGCGCCAAAAACTCAAACCCTTCGCATGGGGCATGGCCGCCACGCTAGACACCGCCAGCCACATTGTCGTCATCCTAGCCAAGAAAAACGCCCGCTACGACAGCCCCTTTATGCTAGACGGCATCAAACGGCGCGGCATCACCGACCCCGAAGCCATCAGCAAAACCATCGCCAAATACCACAGCTTCCAAGAGCAAGATGCCCACCTGCTAGACAACGAACGCACCCTGTTTGACTGGTGCAGCAAACAAACCTACATCGCCCTTGCCAACATGATGACAGGCGCAGCCCTAATCGGCATAGATAGCTGCCCGATTGAAGGCTTCAATTATGACGACATGAACCGCACTCTCGCCGAAACAGGCGCGTTTGACCCCGCCGAATGGGGCGTATCCGTTGCCGTAACCTTTGGCTACCGCGCCCAAGATATTGCGCCCAAAGCGCGTAAAGCCGCCGGAGATGTTATCACTTGGTTAGAATAAATCCATCCAAAGGCAGCCTGAAAGCGTATTGGGCGTTTTATGCTTCACTCGTTTTCAGGCTGCTTTAATCCACAAAACCCACAAGAAAACATCATGCCCCGCAATATCCTAGCCACCGCCCTGCTTACTGCATCGCTCGCATTTACCGCCCCCGCCATCGCCGCGCCCAAAGCCACCAAGCCAGCTACCGCACAAATCAATCCCCAAAGGCAGCCTGAAAATAGCAATCCCCCTACAACTCGCCCAACACATCCAAACCGAAGACCTAATTGGTGTATGGGCAAACTCAGCCGAAACAGATGGGGGCTCATTGCTTACCATAACCATGATGGGTACAGATAGCAAAGGCTTAGACATCATGTTTATTGAACTCAAAAAACCTCAAAAAAGCCTGCTTATCATGCAAAATTTCACATGGCAATTTAACGGAAAAACACAAGAATTTACCCAGCGTGTTACTGATTTTTCTACTATCCTAAACAACGGCACGCCAAAACAAGAAAAATCCAAAATTGGTGAAACTGATACTGCCAAAGTGCAAATGGCGTTGCTAGATGGTAAACCTTTCATGTTTGAATTTACCTACAAATCAAACGGTGAAAAACACGGCTACTTCAAACAAGATACCGACCAACTGAATAAATACCTGAATGAATATTTAAACAAACAAGCCTTAAACTAACCCGCTCACACCCAAGGCAGCCTGAAACCCTATTTAGCGTTTCAGGCTGCCTTTCTCATCCGCAAACCCACCCTAACCCCTTGTTTTACAACCAACCGAACCCCCGCAATTTATGTTAAAATTGCCCCCTTTTTGACCCCATCAAAATACTCTCATGACCCACACCACCGACCACCAATTTGCCAAAGAAACCATCGCCGTCAGCCTAGAAGACGAGATGAAAAAATCCTATCTGGATTACGCCATGTCCGTTATCGTTGGGCGCGCGCTGCCCGATGTGCGCGATGGCTTAAAACCCGTGCATCGCCGCGTGCTGTTTGCCATGCACGAGCTGAAAAACAACTGGAACAGCGCGTATAAAAAATCCGCCCGCGTGGTCGGCGATGTGATTGGTAAATACCACCCGCATGGCGATTCCGCCGTGTACCAAACCATCGTGCGTATGGCGCAGCCGTTTTCCATGCGCTATATGCTGGTGGACGGGCAGGGCAACTTCGGCTCGGTGGACGGCGACGCGGCCGCGGCCATGCGTTACACCGAAATCCGCATGGCAAAAATCGCCCACGAAATGCTGGCGGATATTGAAGAAGAAACCGTTAATTTTGGCGACAACTACGACGGCAGCGAGCAAGAGCCGCTGGTGCTGCCCACCCGCTTTCCCGCGCTGCTGGTAAACGGTTCGGAAGGCATCGCCGTGGGCATGGCAACCAACATCCCGCCGCACAATCTCAGCGACACCATTTCAGCCTGCCTACACTTGCTGCACCAGCCCGAAGCCGACATCAACGAATTGATTGACATCATCAAAGCCCCCGATTTCCCCACAGGCGCAACCATCTACGGCTTAACAGGCGTGCGCGCGGGCTATCAAACAGGGCGCGGGCGCGTGGCCATTCGCGCCAAAACGCATCTTGAACCGATTGGCAAAGGCGGCGAGCGCGAAGCGATTATCGTGGATGAAATCCCGTATCAAGTAAACAAAGCCAAGCTGGTGGAAAAAATTGGCGAGCTGGTGCGCGAAAAAAACATTGAAGGCATCGCCGAACTGCGCGACGAATCCGACAAAGACGGCACGCGCATCGTGATTGAATTGAAGCGCAACGAAAACGCCGAAGTCATCCTGAATCAACTCTACAAACTCACGCAACTGCAAGACACCTTTGGCATCAACATGGTTGCGCTGGTGGATGGGCAGCCGCGCCTGCTTAATCTGAAACAGATTTTGAGCGAATTTTTGCGCCACCGCCACGAAGTAGTAACGCGCCGCACGCTGTTTCGCCTGAAAAAAGCCCGCGCCGAAGGGCATATCGCCGAAGGCAAAGCCGTTGCACTGTCTAATATTGACGAAATGATTGCGCTGATTAAGGTTTCGTCCGATGTGGAAGCCGCGCGCGAAGCCTTGTTGAGCCGCGCTTGGCAATCCAGCTTGGTGAGCGAAATGCTCAGCCGCAGCGATTTGGATTTAAGCCAAGCCCGCCCCGAATGGCTGCCTGAAAACCGTGGGCTAAAAGCCGATGGCTATTGGCTGTCGGACGAGCAAGCCCGCGCCATTTTGCGCATGAGCCTGCGCAACCTAACAGGGCTAGACCAAGACGAAATCGTTAAAGAATACAAAGCATTGATGGCGATTATTGTGGATTTGTTAGACATCTTGGCAAAACCCGAGCGCGTACGCCAAATTATTGAAGACGAATTAGTAGAAATGAAAAGCCAGTTTGGCGACGAGCGGCGCAGCGAAATCAACGCCTTTGGTGGCGGCGACATTGCCGATGAAGATTTAATCCCACCGCGCGACATGGTGGTAACGCTCACCCACGGCGGCTACATCAAAACCCAGCCCACCAGCGATTACCAAGCGCAACGGCGCGGCGGGCGCGGCAAACAAGCTGCCGCCACCAAAAACGAAGACTTTATTGAAACGCTGTTTATCGCCAACACGCACGATTATCTGATGTGCTTCACCAATCTGGGTCGCTGCCATTGGATTAAGGTGTATCGCCTGCCCGAAGGCGGGCGCAATTCGCGCGGTCGCCCGATTAATAACGTGATTCAGCTCGACGAAAACGAAAAAGTTTCCGCCATTTTGCCTGTGCGCGAGTTCCCAGAGAACGAATACGTGTTCTTCGCCACCGCGCTGGGCATGGTGAAAAAAGTGCAGCTTTCTGCGTTTAAAAATGTGAGCAGCAAAGGCATCAAAGCCATCGCGCTCAAAGAAGGCGATAGCTTGATTGGCGCGGTGAAAACCAGCGGCGCAGACGACATCATGCTGTTCTCCAACTTGGGCAAAGCCTTGCGCTTTAACGAATATTGGGCAGGCAAAGCCGATGTCGCCGACGATGATGCCGAGTTAGACAACGAAATGCAGCCTGAAAACGATGATGCCGACAGCGAAACCGCCGCGCCCAAATCGGGCAACGGCGTGCGCCCCAGCGGACGCGGTTCAGGCGGCTTGCGCGGGATGCGGCTGCCTGAAAACGGGCGCATCGTGAGCCTGCTGGTGGCGCAAGAAAACTGCGGCTTGCAAGTCTTAACCGCCACCGCCAACGGCTACGGCAAACGCACGCCGATTGACGGCTATCCGCGCAAGGGCAAAGGCGGGCAGGGCAACATCGCCATCAACACAGGCGAGCGCAATGGCGATTTGGTCGCCGCCACGCTGGTGTCGCCCAACGATGATTTGATGCTGATTACATCGGGCGGCGTGCTGATTCGCACCAAAGTGGAGCAAGTACGCGAAACAGGGCGCACCGCCGCGGGCGTGAAGCTGATTAACCTAGACGAAGGCACCACGCTGGTAAGCATTGAACCTGTGGCGGAAAGCGATGACACGGATGATGTGGATGCGGCTGCGGTTGATGCAGTTGAACAGGACGGCAGCGGCGGGGATGGCAACGCCGAAGCGTAAATAGCCGCGCAGAGAAATAGGCAGCCTGAAAACGTAGCCATCGCGTTTTTAGGCTGCCTTTTGGTTAGGCGCGGGCTGCGTGTTGCGCGGACGATGGAGCGGCAACGGCTCGTCGCCAAATGGTGCATTCAACAGGCGTTGCGGGTTGCGTAAAATATTTTAGGCAGCCTGAAACTTTTGCAAAAACCAAGTAGGTCGGGCATTTATGCCCGACGTTTTTATGTGTTCGTATTTGTCGGGCATAAATGCCCGACCTACAAACTACGGTACACACCCCACACCGCAAATAGGCAGCCTGAAAACGAGCGAAGCTAACAGCATTCAAACCCATTTTCAGGCTGCCTAAATGTTGCATTATTTGATATTCAACGGAATGCGATACAACCGCGTGGCATCGGTTTCGCCGTTGGGCAGGCGTTTGGGCACGATGGTTTTTTCGTCTTTGGAATCAATGCCAAAGTCATCATCGTTGATAATCCACAGCGTTTTGCCGCCGTCGGCAACCCACATGCCTTCAAATTTGGACGACTGAAAATCCACGTCTTTTTTCACATCGCTCACCAGCGTTTTGTTTACAGGCTTGATGCCCGCTGCGGCAAGCTCTTCCCATGTGTTTTCTTCAATCGCTTTGCCGTTCACTTTTAAACCCGTTTCGCTGTCGGCGGGGTCGGAAACATCGGTTGCGCCGTTCAAATCAATCAGATAAACGTGTTTCACCGTTTTGCCGTTGTGTTCGTCCACCAAAAAGCGATGTTCGTCCAGCGCGCGGATTTCGGAGTTTTTCCAATAATCGCCGCCTTGTTGATACAGATATTGCTTGGTTTTGCCCGTTGCCAAGTCAAACACCAAAATGCGGGTTACCGATTTGTTCAGCACCGCTTGCTTACTGGGGTTGTGCAGCGCGGACTGCATGATGCCCACCAACACGCGGTTGCTCGGCGTGGTGGTGATGCCTTCCATGCCGCGATTGGGGCGCAGATGCCCGAGCACGGCGGGCAGGCGGCGACCTGTGGTTTGCACGCCGCGCGGGCTCATGCGTTCCAGCTCAATGCCGTTGCGGTCAAAATGCACGATGTGCGGACCGTATTCGTCTGACACCCAAAATGTGCCGTCCTTCATCACCGCCAGCCCTTCGCTGTCTATGCCTGTTTTATCGCGCTGCAAGGGCTGGTGGTTGGCATCTACCACGGTTTCTTTGGATGTGCCGTAGCCTGCGGGGTTGGGCAAGCCTGTGAGCGGGTTGCCGCTGGCATCTCGGAGCGGAATGTCGCGCAGTTTTTTAATCGTGCCGTTGGCTTGGATTTCAAAATGCCCGATGCTGGGGGTGAAACGGGGCAATAGGAAAATTTTTACGTTTTCGCCGCCATCGGCATTGGGCCCGCGGTCGGTTAAGCCGTAGAACCGCTTGGGGTTTTGCGGGTCGGCATCAATGGACGAGCCGTAGCCTTTGTAAAACGGCACGCCTTGCACTTCGCCCAGCTTTTCCACGGGCATGGGCAGGGTTTCGGCAAGGGCTGGCTGGGCAACGAGTAAACCGATAACGGCGGCAAGAATGGTGTGTTTCATAATTTCCCTTTGTTAATTGGTGGTGTCCTAAAAAGTATGCTGCACTGCTGTCTCCTCTCCCGCTGGCGGGGGAGGGTTAGGGTGGGGTGAGGTGGGGTGGCTGTTCAAACCTACCTCCCCCATCCTAGCCTTCCCCCGCCAGCGGGGGAAGGAACAGATTGCAGAATTTCTAACCAATACTGCTTTCTATCAACAATAATTAAGCCAGCATACTTTTTAGGACACCACCTGTTAATTTAAGGTGTGGTTTGTAAAAAAGTGCGCATTCTAATTTATTTTTTGTTAAGAAATAAGGCGAGAAGTCAAGACTACCCCAAAAAACGTTAAAATCTCTTATTTTTGTTGAAAAGGTTATTCAAAATGTTGCAAAAAACCACCATTGTTTTGCTGTGCGCGTTGTTGCTTTCAGGCTGCCGTAATGCGGATGATGCCGCCGCGCTGGTAAGAACAATCGGCGCATTGGTTGGCTTGGCTCAATCGGATGCCAAAGCAACCTTGCACAACCAAACCGCGCCGCGCACCGCCGATTATGCGCTGCGCTTGCCCGATGGCTGGCAGCAAATCGCCACGCAAAACAGCCAAAGCTACACCAGCCCCATTGCGTTCACGCCCGCCAAAGAAAAAACGGTTTACTACTTTGACCGCGACAGCCAAATCGCCAGCGCGCCCAGCAATGAAGGCTATTACCGCGAATTGCTGGGCAAAACCGCCGATGGCAAGCGCGTGGTGCAAGATTTTTACCAAAGCAGCCAAACGCCGCAAACTTCGCCCTTTGTGCTGAAAAACGATGCCGATATTGAATCGTTTGATTCTGATGGAAGCGATGGGCAGATTGTGTGGTTCTCGCGCGGCGGCGATGTGGCGCAAATTGGCGATTTTAAACAAGGCGCGTCTGACAATATTATTGTGAACGTGCGCCGTGGCAAAGCCGTGCTGGCAATGGAAAAAACCAGCCAAGGCTTAACCAACTACATCTTGGACGACAACGCCCAAATCGCATCCGTTGTGAACAAACAAGGCGACACCATCCGCGCCATTGTGTTCTACCCCAACGGCAGCGCAATGTTTCAAGGCGACATCGCTGCCAGCGGCGGGAAATTCAACACGGCTTATTGCTGGAACGAAGCCGCCCAGCCGATTGCTTGCGACAGCATTCAAGACAAACTGGAAACGGGCTTGCAACAGGTGGATGGCGCGATGCAAAACGCTATCTAAGGCAGCCTGAAAACAGCAAGCCGAGCCATCGCCCAAGGCAGCCTGAAAGCCGTTTTCCACTTTCAGGCTGCCTTATTCCCCACTACCATCCCAAAATCATCCAATAGGCAGCCTGAAAATGCCCACCGCCGCCCCCCAACCCAACGACTTCAACCTAGAAATCTTCCTAAAATCCCTGCCCAACAGCGCAGGCGTGTATCGCATGATAGCCGCCGATGGCACGGTGTTATACGTTGGCAAAGCGGTCAATCTAAAACGCCGCGTGTCCAGCTATTTCCAAAAAAACGGCCATTCGCCACGCATCCAGCTCATGCTCAAACAAGTGGCGCGGATAGAAATCACGCTCACCCAAAGCGAAGCCGAAGCCCTGATTTTGGAAAACAATCTCATCAAATCGCTCTCGCCCAAATACAACATCCTGTTCCGCGATGACAAATCCTATCCGTATTTAATGATTAGCGGGCACGCCTACCCCCAGCTTGCCTACTATCGCGGCAGCCTGAAAAAGCCCAACCAATACTTCGGGCCCTATCCCAATGGCTACGCCGTGCGCGACAGCATAGAAATTTTGCAAAAAGTATTCCAACTGCGCACCTGCGAAGACAGCGTGTTCGCCCACCGCGACCGCCCCTGCCTGCTCGCCCAAATCAAACGCTGCTCCGCCCCCTGCGTGGGCGCAGTTTCCGCCGAAGAATATGCCGAGCAAGTGCGCTGCGCCACCGCCTTTTTAAACGGGCGCACCGCCGATTTAACCCGCGATTTAGAAGCCGCCATGCACGAAGCCGCCGAACGGCTAGACTTTGAACGTGCTGCAGGGCTGCGCGACCAAATCCAAGCCCTAGCCGTGATGCAATCCAAACAATTCATCGACAGCCAAAACCAAAACAGCAAACAGCAAGACATAGACATCATCGCCATCGCCCAAGCGCAAGGCAGCATCTGCCTGCATTGGGTGAGCATACGCGGCGGGCGGCACGTGGGCGACCGCAGCTTCTTCCCCGACACCCGCCAAGACCCCAACCCCAATCCGCAAGACTACGCCGAAGCCTTTATCGCCCAACATTATCTGGGCAAGCCCAAGCCCGACGTGTTCATCAGTCATTTCAGGCTGCCTGAAAGCCTGCAAACCGCGCTCAACAGCGAACACCCGCGCCAAATCGTGTTCAGCCAAGGCGAGCGCGGCGAGCGCAAAGTGTGGCTCAACATGGCAACGCGCAACGCCGAACACGCCCTAGCGCAACATCAACTGCAAAACAGCAACCAGCAAGAGCGCGTTGCCGCCCTTGCCGCCATCATCGGGCTGCCTGAAAACGAATTGCAACGCCTAGAATGCTTTGACATCAGCCACACCCAAGGCGAAGCCACTCTCGCTAGCTGTGTCGTCTATGACGGCTACGCCATGCAACCCGGCCAATACCGCCGCTACACCATCACCACCGCCAAAGCAGGCGACGACTACGCCGCCATGCGCGAAGTGCTCACCCGCCGCTACGGCAAAATGCAACAAGCCCGCAACAACGGCGAAACCGTGCGTTTCCCCGATGCCGTGCTGATTGACGGCGGCAAAGGGCAAATCCGCATGGCAACCGAAGTATGGGCCGAGCTGGGCTTACACATCCCGCTGGTGGGCATCGCCAAAGGCGTAGAACGCAAAGCAGGCTTGGAAGAACTGATTTTGCCGTTCCAAAACCAGCAATTCAGGCTACCGCCCAACAGCCCCGCGCTGCACCTGCTGCAAACCGTGCGCGACGAATCCCACCGCTTCGCCATCACAGGCATGCGCGCCAAACGCGACAAAGCCCGCATCACATCATCGCTGGGCGACATCGACGGCATCGGCGCAAAACGCAAAGCCGCGCTCCTAACCCGCTTTGGCGGACTGCGCGGCGTGCAAGCCGCCAGCATCGACGATTTAGCCAAAACCGATGGCATCAGCCGCGCGCTGGCAGAGAAGATTTACGGGTATTTTCATGGCTAGGGGCGCAGCGCAAAAGGCAGCCTGAAAACGAACGGATGTGTTTTCAGGCTGCCTTTTCTTTTGGGTGATGTCCTAAAAAATATACTGCACCGTTATTCCCTACACATAGGCAGCCTGAAAAACCTTTGCCAAACCTGTAACCGATGGAGCGTCGGCGGCTCGCCGACATCTTGGCAAATCAGTAATGCGCTGTTTAATAACCAATTTGGCGACGAGCCGTCGCCGCTCCATTTTAATTTTCAGGCTGCCTTTGGCGCATAGAACACCATCAACGCAACATCAACGCCTTCTCTATTTTCTGCTTATCCACATCAGCAATCTCTTTAATCAGCACAACATTCTGATTTGCCAATTTTTTCGCACTCGTCTCGTTTACAGCAGACAAGGGCGTGCGGCGGGCAAACTGCAAAGAATACAGCCCATCTTTGCCTTTCCAATAGCGGAACACATTGGACTCAATCACACCATTTTTGCCCGCTTGGTAAGCATAAAACTGCACAATCGTCCCATCCTTCTGCGGCAAAACATTCGGCTGCGGCATATCAGGATATTGTCGCCGCGCCAAAGCCGCCATATTCTGCGCCATTTGCAGCGGGTCGTTATTAGAACCTGTATTCATTATTTGCATAGGCATCTTTAATACCCTAAAAACGCGGCTACTGCGTTAAAAATGCTCGCAAGGTGTTCAACCTTGCTGTGCTTTTTGCCTTGTATCCGCGCTTTTATGCCATCAAATCTGCCTATGCAAATAATGAATACAGGTTCTTAATCTGCGCCGCATTTTGCAAACGCAACCCCATCAAGCGCGTCCACCGCTCAAAGGTTTCGTTGGCGGGGATATATTCTTTCAGCCGTTCCGATTGCGTCATTTGCCCCACAAATTCCTGCGGCAAAGTTTTGCCTTCCATTTTCACTGGCGACGGCGCGGCAATCGCCCATGATGCTGCCAACAATAAAGTAGCCACTACGGCTGTGCGAACTTGTTTCATCAATCATCTCCTTGTATTGCAATAAAAATAAGGCAGCCTGAAAACCACTTTCAGGCTGCCACGGGCTTATTCTCCCATTTGCGCGGGGATTTTGTGTTTCGCCATAAACGCATTGAGCGCGTTGTTCCACTCATCGGTCAGCGCAACGTGTTTATCGTTAAACGCTTTAAACGCCGCGTCCAGCTCGGGCGTATTGCTACTCTCATCGGACTGATTACGGCACAACGCCACAATGTTTTTCAACTCGGGCAACAGTTTGCCAAACGCTTCGGCGTGCGCGATGGCGGCTTTCGCCAGCGACATATCGTTGTTTACCGCTTCTTCGGGCTCTTCTTCGCGCATATCGTTCACCAAGTCTTGCGCATCCTCGCGCAAAGTATCAATTTTCATCTCTGCCTCGTCAAAGCTGCGGCGTTTGAGCGCGTCAGTAAAATCTTCCGTGTTCAATCCGCTCACGCTGCGTGCAATGCCAAACACATACCGTTGCGCGGAATACATATCCAACGCATCCGAATTGGCAGACGATTGCGCCATGCCCGCCGCCATTTGCGCCACGCCGCCAATCGCCGTTGCCGTGGTCTCGTCCACGCCCGCCAAGCCCAACAAACTTTTAATCATTTTGATGATAGACATACAACACTCCATATAAATTAGATTAAGAAATCAGAATCTGCATTCACTATTTTCATAGGCATCTTTAATGCCCTAAAAACGCGGCTACCGCGTTAAAAATGCTCGCAAGGTGTTCACCTTGCTGCGCTTTTTGCCTTGTATCCGCGCTTTTATGTCATCAAATCTACCTATAAAAATAGTGAATGCAGGTTCTCACTTTCAGGCTGCTTGTATCGTGGTAAAACCAAAGCCAAACGAGCAAGCACAAGCATGATACCCGAGTTTGCCATTTCGCCCAACTCGCTCAATGTTTTTCAGGCTGCCTAATGTGTCTTTTTCCAACCACTAAGGCAGCCTGAAAACAGAGCTGAGCGCAATCAACACATCACGCGCAGCGGCAAATGCCCCACATATTCCAAAAAGCGCACAAAATCCGCGTAGGCAATATTGAGCGTGGTGGTGTTGATAAACGGGTGAAAGCCCACCGTTTGCGTTGCGTCCACTTCCGCATCAATCACCACTTGCACCTTGTTGTCCGCATCAAACAGCACGCCAAACGGCGTAACCGCGCCCGCTTCCACCGCCAGCAGTTCCGCCAATTCTTCATCGCCCACAAACGACAAACGGCTCACGCCCAACGCCTCCGCCAAGCGTTTTAAATCCGCGCTTTTTTCATCACGCAAAATCACCAAAAAATACTGCTTGCCCTTTTTGGTTTTCAGGCACAGGTTTTTGACTTGCTGACCAGGCAACACAATATCCGTGTCGCGCACCGAAGTAATCGGCGCATGGTCTAATCGCTCATAGGCAATGTTCAATTTTGCCAACACATCATAAGCCACATCGGGGGTGGGCATGGTCATCGTGTACTCCTTTCGGGTTGAAATCTTTGCAAAACCTAAGACAAACAAGAAATAGTCAATTCTCCGTCATTCCCGCGTAGGCGGGAATCTTGTTTGATATTCAGAAACGGTTGCAGAAACAGACTGTTGTTTAAATGTAACCAAGATTTCCGCCTACGCGGGAATGACGGCATTTCTTATTTTCAGGCTGCCCTAGGGTCTCGCAAAGGTTTCAGATTAAGTAAATAAAAAGGCAGCCTGAAACGCGATTTTACTCGTTTTCAGGCTGCCTTTATAGCTGCGCTTTATGCTTCTTCGTTATCCATAGCCACGGCATCGGCTGCTTCTGCCGCTTCCGCTGCCATCACTTCGCTGCTTTCTGCCACAGCCGCCACGGCTGCGGCGGCGCGTTGTCCTGCCCAAGCGGCGCGGCGAGCGCGGTGGTAGCTCAAACCCGTGCCCGCAGGAATCAAGCGACCCACAATCACGTTTTCTTTCAAGCCGCGCAAGTCGTCTTTGCGCCCCATAATCGCCGCTTCGGTGAGCACGCGCGTGGTTTCTTGGAACGAAGCCGCCGAGATAAAGCTGTCGGTGCTCAAAGACGCTTTGGTGATACCGAGCAACACGTTATCAAACCGCGCTGGCTCTTTGCCCGCTGCAATCGCCGCTTCATTAGCCATCATCACTTCGGCGCGTTCCACTTGCTCGCCTGTGATGAAATGGGTATCGCCCGCGTCCACAATGCTCACGCGGCGCAGCATTTGGCGAATAATCACTTCAATGTGCTTATCGGAAATTTTCACACCTTGCAAGCGATACACTTCTTGCACTTCTTGCACGATGTAGCGCGTTAATGCCTCGATGCCTTGCAAACGCAAGATGTCGTGCGGGTCAACCGCGCCGTCCACCACCGTTTCGCCACGGTTCACCACTTGGCCATCATGCACCAAAAGCTGTTTCTCTTTGGAAATCAAGGTTTCGTGGGTTGCGCCGTCCAAATCGGTAATCACAAGGCGCTGTTTGCCTTTGGTTTCCTTACCAAACGACACCGTGCCAGTAACTTCCGCCAGCATACCCGCGTCTTTCGGCACACGCGCTTCAAACAATTCGGCTACGCGCGGCAAACCGCCCGTAATATCGCGCGTTTTGGTGGTGGCTTGCGGAATACGCGCCAACACATCGCCCTTACCAATTTCCTGCCCCTCGCGCACTTGGATAATTGCGCCCACAGGGAAAGTCATGCTAACAGGCGTTTGCGTGCCCGCAATCAACACAGGCTCGCCGTTTTCGTCCAACAGTTTCACCGTTGGGCGCAGCAATTTGCTGGTGCTGGCGCGGCGTTTGCCGTCAATCACCACCAAAGTGGACAAGCCCGTAACATCATCGGTTTGGCGGGTAACGGTAACGCCCTCTTCCACGTTTTCAAACTCCACACGACCTGCATGTTCGGTAATCATGGGGTGGGTGTGCGGGTCCCAAGTTGCCAGCGTTGTGCCCGCTTTCAACTCTTCGCCATCGGTAACTTTCAGCGTTGCGCCGTAAGGGATTTTGTGCAACTCGCGTTCACGACCTGCCGCGTCCAAAATCATGATTTCGCATGAGCGACCAATCACGATGAGCTCGCCTTTGTTGTTGGCGATGTAACGCATTTGCCCACCAAAACGCACCGTGCCGTTAGATTTGGCTTCCACTTGGCTCGCCGCCGCCGCACGCGATGCCGCACCACCAATGTGGAAGGTACGCATCGTCAGCTGAGTACCGGGTTCGCCGATGGATTGCGCTGCAATCACGCCAACGGCTTCGCCCGCGTTCACCAATTTACCGCGCGCCAAATCGCGTCCGTAGCATTTCGCGCACAAGCCATAGCGGGTTTGGCAGGTAATCGGTGTGCGAACTTTCACTTCGTCCACGCCCGAATTGTCAATCAAATCAACCAGTTTTTCGTCTAGCAACGTGCCCGCTTCAATAATGGTTGCACCCGAATTGGGGTCAATCACATCGGTGGCGGTAACGCGCCCTAAAATACGGTCGCGCAGAGCTTCAATGATGTCGCCACCTTGCACCACGGCTTTCATGGCAAAGCCCTCGTCCGTGCCGCAATCGTCTTCCACCACCACCAAATCTTGGGTAACGTCCACCAAGCGACGGGTCAAATAACCCGAGTTCGCGGTTTTCAACGCGGTATCCGCCAAGCCTTTACGCGCACCGTGGGTCGCAATAAAGTATTGCAATACGGTCAAGCCCTCGCGGAAGTTCGCGGTAATCGGCGTTTCAATGATTGAGCCGTCAGGTTTCGCCATCAAACCGCGCATGCCTGATAACTGTTTAATCTGCGCTGCTGAACCCCGCGCCCCAGAGTCCGCCATCATATAAATGGAGTTAAACGACTCTTGGTTTACGGTGTTGCCCTCGCGGTCTTGCACTTTTTGCACCGACAAATTGTCCATCATCGCCTTGGCGATTTTGTCGCCCGCGCGTCCCCAAATATCCACCACTTTGTTGTAGCGTTCGCCGTTGGTTACCAAACCCTGACGGTATTGGTCTTCAATTTCTTTCACTTCGGCGTTGGCTTCGGCAAGCAATTTGGGTTTTTCTTTTGGAATTTCCATGTCGTCCACGCAAATGGAAATGCCGCCTTTGGCCGCCAAAGCAAAACCTGTGTACATCAAATGGTCGGCAAAAATCACCGTGTCGCGCAAACCGCACAAGCGGAACGATGCGTTAATCAGTTGCGAAATCGCTTTTTTCTTCAACGCTTTATCAATGTAGTTAAATGGCAAGCCTTTGGGCAAAATTTCGCTTAACAACGCGCGTCCAACGGTGGTGTCGTAGCGGTTAATCACGGCTTCGTATTCGCCCTCATCGTTTTTCACCCACTCTTTCAGGCGCACGGTGATTTTGGTGCCCAATTCCACTTGTTTGGTGTGATACGCGCGGTGCACTTCTTTCACATCGGCAAACAGCGAGCCTTCGCCCAAGCCGTTGATTTTGTCGCGCGTCATGTAATACAAGCCCAACACGATGTCTTGCGACGGCACGATAATTGGCTCGCCGTTGGCAGGCGCAAGTACGTTGTTAGAAGCCAGCATCAGCGTGCGTGCTTCCATTTGCGCTTCCAAGCTCAATGGCACGTGAACCGCCATTTGGTCGCCGTCAAAGTCGGCGTTAAACGCGGCGCACACCAAGGGGTGCAGCTGAATGGCTTTGCCTTCAATCAAAATTGGCTCAAACGCTTGAATACCTAAGCGGTGCAAAGTAGGCGCACGGTTGAGCAAAATGGGGTGTTCGCGAATCACTTCTTCCAAGATGTCCCACACTTCGGGCACTTCTTGTTCTACCAATTTTTTGGCCGCCTTAACAGTGGTCGCCAGTTCGCGCTGTTCTAGTTTGTGGAAAATAAACGGTTTGAACAATTCCAACGCCATTTTTTTCGGCAAGCCGCATTGGTGCAGGCGCAGGTAAGGGCCTACGGTAATCACGGAACGACCAGAATAGTCCACGCGTTTACCCAGCAGGTTTTGACGGAAACGACCGCTCTTACCTTTAATCATGTCTGCCAGCGATTTCAATGGGCGTTTATTTGCGCCCGTCATGGCTTTGCCACGGCGACCGTTGTCCAGCAGGCTGTCCACGGCTTCTTGCAGCATACGTTTTTCGTTGCGCACGATAATGTCGGGCGCGCGCAATTCCAACAAGCGTTTCAAACGGTTGTTGCGGTTAATCACGCGGCGATACAAATCGTTCAAATCGGAAGTGGCAAAACGTCCGCCGTCCAAAGGCACGAGTGGGCGCAAATCGGGCGGCAGCACGGGCAGCACGTCCATAATCATCCATTCCAGCTTCATGCCGCTGCGGTGGAACGCTTCCAGCACTTTCAAGCGTTTGGCGATTTTTTTGATTTTGGTGTCGGAGCTGGTGGCTTGCAATTCTTGACGCAAAATTTCAATTTCTTGCTCCACATTCAGGCTGCGTAGCAACTCGCGTATGCCTTCCGCGCCCATGTGGGCATCAAATTCTTCGCCGTATTCTTCCAGTTTGTTGTTGTAGTCTTCTTCGGTGAGCAATTGGCGGCGTTGCAGCGTGGTTAAACCGGGGTCGGTTACCACAAAGGCTTCAAAGTACAACACGCGCTCAATATCGCGCAAAGTCATGTCCAACACCATGCCCAAGCGCGATGGCAGCGATTTCAAAAACCAAATGTGGGCAACGGGTGCGGCCAGCTCAATATGCCCCATGCGCTCGCGGCGCACTTTGGTCAGCGTTACTTCTACGCCGCATTTTTCGCAGGTTACGCCTTTGAATTTCAGGCGTTTGTATTTGCCGCACAGGCATTCGTAGTCTTTAACCGGACCGAAAATTTTGGCGCAGAACAAGCCATCACGCTCGGGCTTGAAGGTTCGGTAGTTAATGGTTTCGGGCTTTTTCACTTCGCCATAAGACCATGAGCGAATAGTCTCGGGGGAAGCGATGCCGATTTTAATGGCATCAAATTCTTCTGAACCTGCTTGTTGCAGGGGGGCGAATAAATCGGTTAGGTTCATTTTTGCTCCTAATAATTGGGCGATTTTTGCAATGGGGTCGCTTTCAGGCTGCCTGAAACCTGTTTGATGGCATATTTCTATTTTCAGGCTGCCTCAGCATCGCTAGGGTTTAGATGCAGCCTGAAACGGTTTTCTGGCTTTTCAGGCTGCCTCTCTTGGCATCAATTATTTTCCAAATCAATATCCAAGCCCAGCGAACGGATTTCTTTCACAATCACGTTAAACGACTCGGGCATGCCCGCATCAATTTTGTGTTCGCCTTTAACGATGTTTTCATACATTTTGGTGCGCCCTGTAACGTCATCGGATTTCACCGTCAGCATCTCTTGCAGCGTGTAAGCCGCGCCGTATGCTTCCAATGCCCACACCTCCATCTCGCCGAAACGCTGACCACCGAACTGCGCTTTACCGCCCAACGGTTGTTGCGTTACCAAGCTATATGGACCAGTTGAACGCGCGTGCATTTTCTCATCAACCAAGTGGTGCAGTTTCAGATAGTGCATCACGCCCACGGTAACGCGGCGGTCAAACGGCTCGCCCGAACGCCCGTCATACAGCGTGATTTGCGTTTTGGTGTCGTTAAAGCCCAATTTTTGCACTTCGGGGTCATCGCTTGGATACGCCAAGTTCAGCATTTCGTAGATTTCTTTTTCCTTCGCGCCATCAAACACAGGCGAAGCAAAGGTTGCACCACGGCGCAGATTGTCTGCCAATGCCAAAATTTCGTCATCGTTCAGGCTGTCCAAATCCTCGTGCTTGCCGCTGCCGTTATACAACGTGTTCAAGAACTTGCGGATTTCTTTCACTTTGCGATGCTCTTGCAGCATTTTGTCAATGCGCTGACCAATGCCTTTTGCCGCCCAGCCCAAATGCACTTCCAAAATCTGACCAATATTCATACGCGAAGGCACGCCCAGCGGGTTCAACACGATGTCCACCGTGCGACCGTCTGCCATATAAGGCATATCTTCCACAGGCAGAATGCGCGATACCACGCCTTTATTGCCGTGGCGACCCGCCATTTTGTCGCCCGCTTGCAAACGGCGTTTAATGGCGATAAACACTTTCACCATTTTTTGCACACCTGGGGGCAGCTCATCGCCTTGGGTCATTTTTTTCTTTTTAATCTCAAACAAGGCTTCGGCTTCGCTGCGTTTTTCTTGCAACGACAATTTCATCAGTTCAAGCTGTTTGGCGATTTCTTCATCGGCAATACGAATATCAAACCAATCGTGGCGACTGGCTAATCCGCTCAAATACTCTTGCGTGATTTCTTTGCCTTTGCCCAATTTATTCGGGCCGCCATTGGCTTTTTGTCCCACAATCATGCGTTGAATACGGTCAAACGTATCGTTATCAAAAATACGAATTTGGTCGTTCAAGTCTTGGCGATAACGTTTCAACTCCGCATCAATAATGGATTGAGCACGTTTGTCGCGTTGAATGCCCTCGCGGGTAAACACTTGCACATCAATCACAGTGCCGCTCATGCCTGTTGGCATACGCAGCGAAGTATCTTTCACATCAGACGCTTTTTCGCCAAAAATGGCACGCAGCAGTTTTTCTTCGGGGGTTAGTTGCGTTTCGCCTTTGGGTGTTACTTTGCCCACCAGCACATCGCCCGCTTCCACTTCCGCACCAATATAAATGATGCCGCTTTCGTCCAAACGGTTTTGCATTTTTTCGGACAAGTTTGGAATATCGCGCGTGATGTCTTCCGCGCCCAACTTGGTATCGCGCGCCACCACGTTTAACTCTTCAATGTGGATAGACGTGTAACGGTCGTCTGCCGCCACTCTTTCGCTAATCAAAATAGAGTCTTCGTAGTTGTAGCCATTCCACGGCATAAACGCGATGGTCATGTTTTGACCGAGCGCGAGTTCGCCCAAATCGGTTGATGCGCCATCGGCAATCAAATCGCCACGTTGCAACACATCGCCTGCGCTTACGGCTGGGCGTTGGTTGATGTTGGTGGATTGGTTGGAGCGAGTGAATTTCACCAAATTGTAAATATCCACACCGCCTTCTTTGGCAGTTGCTTCATCATCATGCACACGCACCACCACGCGGTTTGCGTCCACGTATTCCACCACGCCGCCACGTCGCGCCACAATCGCAGTCGCGCTGTCCACAGCTACCGAGCGTTCAATGCCTGTGCCCACCAGCGGTTTTTCCGCACGCAAGCAAGGCACAGCTTGACGTTGCATGTTCGCACCCATCAAAGCGCGGTTCGCGTCATCGTGTTCCAAGAATGGAATCAACGAAGCCGCCACGGAAACCACTTGCCCTGTTGCCACGTCCATATATTGCACGCGGTCGGCGGTTGCCAAAATGGTTTCGCCTTTTTCGCGGCAGGTAATCAAATCGCCGAGCAATTTGCCGTGTTTGTCCAAATCGGTATTCGCTTGGGCAATCACATAGCGACCTTCTTCAATCGCCGACAAATAATCAATTTCGTTGGTTACTTTGCCGTCTACCACGCGGCGATACGGCGTTTCCAAAAAGCCGTATTCATTGGTGCGCGCGTAAACCGACAGCGAGTTAATCAAACCAATGTTTGGACCTTCTGGCGTTTCAATGGGGCAAACGCGGCCGTAATGCGTTGGGTGCACGTCGCGCACTTCAAAGCCTGCGCGTTCACGCGTCAAGCCACCTGGTCCTAAGGCTGAAACACGGCGTTTGTGCGTGATTTCAGACAGCGGGTTGGTTTGGTCCATAAATTGCGACAACTGGCTAGATCCAAAAAATTCTTTAATCGCGGCAGAAACAGGTTTCGCGTTAATCAAATCGGTTGGCATCAAGCCTTCGCTTTCAGCTTGGTTCAAACGCTCTTTAACCGCACGCTCCACACGCGCCAAACCAGAGCGGAATTGGTTTTCTACCAATTCGCCCACCGAACGCACGCGACGGTTGCCCAAGTGGTCAATATCGTCCACTTCGCCATGACCATTGCGCAATTCCACCAGCGTGGCAATCGTTACTACGATGTCTTCCACGCTCAGAATATGCAGTTTGGCTTCTTTTTCGCCCACGCCCGCAAAGGTTTGATTGAGCAATCTGCCATACCAGTTGTTTTCTTGTGCAGGCAGCAGTTTTTGTTCATAAGTGCGGGTGTTGAATTTCATACGACCCACGCGCGACAAATCATACGTTTCTTCTTGGAAGAACATACGGTGGAACAAGGCTTCTACTGCTTCTTCGGTAGGCGGTTCACCAGGGCGCATCATGCGATAAATGGCAATGCGCGCCGCTTGTTTGTCGGCAGTTTCATCGGTTCGCAGCGTGGCAGAAATGTATCCGCCCGCTTCGGTTTCGTTGATAAACAACGTTTGAATTTCGCCAATGCCTTGAATATCAAATTGCGCCAGCAATTCTTCGGTGATTTCATCGTTTGCCGCAGCCAGCACTTCGCCCGTATCAGACACAATCACATCACGCGCCAATACTTTGCCCACCAACATTTCAGGGTCAATGGTTAAGCGGGTTAAACCAGCAGCCTGAATATCGCGAATATTTTTGGCATTAATGCGTTTGCCCGCCGCCACCAATACTTTGCCTTCGCTATCCACAATATCAAATTTTGCCGTTTCTCCACGCAAGCGTTCCGCCACCAATTCAGTTTGCACGCCTTCGCGCGACAAGAAATATGTTTCCTTGTCGTAGAACATGTCCAGCATTTGTTCATTGGAGTAGCCCAATGCACGTAACAAAATGGTTACAGGCATTTTGCGGCGGCGGTCAATGCGGAAATAAAGCAAATCTTTGGGGTCAAACTCAAAATCCAGCCACGAGCCGCGATAAGGAATAATGCGCGCAGAAAACAACAACTTACCCGAAGCGTGTGTTTTGCCACGGTCATGCTCAAAGAACACACCAGGTGAACGGTGCAATTGCGACACGATGACACGCTCTGTGCCGTTAATCACAAACGAACCGCTGGGTGTCATCAAAGGAATTTCACCCATGTACACATCGTTGGCACGAATTTCTTTCAATTCGCGCTCTTCTACTTTGTTTGAGCCTTCTTTATTGAAAATCGCCAGCTTAATTTTGGCACGCAACGGCGCAGCATAAGTGATGCCACGCAGTTGGCATTCGGCAATGTCAAACTCTGGTTCGCCCAACACATATTGGTCAAATTGCAATTCTGCATAACCATTGTTGCTCACAATGGGAAAAATGGAGCTGAATGCCGCTTGTAAACCTTCATCTTGGCGTTTTTGGGGCGCGCGATCTTGTTGCAAAAACTTGCTATACGATTCCAACTGAGTTGTCAGCAGATAAGGCACGTCCAAAACGGTTTCACGTTTGGCGAAACTTTTGCGGATGCGCTTTTTCTCGGTAAAGGTGTAACTCATAATTTAGATACTCCAAATGGGCAACAATGACGAAAACAGAATTTCAGGCTGCCTGAAAACAGAAAAACCCAAATATTCAAAATAATCAAAACAAATAAAATAGACAACAAGCCTGTTTCAGGCTGCCTGAAAAGCTGAATTAGTATAGATCTACCAAAATTTTACTCATGTTTACAATGTTGAAGTAAATTTTGGTAAATTTACACGAAACGAGAATTTCAAAGCACAACAAGGCTGGCAGTAAAACTGCCAGCCCATTGCGCTAATTGGCGAAATCTTATTTGATTTCCACTTTTGCGCCAGCTTCTTCCAATTGTTTTTTGATGTCGTCAGCTTCGGCTTGTGAAACACCTTCTTTAAGTGTTTTAGGTGCACCATCAACCAAATCTTTGGCTTCTTTCAAGCCCAAGCCAGTAATGGCACGAACCACTTTAATCACGCCAACTTTTTGGTCACCAGCAGACGCCAAAATCACATCAAATTCAGTTTTGGCTTCGCCAGCAGCAGCACCGCCAGCAGCAGGACCAGCCGCAACAGCAACAGCCGCAGCAGATACGCCAAATTTTTCTTCAAAAGCCTTAACCAGCTCGTTCAATTCCATAACAGTTAGGTTGCTTACCGCTTCCAAAATGTCTTCTTTAGTAATAGCCATGCTATCAAACTCCTAAATATTGAGTAAATACAAAAATGTTTAAATTAAGAAATACAATCTCATGCATCTGTTGGCAAGAAAATTAAGCGGCTTCGCTTTCTTTTTTCTCTGCCAACGCAGCCAAACCACGCGCAAAACCTGAAACAGGTGCTTGCATAACGAATAGCAGTTTGGACAACAGCTCTTCGCGGCTTGGAATAGAAGCCAGTTCGCCTACTTGGGTAACGTCTAACACTTCGCCGTTATAAGCACCAGCTTTGATGATGATTTTGTCGTCTTTTTTCGCGAATTGATGCAGCACTTTCGCAGCGGCAACAGCATCTTCCGATGCGGCATATACCAATGGACCAACCATTTGGTCAGCCAAAGCTGCGAAAGAAGTTCCTTCAACCGCACGGCGAGCCAATGTGTTTTTCAGAACGCGCAAATAAACGCCTTCTTTACGCGCATTAGCACGCAGCTCAGTCATGCTGGCAACACTGATACCGCGATATTCAGCCAACACCATAGTTTGAGCATTGCCAATACCTGCAATAATCTCTTCTACGGCTGCTTTCTTGGTTTCAATATTGAGACTCAAGGTCTACCTCCCACTGTTTAAATTTAGGCAGCCTGAAAAATAGACTACCCACCAGCGCGGCAACCTGACATTAAAGACACTTTGCAAGCAATATGCTTACGCACCACCTTGTTTCAGGACTACCGTCTGCGTAGGGTTTCTAACGATTAAAACTTGCGTTCCCTACGGTCTTGGACTTCTACTTAATTTTATTTAAGTAGCCCAGTTTTCGGGCTGCCTGAAAACTCTCAAACAGCCCAAAGTTTATTTAGCTATTAACACTAGATGTATCTACGCGCACACCCAAGCCCATTGTGCTGGATACGGCGATTTTTTTCAGATATTGACCTTTGGCAGCAGCAGGTTTTGCTTTTACCAAAGCATCAAGCAACGCATCAAAGTTTTCTTTCAAATCTGCTTCCACAAATGAAGCGCGACCAATTGTTGCATGAACAATACCTGCTTTATCGGTACGATATTGCACCTGACCTGCTTTGGCATTTTTAACTGCTTCTGCCACATTAGGCGTTACCGTGCCAACCTTAGGATTCGGCATCAAGCCACGTGGACCCAAAATTGTGCCCAATTGACCCACAATGCGCATGGCATCAGGCGAAGCAATCACCACATCAAAATCCATATTGCCTTTTTTGATTTCTTCTGCCAAATCTTCAAAACCAACAATATCTGCACCAGCTGCTTTTGCCGCATCAGCATTGGCACCTTGCGTAAATACAGCCACGCGCGTAGTTTTACCTGTACCTTTTGGTAGCACAACAGAACCACGGATTACTTGGTCAGATTTACGTGGATCTACGCCCAAGTTAAATGAAACGTCAATAGACTCATCAAATTTCGCTGTTGCTGCTTTTTTTACCAAAGCAATGGCTTCATCAATCGCATACAGTTTGTTTGCTTCAACTGTTGCGCGAATTGCTTTTAAACGTTTAGAAATTTTAGCCATTACACCACCCCTTCGGTATCCACGCCCATAGAACGCGCAGAACCTGCAATAGTACGCACAGCAGCATCTAAATCAGCGGCAGTTAAATCAGGCTGTTTGGTTTTAGCAATTTCTTCCAACTGCGCACGTGTTACCACGCCCACTTTATTGGTCAAAGGATTAGAACTGCCCTTTTGCAAACCAGCTGCCTTTTTCAGCAAGATGGACGCAGGGGGCGTTTTCATCACAAATGTGAATGATTTATCTGCATAAGCAGTAATCACCACAGGCGTAGGCAAGCCAGGCTCCAAACCTTGCGTTGCCGCATTAAACGCCTTACAAAATTCCATAATATTCAAACCACGCTGACCCAATGCAGGACCAACTGGTGGCGAAGGATTGGCTTTACCTGCTGGGATTTGCAGTTTGATATAGCCGACTACTTTTTTAGCCATGTAAATTTACTCCAAAAAACGGGTATAACGCAGAAAACCTGCTCCCCAAAATGAACCGCGCATTTTAAACAACTATTTCGTTTCGCGCAATACCGTGTTGCAATGCGTTGAATATGTCTTACACTTTTTCCACTTGTCCAAAATCCAACTCAACAGGTGTCTCCCTGCCAAAAACCTGAACAGAAACACGCAATTTACTGCGCTCATAATCAACTGCACCCACTTCTCCCGTGAAATCAGCAAAAGGTCCATCATTGATTCGAACTTGTTGCCCAACCTCAAACTCAGTTCTAGGTTTAGGTTTTTTCTCCCCTTGCATACCGCCAAATTGTTCCATGATGGCATTAACTTCGCGTTGAGATATAGGCAACGGACGATTTGCTGTTCCCCCAATAAAACCATTTACTCGGGGTGTGCTTTTAACAAGATGCCATGAAGCATCAGTCATTTCCATTTCTACCAATACATAGCCTGGAAAAAATTTTCTTTCAGATACAGTTTTACGCCCGTTTTTAATATCAACCACTTCTTCAACAGGGACCAAAATCTGCCCAAAACAATCCTCCATGTTTTCTCGCACTATTCTCTCTTTTAATGCTTTTTGCACATTTTTTTCAAAACCAGAATAGGCTTGCACAACGTACCATCGCTTTGACATGGTTACCCCCTTACTAAAATATAATTGAATATCACCCTAATAAGGGTATCTACACCAAAAATAAAACTAGCAAAAACACAGGTAAACGCGATTACAAACATTGTCATGCGCACTGTATCGTTGCGACTAGGCCATACTACTTTTTTTATTTCTGCAATAGAGTCTTTGATGTAACGAAACAGATTAAATCTGGATCGATTATCTTGGTGAGTACTTTTATTCATTTTTCACCCAAAGTAAATAGATAAGAAAAAAACTAACCGATTTTAGACCGGTTAGTTTTCTATTATGGCAGGCCAAGTAGGTCTCGAACCTACAACCCTCGGTTTTGGAGACCGATACTCTACCAATTGAGCTATTGGCCTATTAACCTTTTTAAGCAATCACGCTAGCCACAACGCCCGCACCTACTGTGCGACCACCTTCGCGA
>NZ_JAUMZV010000013.1 GCF_030527935.1 Kingella sp. (in: b-proteobacteria)
TAAAACAATTGGTAAGAAGTAATTTATCCTAGTTATCTAGGACAGCCCCTTTTTTAATATCAAGCAAGATTCCCGCCTACGCGGGAATGACGGCATTTCTTGTGTTTCAGGCTTATTTTTCCCAAACTGTTGTGTAAACAACGCGGTTGATTTCTACACCTTAATATAGCCCACATTAGGCAGCCTGAAAACAAAAAAACAGCCAGTTGCAAAAAACAACTGGCTGCTATTCATTATTCACATCAAAAGATTACAACACCACGCGGCGGAAATCTTTCAACAAGTTTGCCAAGAACACGGTAAAGCGCATACCTGCCGCGCCATCAATCACGCGGTGGTCAAACGACAAGCTCAATGGGCACATCAAGCGTGGTTCAAACTCTTTGCCGTTCCAAACAGGTTTGATTTGCGATTTGCACACGCCCAAAATCGCCACTTCGGGTGCGTTCACAATTGGCGTAAAGCCTGTGCCGCCGATGCCACCCAAGCTAGAAATGGTAAAGCACGCGCCTTGCATTTCTTGTGGTTTCAATTTGCCTTCGCGGGCTTTTTTGCTCAATTCGGTCAGCTCTTGGCTGATTTCTTTCAAGCCTTTTTGGTCAACATCTTTGATTACGGGCACAACCAAGCCGTTTGGCGTATCCGCCGCAAAGCCAATGTTGTAGTATTTTTTCAATACCAAGTTATCGCCGTCCAAAGAAGAATTGAACTCAGGGAACGCTTTGAGCGCGGTTACAGACGCTTTGATGATAAATGCCAAAGGAGACACTTTCACGCCCGCTTTTTCCCATTCTTTGTTCAAAGTTTTGCGGAATTCTTCCAACTCGGTCATATCCGCTTCTTCGTTCACGGTAACGTGCGGAATCATTACCCAGTTGCGAGACAGGTTTTGACCCGAGATTTTTTTGATACGAGAAAGCTCTTTCACTTCCACTTCGCCAAATTTGCTGAAATCCACTTTTGGCCATGGCAACAAGTTCAAGCCGCCGCCCAAAGAAGCAGCCGCGCCACCTGATTGCAACACGCCTTTCACGAATGATTTAACGTCATCCGCTGTGATGCGACCTTTTTGACCAGAACCTTTAACCGAACCCAAATCCACGCCCAATTCGCGTGCCAATTTGCGGGTTGAAGGGCCTGCGTGCGCTTTGGAGAATGTGGCTTCGTTGATGGCAGAAGATGCCGCAACAGGAGCGGGAGCGGGCGCAGCGGGAGCAGGCGCAGCAGCTTGTTCTACGGGAGCAGGTGTAGCGGCAGGCGCGGGTGCAGCAGCAGGAGCAGCGTGTGCAGGAGCCTCTGCGGCGGCTACGCCTGTTTCAACGGTCAAAATCACCGAACCTTCGGAAACTTTATCGCCCACTTTAATTTTCACTTCTTTTACTACACCGGCCGCATCAGCAGGCACATCCATTGTGGCTTTATCGGTTTCCAGTGTAATCAGAGTTTGGTCTAATGCGATGGTGTCGCCCGCTTTTACTTCAACGGCAATCACATCTACATTATTGTGCCCGCCAATATCGGGGACTTTAATTTCTACAATGCTCATGAGTTTTCCTTGAATGAGTCTATTTAATGAAAAATGGTTTTCAGGCTGCCTGAAAAACGTGTTTCAGGCTGCCTGAATCAAACGCTGATTACAGATTCCAGCTTGCTTCGCGGTTAGCGTCGATACCGTATTTTTCAATGGCTTGTTGAACCACTTTCGCATCAACTTTGCCTTCTTTTGCCAAACCGCTCAATGCAGCAACCACAACGTTGTAGCGGTCCACTTCAAAGAATTTACGCAAGTTAGCACGGCTATCGCTGCGACCAAAGCCATCAGTCCCCAACACAGTGAACGATTGACCCGCAGGAATACCAGGGCGGATGCGTTCAGCAAAGGCGCGAACATAGTCGGTTGATGCCACAATCGGACCAGCATGACCTTGCAATTGGCGAGTAACAAATGGAACTTTTTGCTCTTTGGTTGGGTTCAAACGGTTGAAGCGTTCAACTTCCATGATGTCGCGGTGCATTTGGTTGAATGATGGGCAAGACCATACATTAGCTTCCACACCGAAGTCGTCTTTCAACAGTTGAGCCGCCGCAATCACTTCTTGCAAGATTACGCCAGAACCCATCAGTTGAACTTTCTTATCGCTCTTACCGCCTTCTTGCAACAAGTACATACCGTTCAAGATTTCTTGCTCAATGCCTTTGCGCGCAGGCATAGCAGGGTGAGCATAGTTTTGGTTCATCACGGTTACATAGTAGAACACGTTTTCATGTTCCACATACATACGGCGCAAACCATCATGCAAGATAACAGCCAACTCGTATTGGAATGTTGGGTCATAAGTGTGGCAGTTTGGAATCAAATCTGCTTGGATGTGGCTATGACCATCTTGGTGTTGCAAGCCTTCGCCGTTCAAGGTGGTGCGACCAGAAGTACCGCCCAACAAGAAACCGCGTGCATTCATATCACCTGCTGCCCAAGCCAAGTCGCCAACACGTTGGAAACCGAACATAGAGTAGTAGATATAGAATGGAATGGTGGTGTAACGGCTGTTTGCGTAAGAAGTTGCCGAAGCAATCCATGAAGAAATCGCACCAGGTTCGTTAATACCTTCTTGCAAGATTTGACCATCAGTTGATTCTTTGTAGTACATCAACTGTTCTTTATCTTGTGGAACGTAGTGCTGACCTTGGGTGTTCCAAATGCCGATTTGGCGGAACATACCTTCCATACCAAATGTACGGCTCTCATCAGGCACGATGGGCACAATGCGTTTGCCCAATTCTTTGTCTTTAATCAAAGTGTTCAAGATGCGAACGAATGCCATAGTGGTAGAAAATTCGCGGTCGCCACTTGATTCTAATTGAGTTTGGAATGCGCTCAATTCGGGGATAGGCAAGGTTTCGTTGTTTGGATTGCGATATGGCAAGTAACCGCCCAATGCTTTGCGCTGACCGTGCAGGTAGTTGTATTCAGGCGTGCCTTCTGCGAAGCGAACGTATGGCAGATGACTGCTTTCAATTTGCGCGTCCGTTACAGGGATGTTGTGGCGGGTACGGAATTGTTTCAATGAAGGAACATCCATTTTTTTCGCTTGGTGGACGGTATTTTGCGCTTCACCTGCTGCGCCCATGCCGTAACCTTTAACGGTTTTAGTCAAGATAACAGTCGGTTTGCCGTTGGCGTGGTGCACTGCTTCGTAGTAGGCGTTGTACACTTTAACGGGGTCATGACCACCAAATTCTAGGTTGTAGATTTGTTCATCGGTTAAATCGGCAACCAATGCTTTCAATTCGGGTGTGTTGAACAGGTGTTCGCGGATGTATGCACCATCTTTGGAATGGAAGTTTTGATAATCGCCGTCCACGATTTCTTCCAAGCGTGCTTTCAATGCACCAGTAGTATCTTTTGCGAACAGGGCATCCCAACTGCCGCCCCAAATTACTTTGATGGCATTCCAGCCTGCGCCACGGAAGATGCCTTCGTATTCTTGCATGATTTTGCCGTTACCGTTTACAGGGCCGTCCAAACGTTGCAAGTTACAGTTAATCACGAAAATCAGGTTGTCCAATTTTTCGCGTGCTGCCAATGCGATTGCGCCTTGTGATTCGGGTTCGGTCATTTCGCCGTCGCCGCAGAAGCACCATACTTTGCGACCTTCGGTTTTGGTTAAACCGCGTGAATCCAAGTATTTCAAGAAGCGTGCTTGGTAGATGGACATGAGCGGACCAAGACCCATAGACACAGTTGGGAATTGCCAGAAATCAGGCATCAGGTGTGGGTGTGGGTAAGAAGACAAGCCATCGGTAAAGGCTTCTTGACGCAAGTTGTCTAGTTGCGCATCGCTCAAACGACCTTCAACATAAGCGCGTGCATAGATACCGGGGGCAGAGTGTCCTTGTGTGAATACCAAATCGCCTTCTACGCCGTCGCCTTTGGCTTTCCAGAAGTGGTCGAAACCTACGTCATACAATGTTGCGGCAGAAAGGAATGAACCGATGTGCCCGCCCAGTTCCAAACCTTTGTGTTGCGCGTTAATCACCATTGCGGCGTTGTTCCAGCGAACAGCGGCGCGGATGGCGTGTTCTAGGCTTGCATCGCCCGGCATGGCAACTTGTTTGCTTGTTGGGATGGTGTTTTGGTAGGGGGTATTGATGCCAGCGGGTACGTTTACGCCTTCATCTTTGGATGTGCCCAAAAGTTGTTCCAACAAGAAACGTGCGCGATCAACGCCTTCGTTTTCCACCACTGAGCGAATTGCATCAACCCATTCCTTGGTTTCAATGGGATCGACGTCGTTTACTGCATTGTAGGTTTGAGACATGGTGTCTATCCTTCCAGGTTGTGAAGTTAAAACTTCGGTTGCGAAATCGTTATTCAATATTAAAGATGCCTTCAAGCACCCTTTCATGACACGAACTTAAAACATTGGAATTGTAGCCCTAATGGGTTTGAATAGCAAACTTAGGCAGCCTGAAAGTTTGTTTTACGTCATAAAACAATGATATGTTTTTCAGGTTGCCTTAGAACCTCTATTCACTATTTTCATGGGCATCTTTTATGCCCTAAAAACGTGGCTACTGCGTTAAAAATGCTCGCAAGGTGTCCAACCTTGCTGTGCTTTTTGCCTTGTATCCGCGATTTTATGCCATCAAATTTGCCTATGAAAATAGTGAATGCAGGTTCTTAATGGGGAATTTTGTTGCTATTGGGCTGTTAAGCGTGGCAAAATTTTGCCCTTTTTAGCGGGCGCGATGGGCGTTGTTATTATGAATAAGTTAGTTCCTACTTTTCATATTTTGTCGCAACTGGGTATGTTTTTTGCCTTGTTGATTTTGATGCCAACAGTGGTGTCGTATGTGTATGAAGATGATGCGTTTCCTGTTTTTTGGCACACGGCGGCGATTTCTGAATTATTGTTTTTTTTGATTTGGTTGTTATGCCGCAAACGGCAGCACGAATTGCGCCCGCGCGATGGTTTTTCGCTGGTGGTGATGCTGTGGCTGGGCTTTGCCTGCATTGCAGCGTTGCCGTTTTATTATTATTTTGCCGAAATATCGTTTACCGATGCGTTTTTTGAAGCGATGAGCGGGCTCACGACCACGGGGGCAACGGTGATTTCGGGCTTGGATAATTTGCCGCCGTCTATCAATTTTTGGCGGCATATGCTCAACTGGCTGGGCGGCATGGGGATTATTGTGCTGGCGGTGGCGATTTTGCCGATGCTGGGCGTGGGGGGGACGCAGTTATTCAAGGCGGAGATTGCGGGCGTGCACAAAGATAAAACTTCGCCGCGCATCTCGCAAACGGCAAAGCAGCTTTGGCAGTTTTATTTGGCGTGCACGCTGTGGATTGCGATTGCGCTGCGTTGGGCGGGGATGAATTGGTTTGACGCGATGTGCCATGCGATGTCGTCTTTTGCGCTGGGGGGATTTTCCACCCATGATGACAATATTGCGTTTTTTAATTCGCCCGCGATTGAATGGGTGATTATTGGCGCAACGCTGCTGGGTGGTATCAATTTTGCCAACCATTTTGCAGCGTTGCGGCAAAAATCGTTGCGCCATTATTGGCAAGATGAAGAATTTCGCACCATGATTTTGTTGCTGGTGGGCAGTATTGTGGTGGTTTCTTTGTATTTGAGTTATAAGGATTTTTATTCGCTGCCCGATGCGTTTCGGTTTGTTACGTTTAATTATGTTTCCATTGGTTTGGCGAGTGGTTTTTCTAATGCCGATTTTGCGACTTGGCCGTTGATTGCTTCGCTGTGGATGTTTTTTTTGGCAAATATTTTGGCGAACACGGGTTCAATGGGCGGCGGGGTGAAGCTGGTACGGATTTTGGCGTTATGCAAAATTTTGAAGCGCGAGATGACGCTGTTGCAGCATCCGAATGCGGTTCATGTGGTGAAAGTGAACGGGCATAAGCTGTCTGACCATGTGGCGATGGCGATTGCGGCGTTTGTGTTTGTGTATTTTTGCACGGTTACGCTGTTTACTTTTATCTTGATGATTTCGGGGCTGGATTTGGTGAGCTCGCTGACGGCGGTGATTGCGTGCATTACCAATGCGGGGCCAGGTTTGGGCGTGGTGGGGCCGAGCCATGATTACACGGTGTTGAGCACGGGGCAAAAATGGATTTGCGCGGTGGTGATGCTGCTGGGGCGGTTGGAGATTTTTACGGTGTTGATGTTGTTTACGCCTGCTTATTGGCGTAAATGATTGTTAAAACGAAACGTGCAGGGCAGGGCGCACGTTGTGCAAATCCAACAATTATCATTTACAAATGAAATGTTTGCGGGGTTTGGTGTGATTTTGCTAGACGGCAAATGTAAACATGGGCAGAATGCGCCAAGTTGGCGTTGTTGGATGGCTTGGTGAACAACGTTGTTTTTTTGTTAAACATATCTGTGAGGTAAATAAAATGGCTCAATCTAAAATTGATGTTAGCGGCATGACCAGCAAACAAGACGGCGACCGTTTGGTGGAAGCCACCAGCAATGTGGCGGGCGTGCGTTTTGTGAATGCGAACCATGAGGGCGGTTATGTGGTGGTTACGCATACGGATGATTTTGATGCTGCGGCTTATAAGGCTGCGGTGAATGCGGCTGGGTTTAGCGCGTAAGATTTTGGATGATAAAAAACGGTTTCAGGCTGCCTGAGACCGTTTTTTTGTTGGGTGGATGGGCAGCCTGAAAATCAAAATGGAACGGCGACGGCTTGTCGCCAAATGATGTCTCAATAAGGCTTTACTGATTGGCAAGATGTCGGCGAGCCGCCGACGCTCCATGAGTGGCGTGTTTCGCTATGCGTTTTCAGGCTGCCTTTCTCTGCGCCAACACGCGCTCTACGGTGTCCACAATGGCTTGCGTTTGTGCGTCAATTTCAATGTTGATGCAATCGCCCACTTGGCGGCTGCCAAATAGGGTGCGTTGCAGGGTTTCGGGGATAAGGTGGACGTTGAATTCTTGTGTGGTTACGTTGCTGATGGTGAGACTGCATCCGTCTAGCCCGATAAAGCCTTTGGGCAGGATGTAGGGCGCGAGTTGCGGGGGCAGCCTGAAATAGAGTGTGCGGTTGTGCGCGTTTTGTTCTATGCGGCTGATGGGGGTGGTGGCGATGATGTGCCCGCTCATAACGTGCCCGCCGATTTCGTCGCCAAAGCGGGCGGCGCGTTCTAAATTGACGCTGTCGCCTGTTTTCAGGCTGCCTAAGTTGGTTTTGGCGAGTGTTTCTGCCATTAAGTCAAAAGTGGCTTGGTTGCCGTTGATTTGGGTGATGGTGAGACAGCAGCCGTTGTGGGCGATGGATGCGCCGATTTGTAGGTCGTGCGCCATGTGCTCGGGCAGGGCGACGGTGTGGCTGCGGAAATCTGCGCTGGGTTGGTGGATGTGGACGATTTTGCCTGTGCCTTGCACGATGCCTGTAAACATGGGGGTTCCTTGTGGTGGGGTGGATTGGGGGGTGGGATTTTAGCATTTTTGTGAGATGGGGTTTCAGGCTGCCTTGGGTGGGTGATTAGGCAGCCTGAAACTCAATCCATCCAGCAAAAAACCGTTTGGCGCAACAGCAAACGGTTCTATTTTCAGGCTGCCTTTGTGGCTTGGCGAAGTGCGCAAGCGGCGTGCGCAGCAAAGCGGCATATCCTACGGCTTGGGCAATAGATTAGGCAGCCTGAAAGTCAATCCATCCGACAAAAACCGTTTGGCGCAACAGCAAACGATTTGGTTTTCAGGCTGCCTTTGCTGCCTACGCTATTCACACCGTGCCAATTTCGCTATCGCACACCACCGCCTGCACGCCGTTCGCCTGCCAAACATCCTGCCAGCACGCCGCCACATCTGCGCTTGCCGCCGCCACAATCGGCATCGGCGCGCCCGCGTGCAACGCATCCGCCAACGCCTGCGCCATCGCGTTATCGTTCACGCGCCAGATAATTGCATCAGCTGCTTGCGCCGCGCGAAACTGCGCCGCATTGTCCACCGCCGCCCACACGCTGCGGTTGGCGTTTTCAGGCTGCCTATTGTGCTGCAATGCGTTGTGTTGCTGCCAATCGTCAAACGGCAGCCAAATGGGGTCGTGCGGGGCTGCCATGTGCGGGGGCATCACGCGGTATGCGCCCGAAGCATTTTCGCCGTGCAAACCCGTTTTCAGGCTGCCTGAAAAGGCGGTTGGCACGGCTAACGAAGCGAGCAATGCGGTGTTGGCGGGCAGCATCGGCGACACGGTGAAATCGCCCGCTTGTTGCCACGCCCATTGCTGCTGCTCCCGTGCTTGCAATGTGCCGCGCCATTCGTGCACCGCCACGCGGAAAAAGCGCAGGTTCACATGGGCGTGTTCATAGCGGTAAAACTTCGTCAGCCACGGCGTAGCGTGCAGGATTTCCACGCCCAATTCTTCCATAAACTCGCGTTGCAGCGCGGCAAATTCGCTTTCGCCTACTTCCACTTTGCCGCCCGCAAATTCCCAGTAGCCCGCATACGGTTTGCCCGCTGGGCGCGATGAGAGCAGAAATTCGCCGCGTTCGTTAAACAAGATGCCTGCGACAACGTGGATTTTGGGGGGCATGGGGTTTCCTTTTTAGTGGATTGGGGGAGACGATGATTGGGGGGTAAAGGCAGCCTGAAATTTAAAATGGAGTGGCGACGGCTCGTCGCCAAAGTTACCAACTATTTAGAACCTGTATTCACTATTTTCATAGGCATCTTTAATGCCCTAAAAACGCGGCTACTGCGTTAAAAATGCTCGCAAGGTGTCCAACCTTGCTGCGCTTTTTGCCTTGTATCCACGCTTTTATGTCATAAAATCTACCTATGCAAATAATGAATACAGATTCTTAATTCAACATGATTTTGTTGGTTAACAAGATGTCGGCGAGCCGCCGACGCCCCATCGGTTACAGGTTTTGCAAAGGTTTCAGGCTGCCTTAATGGTTTGCAAAATCGTTCACAAAACCCGTCCACAAAAAAACAAACAGCGCGAAATCTCACGCTGCTTATTCTGGTAAACACGTTTAGCCGTGCAAACTTTCCATGCGAATCATCACCACAGGCGCGGCAACGGTTTCTTGCGCTTCAATTTCCGCAATCGCCGCCTTGATGTTTTTCTCCACGGTGGAATGCGTCAAAATCACAATCTCGGCGTGGGTGCTGTCTAGCACGCTTTTTTGAATCAAGGCTTCAATGGAAATATCGTATTTTGCCAACACCGCCGCCACCGCCGCCAGCACGCCTGCTTGGTCTTGGGTGGACATCCGCAAATAATAGCTGCTGGTGATGTCGTCAATGGACAAGAAATTTTGCGCTTCCACTTTGTCGGATTGGAAGCCCAGCAGCGGCACGCGGTTCTCGCTGTCGGCATCCAGCAAGCGGCAGATGTCAATAATATCCGCCACCACCGCGCTGGCAGTAGGCAACGCGCCCGCGCCCGCGCCGTAATACAGCGTTTCGCCCACCATATCGGCTTTTACGCGCACCGCGTTCATCACGCCGTTCACATTTGCCAGCAAGCGGCTTTCAGGCAGCAGGGTAGGGTGCACGCGCAGCTCAATGCCTTTTTCGGTGCGTCGCGTGATGCCCAGCAGCTTGATGCGATAGCCCAGCTCTTCGGCGTATTGAATATCGCGGCTGTCTAGCTTGCTGATGCCTTCCAAATAGCACGCGCCAAAGTTCACAGGCGTGCCAAACGCCAGCGCAGACATAATCGTGATTTTGTGCCCCGCATCGTGCCCTTCTATGTCAAAAGTGGGGTCGGCTTCGGCGTAGCCCAAATCCTGCGCCTGCTTCAACACATCGGCAAAGGTTGCGCCTTTTTCGCGCATTTCGCTCAAAATAAAATTGCTGGTGCCGTTGATGATGCCCGCGATGCTGTGAATGCGGTTTGCCGCCAAGCCTTCGCGCAGCGTTTTGATGATGGGAATGCCGCCTGCCACCGCCGCTTCAAAGTGAATCATCACGTTGTTTTTTTCGGCAAGGGCGAAGATTTCGTTGCCGTATTCGGCGAGCAGTTTTTTGTTGGCGGTAACGATGTGTTTGCCGTTTTCAATCGCTTGCAACACGGCATCTTTGGCGATTTCTGTGCCGCCGTATAGCTCCACCACAATGTCCACATCGTCGCGTTGCACCAATTCGGTGGGCTCGGTTACCACCGCCGCTTGTGGGCAAAGCTGCCGCGCCCGCACGGTGTTGCGCGTGCACACGGCGGTTACGCGCACTTCGCGCCCCAATCGCCTGCTGATTTCTGCTGCGTTGTCTTGCAGCACTTGCGCGGTGCCACCGCCGACTGTGCCCAAGCCCAAGATGCCAATGTTTACTGCTTGCATAATGAATGTCCCTGATTAAGAACCTGTATTTACTATTTTCATAGGCATCTTTCATGCCCTAAAACGCGGCTACTGCGTTAAAAATGCTCGCAAGGTGTCCAACCTTGCTGCGCTTTTTGCCTTGTATCCACGCTTTTATGCCATAAAATCTGCCTATGAAAATAGTAAATACAGGTTCTAAAAAATATTTGTAAAATTTGTGAAAAAATAAGCCCGCGATGGTAAACCATTTCAGGCAGCCTGAAAACCAATCAACACAATAAATCTTAATAAATCAACTGAATTGGTGGGCGGATGGGATTGGGCTAAATGATTGGATGCGGTGAAATGGTTTTGGCTTTGCAACGCTGCTTGGGGATTTCAAAGGCAGCCTGAAACCTAAGAACCTGTATTCACTATTTTCATAGGCATCTTTAATGCCCTAAAAACGCGGCTACCACGTTAAAAATGCTCGCAAGGTGTCCAACCTTGCTGTGCTTTTTGCCTTGTATCCGCGCTTTTATGCCATCAAATCTGCCTATGAAAATAGTGAATACAGGTTCTAAAATGGAACAGCGGCTCGCTGCCAACGTTTATTAAACATCGCATGACTGGTTAGCAAAGATGTCGGCGAGCCGCCGCCGCTCCATCGGTTGCAGGTTTTACAAAGTTTTCAGGCTGCCTTAATCGTTCAAAGGCAGCCTGAAACCGCTTAAACGTTTAAAACCGCTGCTATCTCATCAAACCGCATCGGCACAAGGCTTAACCCCAAGCCAAATGGTTTGAACGCCTTGTTAAAGAGTTCCGCCGACACCGCGCGGTCGTTTTCCAGATTGCTCAACGATGGCAGCGAAACGCCCACCAGCTTGGCAAACTGCGCTTGCTTTAAGCCCAGCATTTCAATGCGCAGGCGTTTGAGTGCTTGCCCTTGCGTGAGCTTGCCTTGCCAGAGCTCGCGCAGAATTTGGTTGCGAAATTCGCTGCGCTGTTGGGCGGAAAGCGTGGTTTTGTTTTTGCTGACGCGTGGTTGTTTGAATGCGCGTGGTTGTTTGGGTGTGGTCATAGCAATCCCCAGCGTTTGAATTTGGTGGGTAGGTGGTCGTAGCCCAAGCCCGCCATGTCTAGGATGCGGGTGGGCACGCCGCGTTGTTGTAGGTTGTGTTTCAAATCCAGCAGTTTTTCGGCGGTGGCTTGGAGTGTGGATAGCAGGGTATCGGGGTCGGTTAAATCGGCGAACGATTGGGCGATGGCAGGGAAGTCGTATTCGCCGCCGTTTTCCAGCGGTGCGCCCCAAGTGGTGCTGCGGATGATGCCTTCGGGGTCGGCTTTCATTGGGGCAAAATCGTAAATTGGGGCAAATTCTATGCTGCCTGCGCTGCGGATAAAGGCGGTGTTGCGCCCGTGGTTGTCGCTGTTGCCAAACGCAATATTGAGCAAATCGCGCTGCAACCATTGGCTAATCCACGCGTCAGCATCAAGCTGGAAGCCCTGCGCTTGCGCTAAATGGCTGCGCTGGATTTTGTGCACAATGGCGCGGATGGTGTCGCCGTGGTTTAAATAGCTGCCCACGCCGCGTTCCAATAGGGAATACACGCTTTCCATCGCCAGCCGCGTGGTTTGCCCTTGAGCCTGCGCCACATCAAAGCGCGGCAGCCACAACGATGGATAACGCTCGCCTTCTTCCAGCTTCATCTGCGCCACATCCATGCTGGCAAAGCCCAGCGCGGCTAATGCGTGATAAAAATGAAACTCAGCGCGCAAAATATCGCAATCAATCGGCGTGCGTTGGTTGCGCGGATATTTCACCAAATAATACGCATCGGCTGATGTGCCATCTTGTTGATTGTCAATCCAAATTTCGCCACTTGGTGTTTGGCGCAGCAGCAATTTGGGGGCTTCGCCGCCTGCGCCTGTTGCGCCACCTGCAATTGCGCCGTGTTCTTGCGCGTATTCCAAAAAATCGGCTTGGCGGTTAATCGCTTCGGCAGCCTGAAAATGCCGCGTGGCGGCTTCAGGCGGCACGGCTTGTTTGATGCGCACATTGCCAATCGGCGCAATCGTGCCGCGTTGCAGCAGCGTGTAGTTTTGCTGGTTTTCAGGCTGCCTGCCTATGCCCAAATGCTGCACCCAATAGCGGCGGCTCGCGCCCGATGGGATGATGTCGTCCAAAAAGGTAAACGGCTGATGCGGATAACCCATGATGTTTACAGGATAATTCAGCCCCAGCGCGTACACATCGTCTTTTTCCCAGCAAAGAAAATCGCCGTTTTCGGCTTGGCAAAAGGCGTAATCGTTTAGATAATCCAGCCGCGTGCAGGCAAAATCCGCGTTAAACGATAATTCGGCGGCATCGTGCCATTGCTGGTGATGAAAAATTTGAAGCGTCAGGTTTTCAGGCTGCATGGTGTGGCGCAATAAAAAATAAGAAACCCGAGTATTATAACGAAAATAAGCCGATAATTTATAAAATTTGAGAAATTATTTGTTTTCAGGCAGCCTGCGTAGCGAAGCTAAAACTATTTAAGGCAGCCTGAAAACCATTATTAAGGAATAGACACCATGCAATTGAACGACCAAACCGCACTCGCGCCCATCACCATTGATGGCTACACCGCAGGCGAAATCATCATCAACCAAACCGCCTATCTGCACAACGTGCAATTGGGCGACGATGTTGCCCCTTGTTTACACGCTTCGCCGCATGATTTGGCGTTGCCCGATTTTCAGGCTGCCCTACACGCGGGCGCGGAAATCATCCTGATTGGCACGGGCGCAAAGCAGCAATTTTTGTCGCCCAAGCTGGCGGCGGAATTATCGGCACACGGCGCGGCATTGGAGTGCATGACCACCGCCGCCGCCTGTCGCACCTACGCGCTGCTTGCCAGCGAAGGGCGCAAAGTTTGGGCTTGGCTGTGGGTGTGAAGCCAAGCCAATCCAATCCAGCCTAATAAAGGCAGCCTGAAAATCAGTTTGGCGCAGCTAAAACCATTTGCACCATTGTTCTGCCCATCCATTTGGGCTGGGCTCAACTGTTTTCAGGCTGCCTTACAAACGCTATTTAGCGTAACGATAAAATCCCACGCGCAAATTAGGTAAAACCGCAAAAACTTGTTAAAATGCGCCACTTTGCATTTCAGGCAGCCTTAAAGCCTGCTATTCCAACATCCAACGCACACCATGAAAACCAATCTACTCAACTACAACCTAAACGGCTTAACCGACCACTTCGCGCAAATGGGCGAAAAACCCTTTCGCGCCAAGCAAGTGATGCGTTGGATACACCAAAGCGGGGTGCAAACCTTTGACGAAATGACCGACCTTGCCAAAGCCCTGCGCAGCAAGCTAGAAGACAACGCCGTTATCGGCATCCCTGCGCTGATGACCGCGCAAGAAAGCCGCGATGGCACGCGCAAATGGCTGCTGGATGTCGGCACAGGCAACGGCGTAGAAACCGTATTCATCCCCGAAGCCGAGCGCGGCACGCTGTGCATTTCATCGCAAGTGGGCTGCGCTTTGGAATGCACATTCTGCTCAACAGGGCGACAAGGCTTCAACCGCAATTTATCCGCCGCCGAAATCATCGGGCAGCTCTGGTGGGCAAATAAAGCCTTAGGCGTAACGCCCAAAAACGAGCGTGTGATTTCCAACGTGGTGATGATGGGCATGGGCGAGCCGATGGCGAACTACGACAACGTCATCACCGCGCTGTCTATCATGCTGGACGACCACGGCTATGGATTAAGCCGCCGCCGCGTAACCGTGTCCACATCGGGCATGGTGCCACAAATGGATAGATTGAAAGACGATATGCCCGTTGCCCTTGCCGTGTCGCTGCACGCATCCAACGACAAAGTGCGCGATGAAATCGTGCCGCTGAACAAAAAATATCCGCTCAAAGAGCTGATGGCCGCCTGCAACCGCTATCTTGCCAAAGCCCCGCGCGATTTCATCACGTTTGAATATGTGATGCTGGATGGCATCAACGATAAGCCCGAACACGCCCGCGAGCTGGTGCAGTTGGTAAAAGACACACCGTGCAAATTCAATCTGATTCCGTTCAATCCGTTCCCCAATTCGGGCTACGAGCGGTCTAGCAACAAAAATATCAATATTTTCAAAGAAATTTTAATGGAAGCCGACTTGGTTACCACTGTTCGCAAAACACGCGGCGACGACATCGATGCCGCGTGTGGGCAGTTGGCGGGTCAGGTGCAAGACAAAACCAAACGCCAAGCAAAATGGCAACGAATTTATGTGGAGACCCATAATCATGTTTAAACAACGTTTATCCCGCTTTGTGGTGATGTGTGCAACCGCTTGCGTGTTGGCAGGCTGCGTGTCCGAAAACCCGCAGTTCACGGAATTTAAACCCGAAAGCAAAAGTGAAAAACGCAAAAACAACGCTCGCATCAAAACCGAGCTGGCGATTCAATACACGCAAAACCGCGATTATCGCTCTGCCGTGCAAGCCATTGATGGCGCGATTCAAGACGACCCCAGCTTTGAAATCGCGTGGCTGATTCGCGCCCAAGTGTATCAACACCTGAAAGTGTACGACAAAGCCGAAGAAAACTTCCGCCACGCGCTGTCTATGAAGCCCGATAGCGCGGAAATCAACAATAACTACGGCTGGTTTTTATGCGATGCGATGAAACACCCCAACGATGCGATGGTTTATTTTGACAAAGCCTTGGCCGACCCCACTTATCCCAGCCCTGAAATCGCCAATATGAACAAGGGCATTTGCTCCGCGCGCGCAGGGCAAATTTCTATGGCGGAAACCTATTTTGAACGCGCGTTGCAGCTTAATCCCGATTTTGTGCCCGTGTTTAAAGAACGCGCTCGCGCGCATTTGCAGCAGCATAAAAATGCGGTGGCGGATAAAGAGTTCCGCCACTATCAAAGCCGCGTGGATAGATTAAGCGCGGACGATTTGCTGCTGGGCTGGAAAATCGCCAAAGCCAACAACGAAATGCAGGCGGCTTCTGAATACGAAGCGCAATTGCGCATGAATTACCCCTATTCCCCAGAGCTGGAAGCGGTTGGCGGCAAGGGGGATGATGAGTAATGAGCAAGGCATCTAAAAAACACACCGAAACCGATAATCCCAGCAACAAAGCCGCCGATTTGGGCATTTTGCTGCGCGCCAAGCGTGAGCAAAAACAGCTTTCCATTGGCGAAGTGTCCGAACGCTTGAAATTGCCCGCACGCCAAATTGAAGCCTTGGAAAACGGCGACTACAACAGCTTGCCCGAGCCTGTGTTTGTGCGTGGCTTTTTGCGCAGCTACGGGCGGTTTCTGGATTTGGACGAATCCACGCTCAACGATGCGCTGGAAAACGTTGTCCCCAGCGAAAAAGTGCGCAAAGCCATTCAACACGATGGCAGCCTGAATTTTGCCAACGAAACGCCCAAACGCCCGTTCCCTACTTGGATTTTTGGCATTATCGGTGTCGCCATCATTGGCTTTGGCGTGTACAAATGGCAAACCAAATCGCAAACGGAACACGCCAACGCCAAGCAAGAAGCGGAAAGCAAACCGCTGATTGCCAGCGAAACCGCAAAGCCCGCGTTGGATAACCCCAATGTGGTGGTGAAACCGATGACCGCCAGCGACACGCAAACGCAAACCGCCACCCCGGCCAGTGCGCCCGCAGGCGTGGCAGGCGAATTGGTGATTAATGCGCGTTATCGCACCATGCTTACCGTTACCAACGCCAAGGGCGAAGTGTTGATTAACGAGATTGTGCCCGCGCGCAGCGAGCATCGTTTCCAAAATGGTGCGCCGTTTGAAGTGCGGCTGGGCTATGCCAGCGGCTCAACGGCAACGTTTGGCGGCGAGCCGATTGACATGAACGCCGCGCGTAAAAATGGCAAAACGGCGACCTTTACCGCTGGGGCTTCTGCGCTGCAGTAAAGTTTGCGCCGATAAGGCAGCCTGAAAAACTGTTGCGCTGTTGCTGGCGCGGGATGCGTTTTCAGGCTGCCTTTGCTGAAAAAGCCGTTCACCCGCGCATCCATAGGCAGCCTGAAAACCCGAAATGACCTTTTCCATTCAATCCACACTATTCTTACACCCCTTTTCAGGCTGCCTTCTCCATCATAGGCAGCCTGAAACCCGGTTCAACCAAGTAAACATCACGCACACACCATGAAACCCATCCGCCGCGCCACCCATCAAGTCCAAATTGACCACATCACCGTGGGTTCAGACCACCCCGTTGTTATTCAATCCATGACCAACACCGACACCGCCGATGCGCCCGCCACCGCGCAGCAAGTGAAAGAGCTGGCAGACGCGGGCTCGGAAATGGTGCGGATTACCGTAAACAGCCCCGCCGCAGCGGAAAAAGTGGGCGAAATTCGCCGCCGTTTGGACGACATGGGCTGCGCCGTGCCGCTGATTGGCGATTTCCACTTCAACGGCGAACGCCTGCTCGCCGAGTTTCCCGACTGCGCCCGCGCCTTGTCCAAATACCGCATCAATCCGGGTAACGTGGGCAAGGGCGTGAAAGGCGATGAAAAATTTGCCTACATGATTCGCACCGCCGCCGAACACAACAAAGCCGTGCGCATCGGCGTGAACTGGGGTTCGCTAGACCAAAGCCTTGCCAAAAAAATGATGGACGAAAACCTTGCCGCCGCCGCGCCGAAAACGCCCGAAGAAGTGATGAAAGAAGCGTTGATTGTGTCGGCGTTGCAATCGGCGCAAAAAGCGGTGGATTTGGGGCTGCCTGAAAACAAGATTATCCTGTCGTGCAAGGTGTCTAATGTGCAGGATTTGATTGCCGTGTACCGCGATTTGGGCAGCCGCTGCGCCTATCCGCTGCATTTGGGGCTCACCGAGGCAGGCATGGGCAGCAAGGGCATTGTGGCGAGCACCGCCGCGCTGTCGGTGCTGCTGCAAGAGGGCATTGGCGACACCATTCGCATCTCGCTCACGCCTGAGCCCAACAGTTCGCGCACGCAGGAAGTGATTGTGGCACAAGAGATTTTGCAAACCATGGGGCTGCGCTCATTCACGCCGATGGTTACCGCTTGCCCCGGATGCGGGCGCACCACCAGCACGGTGTTTCAAGAATTGGCGCGGGATATTCAGCAATATCTGCGCGAGCAAATGAGCGTGTGGCGTTGGCAATACCCAGGGGTGGAGAGCTTGAACGTGGCGGTGATGGGCTGCGTGGTCAATGGGCCGGGCGAGAGCAAGCTGGCGGACATTGGTATCAGTTTACCTGGCACGGGCGAAACGCCCGTTGCGCCTGTGTATGTGGACGGCGAGCGCAAGGTTACGCTCAAAGGCGACAATATGGCGGCGGAATTTTTGGCGATTGTGAAAGAATATGTGGAAGCCAATTATGGCGAGGGCGGCAAAAAGCGCAGCCAAAACAAAATCATCCCGATTCAACCGAGTTAAAAAGGCAGCCTGAAAATGAAAAAATCCATCAGCGAACAGCAGGCAGACAACCGCGATTTACGCTTTTTGCTGCTGCAACTTTATATGAAAAATAACGCGAAAATGGAACACCAAGTGTTTATTTACAGCTTTCGCGGCGTGTTGAACGCGCAAGCCAATCCGTTTCACTATGTTTACAGCGCGATACCGCCCAACGTGCGCAAAAGCATCGTGCTGCAAAACTTGGCTTCGGGCGAGATGATGCAGGCGTTTATTTCGTCTGTCCGCATGGATGACGGACAAATGGGCTGGCAGATTGAGAACACGGTGATTTACGCCAACCGCAGCGGCGTGTTGATGCAGATTGGGCTGGATGGCGAGAAAACGGCGAAAACGGATAAATATCGCCAGTTCTTGAATTTGGTGCAGTCGTTTATGCACCAGTTTCAGTAATCGGTTTCAGGCTGCCTTATCTATTGTTGATTGAGGCAGCCTGAAAAGTATTTCAAAGCTGAAATCTTTGGAGCGTCGGCGGCTCGCCGACATCTTGCTAACCAACAAAACCATGTTGAATTAAATTTGGCGACGAGCCGCCGCCGCTTCATTTTAGATTTCAGGCTGCCTGAACCATCCCCACCATGCCCGCATTCCTTTTCCCATCCACCCTTTATCTCGCCGCGTTGTGCCTTGGTATCATCGCCAGTTTCAGGCTGCCCACTGTTGGGGCGTGGCAGCTTTGGGCGGCTGCGCTGGTGGCTGCATCGGCATGGGCGGTTTACAGCGCGAAACGTGGTCGCTCAGCCCATTTTCAGGCTGCCTTTGCGCTTACTTGCGCGCTGGCGGGGGCGGCGTATGGCATTGTGCGCACGCAAAATGCGCTTAATCATCAATGGACTGTTGCCAATTCGGCGCAGTCCGTTTTGTTACGTGTGCAGGTTACGGGACTGCCCGAGCGCGATGAGCAGGGCAGAACGCGCTTTGTCGGCGTGGGGCAGCCTGAAAATGGTCGGGCGTATCGGCTGCTGTTTACGGATTATGCGGCGCGGGATTGGCGCGTGGGCGAAATGTGGCAGGTGAAGGCGCGGGTAAAGGCGGCGGTGGGGATGCGCAATGCGGTGGGGTTTGACAGCGAAGCGTGGGCGTTGGCAAATGGTTTGGATGGCACGGCTTCGTTGGCAAAGGAGCGTTTCAGGCTGCCTGAACGGGCGCGGTGGACGTGGTTTAATCGGCAGCGCGAAGCAGTGGTACGTGGTTGGCAGGGTGCAGCGGCGCGTTATCCGCAGGGGGCGGGGCTGATGCGCGCGCTGGCGGTGGGCGATAAAAGCGGCGTGTCGGCGCAAACTTGGGCGGCGGTGCGTCCGCTGGGGCTGAACCATCTGTTGAGCATTTCGGGCTTGCACGTGGGCATGGTGGGCTGGTTGGCGGCTTGGCTGGCAACGCTGTTGCTGCGCGTGTTGCCGCGTGTGCCGCAATCGCCGCGCGTGTGGGCTTCGGCGGTGGGCTGGGCGGCGTCGGTGGTTTATGCGGGGCTGGCGGGGTTTGATGTGCCTGCGCTGCGCAGCGTGTTGATGATTGGCGTGTTTGCGTGGGCATGGGCGCGGCAGCAGCGGGCAGGCTCGTGGCACACTTGGTGGACGGCGATGACGGTGGTGTTGCTGTGGCAGCCTGCGGCGGTGTTGTCGGCGGGATTTTGGCTGTCGTTTGGGCTGGTAGGCGCGTTGATTTGGGCAACGGCGGGGCGCAAAACGCCGCGCGATGTGCTGGACTACATTCATAACGATGATTTCAGGCTGCCGCAATTAACGTGGCGCGACAAGCTGCGGCTGGCGGCGCAGGCGCAATGGGCGGCGACGCTGCTGGGCGGAGTGGCGACTATTGCGCTGTTTGGCTTGCTGCCTGTGTTTTCGCCGCTTGCCAACGCGCTGGCGATTCCGCTGTTTTCGTGGCTACTCGCGCCGCTGGCGTTGTTGGCATCCGCCTTGCCGTTTGACGCGCCCAAGCTGGCGGCGGCTTGGCTGGGTGAAAACGTGGTGGCGGCGATTCAATGGGCGGGGGCGCGGTTGCCTGAAATGGCGTTTGCCCACGCGCCCGCGCCGTTATTGCTACTGGCGGCGATGGGTGCGCTGCTGCTGTTGTTGCCCAACGGCACGCGCGTGAAACCGCTGGCGTGTTGCGCGTTGGCGGCGTTTGCGCTGTATCGCCCACCCCAGTCTGCCGCACAAGGCAGCCTGAAAATCACCGTGTGGGATGTGGGGCAGGGTTTGTCTGTTTTGCTGCAAACCGCGGCGCACAATCTGCTGTACGACAGCGGCACGGCACACGCCGCCGAAATGGCTCTGTTGCCCAACCTACGCGCCGCAGGCATCACGCGCCTAGATGCCATCATCGCATCGCACCACGACGACGACCACGACGGCGGTTTTCCCGCCGTGCAACAGCGTTACCCCGCCGCCGCGTTATGGGCAGGGCAGCCTGAAAACTACCCCCGCGCCCAATACTGCCAAAGCGGCAAAACATGGAAGGCAGACGGCGTGTATTTTGAATGGCTCACGCTGCCACACACGCCCGCCACCCCCGACAACGACGCAAGCTGCGTGCTGCGCGCCATCGCAGGCAAACACGCGCTGCTGATTATGGGCGACCTAAGCGCACGCGGCGAAGCGCAACTGCTCGCCCAATACGGCGACGCGCTGCAAAGCGATGTGCTGATTTTGGGACACCACGGCAGCAAATCATCCAGCAGCAGCGCATTCATCAACCGCGTCGCGCCACGCTGGGCGATTGCCAGCAGCGGCTTTGCCAACGCCTACCACCACCCGCACCCCGATGTTATTCACCGCCTAGCCGCGCACGGCGTAACCCTGCTGCGCACCGATACCCAAGGCGCGTGGGGCATCACATTGGCAGGCGATGAAATGGATGCGCAGCAGATGGCGCGGGGGAAATATTGGTGGCAGAAAAAGCCGTTTGGGGCGGGGGAGTGAGTTTCAGGCTGCCTGATTGGGTTTTCAGACTGCCTAATTATGCGCACATCGCCGCGCACAAAAAACACGCCTTGCTGAAAAAACAAGGCGTGTTGGGTGGATAGGCTTATCAGTGGATTTTGCTTTCGGGTTAAATAATCGCTTCAATGCCCTTATTTTTCACCAACGTCAGCAGCTTTAACGCCGTGCCGCTGGTTTTTTTTACCCCGCGTTCCCAATCGGAAACTTGGTTTTTGCTGATGTTGAGATGTATCGCAAAGGCAGCTTGCGTAAGCTGCTTTTTTTCGCGTATCGCGCGGATTTCTTCGCCCGTGAGCGGTTCGGCGCGGGTGAGACAAGCGTCGTTGTAATGTTGCATTTCTTTATCATCTATTGCGCCTACTTGATGCAAGGCGGCAGCGATGCTGTGGATGCTTTCGCGGATGTCATTTTTGTATTGCATGTGAAACATTTTTCGGATTGAAAATGACTATGGGGAGTGTGAATACAGGTTCTTATACCTAAAATTGTACCTAAATTTCCTTGCATACAATGGCAAACGCCAGCCAACAAAAAAACCGCCCAAATCGTGATGATTAGGCGGTTTTCTTATTTCCTGCGGTTAGCTAAAAATAGCTGGAAAATAGTGTTTGGTGGAGGCGGGGGGAATTGAACCCCCGTCCGAAAGTCCTCTACAAAGCGTTCTACATACTTAGTTGTGTCAATTTAGAAATCTTGTTTCTATCGCGCCGACCAACAGGCTTTCAAGAAACCAGTTGCCTTTAATCTCGCCCCCTGCCAAGCAACCCGACAGGAAACCAGCCAATGTGAAATGATGTTGCGGCGAGTTGCCCCGCACAGCCCATTGGCGAGCTGCTGCAACAGCTTGGCATTAAGCAGCCAAAGCGTAAGTTTCGTCGTTTGCGACTATTTAGATTCAGTGTTTTACGAGTTACTGAAAACTCGGTATGCCCGCATTTGCTTCGCAACCCCCGTCGAAACCAAGGTCGCCCCCAAATGAGAAAGCGCGATTATACGCGGTTTAGGGCAGCCTGAAAACAAGATTGTAGCGAGATTGGCAACTCGCAAAACCATCAGGCAGCCTGAAAACAAAAAACCTTTATAATGCAGCCCATTCATCAACAGGAAACCCCCATGTACAACGTCAATACCCACGACGTGCGCCGCTTTTTCGCCCACGTTTGGCAACACCGCTTCGCTCCGCTGCAACTGGACGCGCTGCAACGCAAAGCCCTGCGGATTATAGAAGCCCACCCCGAATACGCCCATTATCTTGAAAACATAGAACAATACCTAGACCACAACTGGACACCCGAGCAAGGCGAAACCAACCCGTTTTTGCACCTATCCATGCACCTATCCATACAAGAGCAAGTCGGCATAGACCAGCCCTTTGGCATACGCGCCATACACCAAACCCTGTGCGCCAAGCACCGCGATAACTGGGTTGCCGCCGAGCACGACATGATGGACGCGCTCGCCGAAACCCTATGGGAAGCGCAGCGGTTCAATCGCGGGCTAGATGTCAATAACTATATGACCAAATTGCGAAAACTGGTGCACTTGGGGCAAGAAGACAACGCCCGCATCAACCCGCACGAAGTCCCACTTTCCACCGAAATCACTTCGCGCAAATAAAGGCAGCCTGAAAATGATTTACCCATGGCACGAAGCCGCATGGCAACAACTCGCGCAACATTGGCGCAACCAGCCCAACGCATGGCTGTTCACAGGTAAAGCAGGCACAGGCAAAACCGCCTTTGCGCGGCATTTCGTCCAAGCCCTGCTGTGCGAAACGCCCAGCGAACAGCACCAACCCTGCGGACAATGCGCGTCTTGCCACCTGTTTTTGCAAGGCACGCACCCCGATTTTTACGCGCTGCAACCCGAGCAGCCTGAAAACGACACAGGCAGCCGCAAGCTGTTGCAAATCAAAATTGATGCCGTGCGCGCCATTTTGGAGCCGCTCACGCAATCGTCCATACGCGGCGGGCGGCGCGTGGTGCTGATTAATCCCGCCGAAAGCATGAATATTCAAGCCGCCAACGCGCTGCTGAAAATGCTGGAAGAGCCGCCCGAAGCGGTGATTTTTCTGCTGATTGCCCACAACCGCGACCAACTGCTGCCCACCATCAAAAGCCGCTGCCGCCAAATGCTGCTGCCCGCGCCCAGCCAAGAAGTATCGCTGGATTATTTGCGCGGGCAACAGATAGGGCAGCCTGAAAACCTGCTGGCGTTTCACAGCGGTGCGCCGTTGTTTGCCCACGCGCCCGAGCAAGATGCGCTGCGCGAGAAATTGCTGACGCTGCTTGCCGCGCCGCGCCTGCTGGCGATTTTGGACTACGCGGCGGAATACGATAAACACAAGTTCCCACTCGCCTTTTTGCTGGATTGGCTGCACAAATGGCTGATAGACCTTGCGCTGGCGCAGCAAAGCATCGCGCCGCTGTATTATCCGCAACACACCGCGCCCATCGCGCAAATCGCCGCAAAAACCAATCCCGCCACACTTTTTGCCCTTTCAGGCTGCATCAAACGCCTGCACCCTTACGGTTATCATAGTTTAAATGTTAAAATGCAAGCCGAATTTTTGCTGTGCGAGTATCTTGCCGCCACGCTCAAAAAAAGTTAGAACCTGTATTCACTATTTGCATAGGTAGATTTGATAGCATAAAAGCGTGGATACAAGGCAAAAAGCGCAGCAAGGTTGGACACCTTGCGAGCATTTTTAACGCGGTAGCCGCGTTTTTAGGGCATAAAAGATGCCTATGCAAATAGTGAATACAGGTTCTTAATCAAATGAAGGAAATATCATGAGTTCAGCTCCACAACTGTCCCCCCAACCCGCCGCGCCACAAGCCGCCCCAGGGCGTATGCTGCAACTGCGCTTGGAAAGCAAACCGATTATCTACGCCAGCTATATGTCGTTTTTGGAATACGGTGGCGTGTTTATGCCCAGCGCTGATAAATTCCACATGGGCGAAGAAGTGCTGCTGGTGTTGGAATTGGTCGGCCCATCCAAAACCGAAAAACTATTCATCAAAACCAATGTTTGCTGGATTAACGCCAACCCCAGCGGCAGCGGTCGCCCCAGAGGCGTAGGCTTGGCGTTTGGCTCGGACGAATCGGGGCTAAAAGCCAAAACCTTGTTTGAAAACATCTTAACAGGCTTGCTGCACAACGAACGCCCCACTTATACGATGTAAACATTTTCAGGCTGCCATACAACGATTAGGCAGCCTGAAAGTTTTGTGGATTGCGTAACAGCGTTTCAGGCTGCCCAAGCCTATTTGTTTTTTGCCAGAACACGCGTTGCGCCGCATACCACGCTGGTGTCGCCCAACCATCTGCGCCTTGTAGCGATAAACGTGGTGTCATAAAAATATGCTGCAATGCTGTTCCCTCTCTCGCTGGATGGGGAGGGCTAGGGAGTGGGTGGCTGCTTAATCCACCAACCACCCCCATCCTAGCCTTCCCCCGCCAGCGGGAGAAGGAACAGATTGTAGAATGTTTAACCAACACTGCTTGTCATCAACGAAAAGTAAACCAGCATACTTTTTAGGACTCCACCCGTAGATTTACCCCTTTTCAGGCTGCCTAACCTCCATTCAACGCAGCGCAACCCATCCCCACCCATCCCCAAAACACCATGTACCTTATAGACTCCCATTGTCACATCAATTTCCCCGATTTCGCCGACCGCATCCCCGAGCTGTTAGCCAACATGGCGCAAAACCAAGTCACCCAAGCCCTTGCCATCAGCGTGAGCCGCGACACCTTTGCCGAAGTGTTGGCACTTGCCCAAGCGCATCGCAACATCTACGCCAGCGTGGGCGTGCATCCCGATAGCGAAACCGCCGCCGAGTTTTCCGAAGACGAGCTGGTGCAGCACGCCCAGCATCCCAAAGTGGTCGGCATCGGCGAAACAGGGCTGGATTACCATTGGTGCAGCGGCGATTTAACATGGCAGCACAACCGCTTTATCACCCATATTCAGGCGGCCAAACGCGCCCAAGTGCCGCTGATTGTGCACACGCGTGATGCCGCCGCCGACACGCTGCGCATCCTGCGCGAAACGCAAGCCGAAAAAATCCTGATTCATTGCTTTACCGAAGACACCGCCTTCGCCCAAGCCGTGCTGGATATGGGCGGCTATATTTCGTTTTCGGGCATACTCACGTTTAAAAACGCCAAAGCCATCCAAGCCGCCGCGCAATACTGCCCGCTAGACCGCATTTTGGTGGAAACCGATTCACCCTATCTTGCGCCCGTGCCCTATCGCGGCAAAGAAAACCAGCCCGCCTATGTGCGCCACACCGCCGAGTTTCTCGCCCAACTGCGCGGCGACACGCTGGACAACATCGCGGCGGCGACCACGGCGAATTTTTATCGCTTGTTTGACAAGGTGCAGCCGATTAAGGCAGCCTGAAAATGAAATATGGGCGGGCAACGCATACAGCCTGTTCCATGCGCGTTGGCAATAAGCGATTGCCGTTTCGCCACGCTGAACGGGTTTTCAGGCTGCCGTGTATGCCGTATCCCAATGCAGCCTGAAACGCAGTGAAACCCATCAACCCAGCCCCAGCCCAACCAAGGCAGCCTGAAAATGAAGCCCGCTCCCATCCTTGCCACGCTGCTCACCGCCTGTGGCATCGCCCCGCAAACCGCCCGAGTGCAAGATTTCAGCGCATTGCGCGTGCAGGTTGCCAACACGCCCGCCCGCAGCATCATCACGCTCACGGGGCTGCTTAACGACAGCGCGCTCGGCATCCGCCATGTTGAAATCAGCAGCGACCGCGCCCAACGCACCGTGCATATTGTTGTCCACAAAACCCTAGCCAGCAGCCAGCACACAGGGCAGCTTAACGCCCGCTTCGTGCTAGACCATCCTGTTGAACGCATCCAATTTGGCGCAGACCAGCAAACCATTTGGACAGCCGATTAAGAACCTGTATTCACTTTCAGGCTGCCTTATCGCACCAACAGCAAACTGTGCGTAATAAGGCAGCCTGTCCCCCCCCCAGAAAGCCCCACCCATGCCCCCACATCTCCCACGCGGTGCCATCATGGCAGACATCGCCGCCCACACGCTCAGCGAAGACGACCGCCAACGCCTGCTAGACCCCGCCATCGGCGGCATCATCCTATTTCGCCGCAATTACCAAAACCCCAGCCAGCTCGCCGAGCTGTGCCACCAAATCAAAGCCCTGCGCCAGCCCGAACTCATCATCGCCGTGGACCACGAAGGCGGGCGCGTGCAACGCTTTATCGACGGCTTCACCCGCCTGCCCGCCATGCGCACGCTGGGCGAACTGTGGGACAGCCAAAGCCCCGCCGCCGCCCAATCCGCCGCCGAACAAATCGGCTGGGTGCTCGCCACCGAACTCGTCGCCTGCGGCATAGATTTATCGTTCACCCCCGTGCTGGATTTAGACTGGCAACGCTGCCCCGTTATCGGCAACCGCAGCCTGCATCGGCAGCCTGAAATCGTCATCGCCTTAGCCCTAGCCCTGCAACGCGGGCTCAACCGCGGCGGTATGAAAACCTGCGGCAAGCATTTTCCCGGGCACGGCTTCGTATCAGGCGACAGCCATCTCACGCTCCCGCGCGACAGCCGCACATGGGCAGAACTGCAAACCGACCTAGCCCCCTTTGCCGCCCTTGCCGCGCAAGGCATGGCGGCCATCATGCCCGCCCACGTTGTCTATCAAAATATTGACGACCAGCCCGCAGGCTTCTCTGCCCATTGGCTCAAAACCGTGCTGCGTGCGCAACTGCGCTTCAACGGTGTCATCTTCTCGGACGACATGACCATGGAAGGCGCAGTCAGCGCAGGCAGCATCAGCCAACGCTGCCAACTTGCCTTTGCCGCAGGCTGCGACATTGCCCTTGTGTGCAACCGCCCCGATTGGGTGGACGAACTGCGCCACGGTTTCAGGCAGCCTGAAAACCCCCACCTTGCCGCGCGCTGGAAAAACATGGCCGCCAGCCAAACCCCAGAGCAAGCCCAAGCGACCCTGCGCACCGCCGAATTTCAGGCTGCCCAACAGCTCACCGCCCAGCTTGCCACGCCCAAAGACACCGCCAGCGGCGTGCAAGTGGGCGAAGCGATTTAACCGCGCCCCAAGTTTCAGGCTGCCTAATGATTGCGAACGACGGCATAAGGGACAAATGGCACAAATTAAAAATCCAGCAAACACAAAAGCGCATCACGGTTTAATACGTTTTCAGGCTGCCTTTATTATTCCGCCAGAACGTGGCGTCTTGCCGCCACACCCACGCCCCGCAGCCCCAACATCGCCCCTAACCCCAACCACTCCAAGGACAACACCATGAACCTTACCGAAACCCCCATCAGCAGCACCCCCATAGACCACAGCAGCTTTCTCAAAATCAACCGCGACCAAATCCAACTGCCCAACGGCAACGTACACACCCGCATCGTCGTGCGCCACCCAGGGGCAGCCTGCGTGCTCGCCACCACGCCCGACAACCAAGTCGTGCTGGTGCGCCAATGGCGATACGCCACCAACCAAGCCACGCTAGAAATCCCCGCAGGCAAGCTGGACGATGGCGAAGACCCCGCCGTGTGCGCCCTGCGCGAACTGGGCGAAGAAACCCCCTACACCGCCGAGCGCGTAGAAAAAATCCTAGACTTTTTCAGCGCACCAGGCTTCTGCGACGAAGTGCTGCACCTTTACCGCGCCCGCAACATCACCCCCACCAGCAGCCTGCAACCCGATGAAGACGAACTGGTAGAAACCGAGCTTTATACCCGCGAGCAAATCCGCATCCTGCTCGCCAACGGCGCATTTAAAGACGGCAAAACCCTGATTGCCTTGCAATATTGGCTGTTAAACGAAGCAGAATAAATCGCCTGTCGTGCCGTGTATTCATCACAATAGGCAGCCTGAAACCTTTGCAAAACCCTAACAGCAGCCTGAAAAACAAGAAATGCCGTCATTCCCGCGTAGGCAGGAGTGACGGAGAATTTACTATTTCTTGTGGCGTTTTAGGTTTTGCAAAGGTTTCAGCCTGAAAACGAGATAACCGATTTCAGGCTGCCTAAATGAAGCAACAAACAACTCATCGCCAAAGCACATCAAATAACATTGCGCAGGCTCAACCACCACCGCATCCCATCCCAAAGCAGCCTGAAACCACACTCGTACCCTTTTCAGGCTGCCCTACCCAAGGAGCAACCCCCATGCAAACCCGTTCGGGCGACCTAATCGCGCTTGCCATCGCAGGCGAATTTGATGTCATCATCCACGGCTGCAACTGCCAGCACACCATGGGCGCAGGCATCGCCAAGCAAATCAAAGCCCGCTTCCCCGCCGCATTCGCCGCCGACTGCGCCACGCCCAAAGGCGCGAGCAAACTCGGGCAAATCAGCACCGCGCAAGTGGATTGCAACGGACACCCGCTGGTGATTGTAAACGCCTACACGCAAAACCACTGGCGCGGCAAAGGCGTGCTGGCCGGCTATGCCGCTATCCGAGCCGCCATGCAGCAAGTGAAAGCACAATTTGCAGGCAAGCGCATCGGCTACCCCAAAATCGGCGCAGGCTTGGCAGGCGGCGACTGGGCAACCATCGCCCAAATCATCGACGAAGAATTAGCAGGCGAACAGCACACGCTGGTGTTATACCAAGCCTAATCGCCCACACCCCACCATTTCCATCCGCCCCAGCCCGCCATGCCAACCATCACCCCCATTCCCGCCCTTACCGACAACTACATCTGGCTTATCCAGCACAACAACCAAGCCATCTGCATAGACCCCAGCGAAGCCGCCCCCGTGCTGGATTATCTCCACGCCCGCGGCTTAACCCTAGCCCAAATCTGGATAACCCACGCCCACACCGACCACACCGCAGGCATCGCCGCGCTCACACAACGGTTTTCAGGCTGCCCTGTTTACGGCGCAGAAGACATCCCGCAAGCCACCCGCATCGTGCGCGATGGCGACCGCATTGCATGGCAAAACCACCGCGCTACCGTGTGGCACACCGCAGGGCACACCGCCCGCCACCGCTGCTATCTGCTCAACCAGCAACACCTGTTCACAGGCGACACCCTATTTTCTGCAGGCTGCGGGCGCGTATTCCCCAACAGCCGCCTGCAATGGCTCTACCACAGCCTGCAACGCATTTTCAGGCTGCCCGATGCCACCCAGCTCTACCCCGCCCACGAATACACCGCCGCCAACCTGCATTTCGCCGCCCATATTGAACCCAACAATCCCCACATCGCCGCCGCGCAACAACGCGCCGACAGCATCCCCACGCTGCCCGTAACCCTAGCCCACGAAAAACAAATCAACCCCTTTTTGCGCGTCCACCTGCCCGCCGTGCAACAGCGCATCCGCGAGCTAACTGGGCGCAGCTATGCCAACGAAGAAGCCTATTTTGTTGCCCTGCGCGAGTTGAAAAATCGGTTTTAACGCCTATGCCACAAAGGCAGCCTGAAAACATGGCAAAGCTACTGTTGTAGGTCTCACAAAGGTTTCAGCCAGAAACCCATACGCAACTCATAGCGCAGCAACGGTTTGCCCCATCGCCAACCCATTCAAACCCACCTTCACTTTCAGGCGGAAACCTTTGCAAAACCCCTAACAGCAGCCTGAAACACAAAAAATGCCGTCATTCCCGCGCAGGCGGGAATCTTGTTTGATATTCAAAAATCTAAGCAAAAACAAATCATTATGTAAATTTAACCAAGATTCCCGCCTACGCGGGAATGATGGAGCGTTTACTATTTCTTGTTGTGTTTTGGATTTTGCAAAGGTTTCAGGCTGCCCCAACAGCCCACCCACCGCATAACGTTTTCCACCAAAAAGCCCCCCATTTCCCCCAAATTGCTCCGCAATATCCCACCATCCAAGAACAAAACGCCAAAATTTCCCGCCAGCACGCGCATCATCGCTGCGCCAGCCTAAACCATTCTTCGCAAATTTTGACAATTTTTAACAAATGCCCTATTATGCTCCAATCCATTTGCGTTTCAGGCTGCCTTATCGCCGCCAACACGCAGTCCACCAACCACATAATAATAGGGAGCACTATGAAACCCATTGAACTCAACGCCTATTACACCCTTATCGCCGCCACCATCGTGCTGCTGCTCGGGCGCGTGATTGTGAAAAAAGTTAAGTTTTTCCGAGATTTTAACATCCCCGACCCCGTAGTCGGCGGGCTGCTGGTTGCCGCCATTTTCACCACCCTGTATTACAGCACAGGCATCACGTTTACTTTTGAAAGCTCGCTGCAATCCACCTTTATGCTGGTGTTTTTCTCGTCCATCGGCTTGTCTGCCGACTTCTCGCGCCTGAAACAAGGCGGCTTCCCTTTGGTTGCCTTTTTGATTATCGTCAGCATCTTTATTTTGGTGCAAAACTTCGTGGGCATCGGCTTGGCAACCGCGCTGGGGCAAAACCCGCTAATCGGCTTGATTACAGGCTCTATCACGCTCACAGGCGGGCACGGCACAGGCGCAGCCTATGGCGATACCCTAGCCACTAAATACGGCATCCAAGGCGCGGTGGAAATGGCAATGGTTTCCGCCACATACGGCTTGGTATCAGGCGGCTTGATTGGCGGCCCCGTTGCCCGCCGCTTGGTCAATAAAATGGGGCGCAAACCCCTAGCCGAAACCAGCGATGACAACGACAACAGCGACAGCTACGACGACAAAACCTTTGAGCAAGCCCATCGCCGCCGCTTGATTACCGCCGAATCTGCCATTGAAACCATGGCATTGTTCGCCGCCTGCTTGGCATTCTCATCGTTTATGGTGGGCTACATGAAAGAAATCGCCCCCAATTTCAAACTGCCGCAGTTCGTTTGGGCACTCGGCTTTGGCGTGCTGCTGCGCAACGCGCTCACAGGCATTTTCCGCTTCAATATGTTTGACCGCGCCATTGATGTGTTCGGCAACGCCGCGTTAAGCCTATTCCTTGCTATGGCATTGATGAGCATGAAACTGTGGCAACTGGCTGGCATGGCAGGGCCGATGATGATTATCTTGCTGGTGCAAACCGTGGTCATGATTTTCTACGCCTACTTCATCACCTTCCGCTTTATGGGCAAAGACTACGATGCCGCCATTCTCGCCGCAGGGCATTGCGGCTTCGGGCTGGGCGCAACCCCCACCGCCGTTGCCAATATGCAATCGGTAACAGGCACATTTGGACCATCGCACAAAGCGTTTTTGATTGTGCCGCTGGTGGGCGCGTTCTTCATTGACTTGATTAACGCCGCCATCCTAGACCGCATGATGGCGTTCTTTGGCTAACGGCTTATCGTTTTAGCTTGGTTTATTTTGTTTCAGGCTGCCTTAATCGTTTTGGATAAGGCAGCCTGAAAAACAATTAACGCATGGAGCGGCGACGGCTCATCGCCACATAACACATTGAATTGGGCTGTACCGATTGGATTGGCGAGAACTGGCATTCCATCGGCAACCATAAGCGTTTAACCAAATTTCAGGCTGCCTAATCATCCAAAGGCAGCCTGAAAATATAAGTGGAATATTGATGATGCTCACGCCAAACGCTTTGCACTTCATTGTAGGCTGCCTTAATCGTTTTGGATAAGGCAGCCTGAAAAACAATTAACGCATGGAGCGGCGACGGCTCATCGCCACATAACACATTGAATTGGGCTGTACCGATTGGATTGGCGAGAACTGGCATTCCATCGGCAACCATAAGCGTTTAACCAAATTTCAGGCTGCCTAATCATCCAAAGGCAGCCTGAAAATATAAGTGGAATATTGATGATGCTCACGCCAAACGCTTTGCACTTCATTGTAGGCTGCCTTAATCGCAAAAAATAAGGCAGCCTGAAAACACACCCCCGCCTATTTCCGCAGTAACCGCCATTGATTATCCCCCTGATAAATCAACCGAACTGCCCCATCCTTGGACACAAATCCCCCTTTTGCCACATCCAACAACACCGACTGCGGCAACTTCGCCCAAAATAACTCCGCCGTTTGGCGGTCGTCCGACAGCAGCGCATACGCTGCCAGCGCAGCATTGTCGGGGTCGGGCAAACGAATATCCGCCACGTCAAACACGCGCACACAACGCTGGCGCAGCTGCGAAAACGTCTCCCCCGCGCTGGCGCGACAACCGTGCGCATCCGCATCATTGCCCACCCGCGGTGCAGGCGACTGGCAGGCAGACAGCGCAGCGGCGAGCAGGGCGGCGGTGCTGATTTTTGTAAACATCATCCATCCTTTTTTTGTTCATTTTCGCGGTAAGGCAGCCTGAAACCTTTGCCCCCCAACAACAGCTTGAAATACAAAAAATGCCGTCATTCCCGCGCAGGCGGGAATCTTGTTTGACAGTCAGAAATAATTGCAAAAACAAACCGTTGTTTAAGTTTAGCCAAGATTCCCGCCTGCGCGGGAATGACGGGGAATTGACTATTCCTTGCTGTGTTTTGGGTTTTGCAAAGGTTTCAGCCTGAAAAGCGAAAACGACTGCGTTTCCATTTTTCAGGCTGCCTTAATGCGCGTGGCTTATTTCACGCCTTTATTCAGCAAATCTTGATAACCGCCGTGGTTGGTTACGTTGGTGTAGCCCATTTTTTTCAACTCTTGCAACGCGGCTTCGGCGCGGCGACCCGAGCGGCAATATAGGTTCACAGGGGCCGTTTTATCGGGGCTGATGCGGGCGATTTGGCTGGCGATTTGGTCGTGTGGCACGTTCACCGCGCCTTGCAAATGCCCTTCGTTAAACTCTTCGGGCGAGCGCACGTCAATCCACACGCCTTGGGCGCGGGCAGGCTGCGCGGCGGTTTGGGCTGCGGCTGCGCCTGTTGCGGCGGCTGCGGCTTTTTTCATGGGCGTAGCCTTTTTGGCGTGGGCAGCCTTTTTGGGCGCGGCTTGGCTGGCAAGGGGCGCGGCGATGGCGGCGGCGATTAGGGCGAGATGGAGTAGTTTTTTCATGGGAGTGCCTTTCGGTTGAAAAGTTGGATGATAAGTATAACCCGCGCAGCAGGGCGGGATGGATTTTCAGGCTGCCTTTGGATAATTAGGCAGCCTGAAAACGGTGTGCATTGTGGCAATGCGGGTAAACAATAACTGGTTGTTTTGTCTCAAATGATTGCAGGATTAGGGCATCAGCATCCCGCCGTTTACGTGCAGCGTTTGCCCCGTGATGTAACGCGCTTGGTCGGAAGCCAAGAACAGCACGGCATCGGCGATGTCTTGCGGCGTGCCAAAGCAGCCCAGCGCGGTTTGCGCGGCAAAGGATTGGCGCGTTTCTTCGGGCAGGGCGCGGGTCATGTCGGTGTCAATAAACCCTGGGGCAACGCAGTTTACCGTGATGCCACGGCTGCCCACTTCGCGCGCCAGCGATTTGCTGAACCCTTGCAGCGCGGCTTTGGCGGCGGCATAGTTGGTTTGCCCCGCGTTGCCCATCGTGCCGACCACGGATGTGATGGTGACGATGCGCCCCGCGCGTTGCTTCATCATGCCGCGCAACACGGCTTTGGACGCGCGATAAACGGATTTCAGGTTCACGTTCATAATCTCGTCCCATTCTTCTTCTTTCATGCGCATCAATAGGTTATCGCGCGTGATGCCTGCGTTGTTTACCAAAATATCCAGCTTGCCAAATTCTTGTTCTACGCTGGCAATCAGCTCTTCCACGCTGTTGGGCGCGGCGGCGTTGAGTGCGCGTCCTGTGCCATGCCACGGGGCAAGGCGTTGAGCAATGGCGGTTGCGCCGCTTTCGCTGGTGGCGGTGCCGATAACGGTTGCGCCTGCTTGGGCAAGCGTGTCGGCAATCGCCGCGCCAATGCCGCGTGATGCGCCTGTTACCAGCGCGATTTTTCCTGCAAGTGATTGAATGGTCATGGGAAGTCCTTATGGTTGAGTGGGAAGGGATGGGCAGCCTGAAAACCATATTTACGAGAATAGATTAGGTGTATTTTTATGGTTTTCAGCCTTGCGCTTTGCGCTGCGGCATACCCCTGAGCTTTGCATAAGTTCGCATAGCTAAATCATAGATTTAGATGCTTACTTAATACCCAAATCAAAGATTTGGACAAAGGGGCAAGTCTGCCTATTAGGGCTTGGGTAGCGTGATTTTCTGATGCGGTTCCATATCCAGCATATAGCGCATCCAATTGCCAAAGCTGTATTTTTGTACCACATCATCGGGCAAAAGCTGATACGGCTGGTGCATCCATTCCAGCAAGCCATCAAATTGCACGCCGTCCCATACAAAAATGTTCTCGGGACGGTAAAAACCATACTGCTTGATTTTGGGATTGGTGGTAATCAGCTTTTTGCGATAAATCATTGCTTCAAAAGGGCGAAACGACAAACCGTTGTGAATGGGGTTCAGAAAATCCAGCAGCACACGGCTGTTTTGCAAGGCAGCTAAATTTTCCAAAAACGTTTTGCCGCATGTTAATTCTTGAATGGATGCGCTGGGATAGTATTCACGAAACCGCTCTTTTTCTTGATGCGAAGTAGGCGCAATGCTGAAATCCAGTTGTAAGCTATTTTGTTCCGCAAAATGCACAAAGTTCAAAATCATGCCCATGCGTTCGGCTGAATGCGCTCCCACAAAATAGCAATCGTATTGCGGTGTGTTGGGCGGAAAGGCTAGGCAATCAAAATAAAAATTGGTGGTGGGCAAAAAGCTGGGGTTGTGCTGCCAATCGTCGGTATCAAACACAAAAAAGCGGTCAAAAAATGGGATGCGCTGCCAAATAGCAGGAAACCGCGCCATGCCGTCCCATTGGTAAGCAATCATGCTTTTTTGCACGTTTTGTTTAACGGCGGCGATGACATCGGCATCATGCAAATCGGCACGAATAAACAGCGCGTAGTCTACTTTGCCGATGTTGCGAATGAAGTTCAAAAAATTGGCTTTAAAAACCTGTTGTTTTAATTGTTCTTTAAACCGATTTTTATCGCGCAGGATAATTTTGTGAAATTTGGTTTTTAACCGCGCCCATAGCGATGGATAACGAAACTTGCCGCCTTGTTGGGCGAGATTTAAATAAATGACTTCAAAGCCATAATGCGCGAGATTGCGTTCCACCAAACGATAAATTTCCACATCGGCAGGCATGGCAAGAATAATTTTGGGTTTTGTGTTCATGATTGACTATTAGGCAAGGTAATTTTTTGATGCGGTTCAAGGTTCAGCACATAGTGTATCCAGTTGCCAAAGCTGTATTTTTCGCGGATGGCGGGGTCAATTTCTTGGTAGGGCGTGGCGATAAATTCGTCTAAACCGTCCAGCGTTTTGCCGTCCCAAATAAAGATGTTGCTGGGGTGGTAGAAGTCGTATTTGGCGGTTTCGGGGTTGGTGGTGATGAGTTTTTTGCGGTAGCCCAATGCTTCAAATGGGCGAAACGACATGCCTTTGTGGTCGGGATTTTTGAAATCCAGCAGGATGCGGCTGTGCATTGCGTCTAATAGGTTGTCGCGGAAGTCTTTGCTGTGGCGAATGGGGTGGATAGATGGATGGGGGTAGAGCGTGGGGTGTTCGGCAACGCCGCCATCGTGGATGTGGTAGATGGCGAAGTTGGTTTTAAGCCCTTTGGCTTGGGCGTATTGGGCAAAGCGCACCAGCGCGTCGCTGCGGTTGAGCCCCGGCCAATGGATGCCTGTAAAATAGACATCGGATTGGATTTCGCCGATTTCGGGCATTCGGTCAAACCAAAAATTGGTGGCGGGCAGGGTGGTTAAGCCGTTGTGTTCGCCCACGTCTGCGGGGTCAAACACGTAGTTAATATCAAAGCAATGCAGTTTGTTGAAAATTTCGCCAAAGCGGGCTAGCCCATCCCATTGGTAGTTAATCATTTTGCCGCGTGTTTTGCTGCGAATCAGTTGTAGGATGTCTTCGTCATAGATGTCGCCGCGGATAAATAGGGCGTGTTCGGCGTTGTTTTGTTGGATGGTTTGGATGATGGTTTGTTTGTGTTGCTCAATTTGTTTGAGATTGTTGGCACTGATAACGTGGAGTTTGGCTTCTTTGTCGCCGAGAATTTTTTTGCGGTATTTGATTTGGAATTTTTCGCGCAAGGTGGGGTGGCGGAAGATGTCGTTGTTGTCGGAAAAACTTAAATCGCACACGGTAAAGCCGTGCGCGTTTAGGTGTTGGATGATGAGTTTGTAGATGCCGTTGGTGGTGGGCATGGCGAGAAATAGGTTGCTCATTGGTTTGCGATGTTTGGTAAGGTGATTGGTGTATTGGGTTCAATGTTGAATACGTAGCGTATCCAGTTTTTGAAGCTGTATTTGTGTTTGATGTGTTCGGGCAGCCTGAAATAGGGTTTTTTTAGAAATGTTATCAGTTCTGCGTGGTTGTTGCCTGTCCAGACTAGGATGTTATCGGGGTGGTAGAAGTCGTAGTGGACGATGGTGGGGTTGGTGGTGATGAGTTTTTTCTCAAAGCCGATGGCTTCAAAGATGCGTAGGGATAGCCCGTAGTGTTTGGTGTTGAGAAAATCTACTAACACGCCTGCTTGTTGGGTGAGCAGTAGGTTTTCGCGGTAGGGTAGGGCATCTTGATAGGGGAAGTATTGTATATCAGTTAGCCCTAGCTCGGCGCGGGCTTGGTCTAAATTTTTGGCGGCGATGCGAAAATCTATGGGTAGGTTGAGCTGTTTGGCGGCTTGATAGAAGGCGCGGATGTCGGCAACGCGCTCTTTGTGGTGGGTGCCGATGAAAAATAGGCTGTGGTTGTTTGCGTGGTTTTCGGGCAGGCAGTCAAAATAAAAGCTGGTGATGGGAACGAGCTGTTGGGCGTATTCGGGGCGTTTGCCGATGTCGTAGGGGTCAAAAAACATGAATTTGTCAAAATAGCGGATTTTGTAAAATTCGTGTTCTAGAAATTCTAGGGTTTCCCAGTTGTAGTGCACCATTAGGCGGCTTTTGTCGCGCAGGGTTTGCATGAAACTGCTGGGGAATACACCCGGCCATATCATGAAGCAGTAGTCGGCTTGCCCTTGGATGCGGTTGAGCTTTTGTTGGAACTCGGGCAGATAGGGTTTGAAGAGTTGTTCTTTTTTGTATTCGCGCTGGCGCAGGAGATTGCGGTAGAACAGTTTTTTGATGCGTTGCCAGATGCTGGTGTAAACGAATTTTTGTTCTTCGTAGATAAATTCTATAACTTCAAAGCCGTGGTAGCGTAGGTTTTCGGCGATGACTTGGTAGATGTTGAAGATGGGGGGCATGGCGAGTAGGACGGTTTTTTTGGTTTGCATGGTGGTAAAAGGGGGGTGGGGGTTGTTGAATGGCGTTTTGGCTTCGCTGAAACGCGCTTTGTTCGTTTTCAGGCTGCCTTTCATGTTTTTAGGCTGAAATCTTTGCAAAATCTGCAATTGATATGGAGCGTCGGCGGCTCGCCGACATATTTAGTGAACCAGTAAGCAATGCTCTGTTTAATAAGCAATTTGGCGACGAGCCGTCGCCGCTCCATATTCAGCCTTGCGCGTTGCGCTGCGGCATACTCTTTTATACCCAAATCGGAGATTTGGACAAAAGGGCAAGGCTGCCTTTACAGCTTCGGCAGGCTAATGGGCTGGTGGGGGTGGATGTTTAATACATAGCGTATCCAGTTGCCAAAGCTGTATTTTTCGCGGATGGCGGGGGCGATGTCTTGGTAGGGCGTGGCGATAAATTGGTCTAAACCATCCAGCGTTTTGCCGTCCCAAATAAAGATGTTATTGGGGTGGTAGAAATCGTATTTTTGCACTTCGGCGTTGGTGGTGATGAGTTTTTTGCGGTAGCCGATGGCTTCAAAGGTGCGCAGCGATAGCCCTTTGTGGGTGCTAATCACAAAATCGGCAAGGATGCTGCTGCTTTGGGCGTAGTCTAGGTTTTGTTGGTAGCTGATGCCGTTGTGGAACTGGATGTTGCTAACGGGGTAGTGCTGTTCTATGTTTTGTGCGCCATCGCGGGCGATTTGGAAGTTGAGTGTCCAGCCTGCTTGCTCTGCGTGTTGGCAAAATTGGACGATGGGGGCGATGCGGTCGCTGCGGTGTGCGCCGAGAAAGTAGATGCTGGGGTGGGTGGTGGGCGCGGGGGGCAGGTGGTCAAAATAGAAGCTGGTGGCGGGCAGAAGCTGGGGGTTTTGGGCGATGTCGTTGGGGTCAAAGGCGTAGAAGCGGTCAAACAGGGCGATTTGGCTTTGTGCGGCGGCAAAGCGTGTCATGCCGTCCCATTGGTAGTTCACCATTTGGCGGCTTTTTTGTTTGATTTGGCGCAGGAAGTGTTCGGGGTAGATGTCGGAGCGGATAAATAGGGCGTGGTCGTAGTGGGGGTGTTGGGCTAGGGTGGCGGCGATTTGTTGTTGTTTTTGCGCGATGATGTAGTCGCGTTTGGCGTGTGGGTTACCGAGCAGTTTTTGCGCTTGCACGCGCAGCCTTGCTAATAGGCTGGGATAGCGGAAGGTTAGGGTGTCTAGCGAGTGGTCAATCACGGTGAAGCCGTGGTAGGCAAGGCATTGGGCGACGATTTTGGCGATGCCTGCGTCGTTTATCATGCCGAGCAATAGGGTGGGCTGTGCGGGTGTATTCATGATTTCAGGCTGCCTTGGGGGGTGTGGGTGTGTGCATGGGCGTGGGAATAATATTTTGCAAGGCGGCAATCATTTGCGCAGGGGTGATTTCTTGAATGTGTTGGTTAAACCAGATGATTTGCGCGTGTTCGCTTTTGGGATGCCAGTTGGCGTAGTTTTGCGGGTCTTGGCGGTATAGCCCGATGATGGGTTTGCCCAGCGCGGCGGCGATGTGGATGATAGCGGTGTCGGGGGTGAGCACGGCTTGGGCATGGCGAATGAGAGCGATGCTGTCGTGGATGGTTTGGGTGTGTGGATAGAGCGTGGCGTTGGGGTGTTGTTGGCAAAGGGTGGCTAGGCTGGGGGTGATTTCGGGGTAGGTGAGCAGGATGAATTTTTGCGCGGGAAAGGCAGCCTGAAAAGCGGTCAGTGTGTGCGCGATGGCTTCAAGGCTAAATCGGCGCGAATTGGCTGCGCCGAAGAAGTTAAGCGCGATGTAGTGTTGCAGGCTGTTTTGCTGCAAGAAGGTTTGCACGGCGGCTTCGGATGCGGGATGGTTGGGCAGTTCGGGCTGGGTGCGGATGGGGTCAAAGCCGAGCAGGCGCAGGGCTTGGGCGTACACATCGGCAAAATGCTGCTGGCTGTTGGCGATGTTGAGATTAAACAGTTGATAATCGGCTTTGTTCAGCCCAACGTAGTATTTCGCGTTTAACGTACGCAGCAGCAGCAAATCGCGCGGGCGCAGCGACAGCGTGGGGTCAATCACGGCATCGTATTGCCCTGCGAGCGATTTGCCGACTTGGTAATAGCTTAGGGTGGATTTGGGCTGAACTTCGTGCAACGTATCAATATGCGGATTGTTTTCAAACAGTTGCCGATTTTTTGCGCTGCAAATCACGCCAATCTTAATCGCGGGATGGGCGCGTTTGATTTCGCGAAAGGCAAACGAGCTCACAATATAGTCGCCAATTTTGCCATCTTGGCGCAAAAACAAAATGGCGCGCAGGTTGTGTGGCTGGGGTGCAGGCGCGGCGGCGGGCGCACGGTCTAGCCATGCTTTGCACCAGCGCAGACGCGCGTTGCGCCAACTGGTTTTGAGCTGTTTGAAGCGTTGCTTAAACGACATTTTCAGGCTGCCTAATGTTTACGCTTCATGTTTATGAATGTGCGGCGATAAAGTCTTGCACGGCTTGCTGCGAGATAAGCGCGGCGCATTCCATGTTTTTGTCGGCGCGTTTGGCGAGCCCTGCCAGCACTTTGCCAGGGCTGCATTCGGCAGATTGGGTGATGCCTTCGCGCACCAGCAGTTGCACGGTTTCGGTCCAACGCACGGGGCTGTATAGCTGGCGCACCAGCGCGTCTTTGATTTGGGCGACATCGTTGTATGCAGCGACATCGGCGTTGTGAATCACACGGATTTCAGGCTGCCTAAACGCCACGTCTTGCAAGGCGATGGCGAGTTTCTCGGCGGCGGGCTGCATCAGGCGGCAATGCGATGGCACGGACACGGGCAGCGGCAAAGCGCGTTTTGCGCCCGCTTCTTTGGCGGCCGCCATTGCGCGTTCTACGGCAGCGGCGTTGCCCGCAATCACCACTTGCCCCACGGAATTGAAGTTCACGGCTTCGCACACGTCGCCTTGCTCGGCGGCGGCGCAGATTTGGCGCACGGTGTCGTCTTCCAAGCCCAAAATAGCCGCCATTGCGCCCACGCCTTGTGGCACAGCAGTTTGCATCAATTCGGCACGCAGGCGCACCAGTTTCACTGCATCGGCAAAATTCAGGCTGCCTGCGGCAACCAATGCGCTGTATTCGCCCAAGCTATGCCCCGCCACCACGCTGGGGGCTTTGCCGCCTGCGGCAAGATAGGCGCGATAGGTTGCCACGCCTGCGGACAGCATCAAGGGCTGGGTGTTCACGGTTTGGCTGATAAGCTCGGCATCTGTGCCGTTCATCATCGCCCAAAGGTCTTGATTGAGCGCGGCGGATGCTTCGTCAAACGTGGCTTTCACTTCGGCGATGCCGTCAAAGCCGTTCATCATGTTCAGGCTTTGCGAGCCTTGTCCTGCGAAAAAGAAAGCGAAGTTCATGGGGTGTCCTTGTTAATTAGATGGAAAAGGTGGCGAATTATAGCAAATTGGGGTTTCAGGCTGCCTTGGGGGCATAAGGGATAGGCAGCCCGAAACTTTTGCAAAATCCAAAATGAAATAAAAAATGGTTAATCAGTCGTCATTCCCGCGCAGGCGGGAATCTTGATAGAACGTAAGCAATGGATTGTTTTTGCATGGGTTTCTGAATATCAAGCAAGATTCCCGCCTGCGCAGGAATGACGGCATTTTCTATTTTTCAGGTTGCCTTGGGAGAGCAAAGGTTTCAGGTTATAAGGCAGCCTGAAAGGGGATTTAGGCGTGTTTGGGCTGTCCAAAGCGGCTGTGCCAATAGGGCAGGGCGTAGCGGAAGATGCCGATAACCCACGCCCACACAATCAGCGTGGCGGCGAACAAATCCACAGGAAAATGCGCGCCCAGCTTCACGCGGCTGTATAACACGCCCGCAGCCCATGCGGCGACCAGCAGGCGGGCAACAAGGCGGGCGGGCTTGCGCCAATTTTGTGTGAAGCCAACCACCAGCAGCAGCCACGCCACGGCAAAAGTGGTATGCCCCGATGGGAACGAGTAGCCCAGCTCGTTTTGTTGATAATCGGACAGGATTTGCTCGTTGGGGTTGTGCGCGGATTGGGCGATGAGTTCAAGCCGATTGGCTTTGCGCATGGCGTAGAAACCTGCGGGCGTGATGTGTTGCTGTTGGGCGATTTGCACCGCATAGGGGCGCGGTTCTTGGAAAATGCGTTTCGCGCCTGTTTTGATGGCTTGCGTGCCGACCACGGCGCAGATGCACACGGCAATCACGGTGAGCGGGCGATATTGTTTGCGCACAAAATAGGCAAGGATAAGGGTGAACACGATGGCAAAGCCAATGGCATAGGGCTGGCTGCCGCCTGTTTCGGTTAGCGTAATCAAGGCGCGGTTTAAATCGGGCGTTTGGCTGCTTTGCGCGAGCGTCCAAGTGTAGCCTGTTGCCCAGAAGCTGATAGGGATGAGCAGCATCAGAGCGGTGTAGAGCGTGAGCGAGATGGTGAGATTGGGTTGTTTCATAAGGCAGCCTGAAAACGTGGGATACAAAAAACGCGCTATTGTAGCAGAATGGCGCGGTTATCCGTATTTTCAGGCTGCCTTGGTGAGCAGCCTGAAACGCAGTTCAACAAGGTTAATAGGGCGTTGCCTGTGCTTTGTTAATATTGCTGATGGGTTTGGCTGCGCCAAACTTCCCTCACTGCGCATCTTTTTTTCGGCGCGTGCGAACTAGCCGCACTTCGTGCGTCGTCGAACAAGCGCACGCTTTTTCCCGAGAAAAGGATGCTTCGTTCGGCTGGACGTAGGGGAATGGGCAGTAGCATTAAGCAGTTGTGAAGCGTTAGGCAGCCTGAAAGTCAATCTGTTCAGCAGAAAACCGTTGGGCTAAACACCAAGCAATTTTGTTTTTCAGGCTGCCTTTGCCCACCGCCTTGCCCGCTATGTAAACCCCGCTTCACGCAACCCAACAATATTTTGACGTTTATCACACAAAAAATTTCATCTCGCGTTACAATGCGCCCGTTTTATTCCACCAAAGGGAAAGTCATGCCGCAGGCATCCAAGCAACAATCTATGCCCAAAGTAAACGCCGCCTTTGCCATCTTGCTCGTTGGCATGGTCGGCTATTTTATCTTTTGGGGATTGGGCTACACGCATCACCATCAAGTGCCCCTATTTTTGCTGGCAACGCTGTTTGGCGTGTTTATGGCGTTTAATATTGGCGGCAACGACGTTGCCAACTCGTTTGGCACATCTGTGGGCGCAGGCACGCTTACCGTACCGCAAGCCTTGTTGATTGCCGCCGTGTTTGAAGTGAGCGGCGCGGTGATTGCAGGCGGCGAAGTAACCGACACCATCCGCACAGGCATTGTGGATTTAAACTCCCTGCCCATGCAGCCTTTGAATTTAATCCTGATTATGATGTCTGCGCTGTTGGCGGCGGCGTTGTGGCTGCTGTTTGCCACCAAAAAAGGGCTGCCCGTTTCCACCACCCACGCCATCATCGGCGGCATAGTCGGCAGCTCCGTGTTGCTCGGCTGGCAGCTATCCAACGGGCAAGGCAGCCCCTTTGCGCTGGTGAAATGGCATGAAATCGGCAGAATCGCCGCTTCTTGGGTGCTCTCGCCCATGCTCGGCGGCATCGTGTCCTACACGCTGTACACCATCATCAAGAAAAACGTATTAGAATACAACGACAAAGTCGCCGCAGAACTCAAAGCCATCAAAGCCGAGAAAAAAGCCTATAAAGAACAACACCGCCTGCGCTTTGACGCGCTGGACGAACAACAAAAAATTGAAGTTTCCACCGCGATGGCACGCGACGCGCAAATCTACGGCGAAGACGATTTTGACCCCGCCGAGCTAGAATCCCATTACTACCAAGGTTTGCACGAAATAAACCAGCGCAAAGAGCAAATTGATGTATTTAAAGCGTTTTACACATGGATTCCCGCCATTTCAGGCTTGGGCTGTATGCTGATTTCGTCCATGTTGATTTTCAAAGGCTTGAAAAACCTGCATTTGGGCATCGCGCCCATGACCAGTATGTTTTTGATTTTGATGCTGGGCGCAGGCATTTGGGTGGCAACGTTTCTATACGCCAAAAACCTGAAACGCAAAGACATCGGCAAAGCATCGTTTCAAATTTTCTCGTGGATGCAAGTGTTTACCGCATCGGGCTTTGCGTTTAGCCACGGCGCGAACGATATTTCCAACGCGCTCGGGCCTTTTGCCGTGATTTTGGATGTGATTCGCGCCAACGATGTAAACGCATCCGAGCCATTGCAGCCGATTGTGATGCTCACCTTTGGCGTGGCGTTGATTGTGGGCTTGTGGTTTATCGGAAAAGAAGTGATTCACACCGTGGGCAAAGATTTGGCGGAATTGCACCCATCGTCAGGCTTCACCGCCGAGCTATCCGCCGCTTCGGTGGTGATGGCGGCTTCCGCGCTGGGCTTGCCTGTGTCTAGCACGCATATTTTGGTGGGCGCGATTTTGGGCATCGGCATGGTGAACCGCAACGCCAACTGGAAAATGATGAAGCCGATTGGCTTGGCATGGGTGATTACCTTGCCTGCGGCGGCGATGTTGTCGATGGGCTGTTTTGGGGTGTTGGAGATGGTTTTTTGATTGAATATTGACTGGATAAGATGATTTTTGGGTTTTCAGGCTGCCTTGATGCGTGTGCATTAGGCAGCCTGAAAACGTTTTGGGCGATGCCAGTATGGCGCGGCGATGGTTTATCGCCAAAATAAGATGAAGACGTAGCAATGGTTTTCAGGCTGCCTAAACGCGGGCGCAATGCTGGGGCAGACTGAAAACTGCCCCGCGCTCCTACGGCTTGCTTGCAAGCCGTGCTCTGGCGTTAAAAACAGTAGGCGCGGATGTTGCAAGCGGATGCGGATGGCTTGCTTTGCGCTGCGGGCAAAACAAATAAGGGCAGATGAAAGGTCTGCCCTTTTGTTGTGTTGCAATGGTTTTCTCGTTTTCAGGCTGCCTACTCTGCTTCGCGCAACACCGCTGCAATCAATTCTTGCGCGCCATCGTCTGCCAGTTTTTTGGCAACGGCGCGACCGAGTGCGTCGGCGTATTCGGCGGGAGCTTGGGCTTGGGCGGTTAAAATCAGCGAGCCATCGGGATGCCCCACCAAGCCGTTGAGCGTGAGCAAGCCGCAGTCGTCGGCGGTGCAATAGGCGGCAAGCGGCACTTGGCAGCTTCCGCCCAAGGCGCGGGCAAGGGCGCGTTCGGCGGTTACGCAGGCGGCGGTTTTGGCGTGGTTGAGCGGCAGTAATACGTCAATCAAATCGGTGCGGTGGGCGGCGATTTCTATGCCAAGCGCGCCTTGCCCTGCGGCGGGCAGGCTGTCGGCGGGGGAAAGCACGGCTTGGATGCGCTCGTGCAGCCCTAGCCGTTCCAGCCCTGCGGCGGCGAGAATAATGGCATCGTAGTCGCCGTGGTCTAGTTTCGCCAAGCGGGTTTGCACGTTGCCGCGCAGCGGGCGGATGGTGAGATGCGGGAAGCGGGTGCGCAGTTGCGCTTCGCGGCGCAGGCTGGATGTGCCCACGATTGCGCCGTGTGGTAGCTCTTCCAGCCGCGTGTAGTGGTTGGAAACAAAGGCATCAAATGGGTTGGCGCGTTCGCCAATCGCCGCCAGCTCAAAGCCTTGTGGCAAATCCATCGGCACGTCTTTAATAGAATGCACCGCAAAATCGGCGCGATTCTCTTGCAGCGCGGTTTCCAATTCTTTGATAAACAAGCCCTTGCCGCCGATTTTAGACAGCGTTTTGTCTAAAATCTGGTCGCCTTGCGTGGTCATGCCGATGATGTGGATTGGGCATTGCGGATACAGGTTTTGCAGTTGGGCTTGGATGTGGCGGGCTTGCCACATGGCGAGTGCGCTTTCGCGGCTGGCGATGGTGAGTGTTTTGGGATGGGGCATGATGTTGGGCGGGATGAAATAGGCAGCCTGAAACGGATAAACGCTTCGGGCTGCGTTGGGTGAAAAGATGATTGGTATCGCTGCCAAAATGGTTTTCAGCCTTGCACTTTGTGCTACGGATACCCCTTTATACCCAAATCAAAGATTTGGACAAAGGGGCAAGGCTGCCTTGATGGTGTTTTCAGGCTGCCTTGGGCAGCGGATTGATGGGAATATTGTGCCCGTGTTTGGACGAACACAAAATCTCGCAAGTGGGCGGGTTCACCAAATCTGCCAGCGTGTAGCCATCCAAATGATTGATAAACGCGATTAAGCCGCTGTTTAAAATTTGGCTTAACCGGCAAGCGGGGGTAATCAAGCATTGGTTGTTGTCGCCAAAGCATTCGGCAAGCTGCAACGGCTCGGTTACGCGCACCACCGTGCCCACGCGGATTTTTTCGGGCGGCTGGGCGAGCTTTAAGCCGCCACCTTTGCCGCGTATGCTGGTTAAAAATCCGCCTTTTACCAGCGCGGTTACTACTTTCATCAAATGGCTTTTGGAGATGTTATACGTTTCGGCAATCGTGCCAATATTCACAAGGCTTTGGTCGTTTACTGCCGCGTAAATCAGCACGCGCAGGGCGTAGTCGGTTTGTTGGGTTAAATACATTTTGTTATTTTGTTGCAGGGTTGAAGGCAAAGTTTCATAATACGCGCATCTTATACATCAAGTTTTAACACAACACAACAAATTGTGAACACACATTAACATAGGACACGCAAATCATGAAACGCCATTCTACCCTAATTGAACTATCACAAGAACACCATCACACGCTGGCTTTGTGCCTGCGCATTTTGCGCGCGCCAGAGCAAAATCATCAAAAAGACATCACCGAGCATTATGTTGATTTGGAACAGCATTTTATCCACGAAGAAACGCTGTTCGCGCCCTTGTGGGATAAATTAAACCGCCCCGAATTGCGCCAACGCTTTGAATACGACCACGCCGAGCTGCGCCGCTTGTTTCGCGAAGCGCAGTTTGACCATGACGAATGGAACACCACTTTTGCCACCATGCTGCGCGACCATGCGCGGTTTGAAGAGCGCGAGCTGTTCCCCGCGATGGAACAGAATGCCTTGCCACCCGAATGATTTTCAGGCTGCCTGATGCGGTAACAAAAGGCAGCCTGAAAATATAGTTCTCTTATCCATTCGCTTGCTTACCAAGCCACCAATATTCCAACAACCATAAAACACTCCCAAGGAAACCCACCATGAGCCTAGAAACCATCGCCGAGCCCACTCCGCCCAAAATCCCCAAATCCACCCTATCCTATCTCAACCCCAATCATCCCGTGTGGGCGATGGCGTTTCGCCCGCTGTATTTGCTCTCCGCGTTGTATGCCGTGGTCTCCATTTTGCTGTGGGGTTTTGGCTACACAGGCACGCGCGCCATGTCCGCCTTTTTGTGGCACGCGCACGAAATGGTGTGGGGCTACGGCGGCGCGGTCGTGGTCGCCTTTTTGCTTACCGCAGGCGCAACGTGGACAGGACAGCCGCCTGTACGCGGCAAATTTTTGATGGCGATTGTGGGCTGCTACATCGCCGCCCGCATCACCGCCTTTTTGCCGTGGGGCTGGCTCACGGGCATTTTTGGCACGGCGTTTTACTGGCTCGCCAGCTATGGCATGGGAGAAGCCGTGTGGGTGAGCCGCAATCAGCGCAACTACATCGCCGTGGTCGCCCTGTTTTTGCTGGGGTGCAGCCATCTCGCCTTTCACATCGCGCTGAGCAACAACCCATCCGCGCTTACCAACGGCTTGTTATCAGGCTTAATTTTGGTGGCGGGCTTTATTGGCTTGGTGGGCGGGCGCATCATTCCATTTTTCACGTCCACGCGGCTGAACACGCCCCGCATCAATAGCCCGCAATGGGCGATGGTCGGCTCGCTTGCCGCGCCCATGGCTGCCGCCGCGCTGATGATGACGCAAACTGCCGTTGCGCTGGCGTTTTACTTTTTGCTGTTTGCGGGCATCATGGGCTGCGTGCAAAGCAAACGCTGGTTTCAAAAAGAAATACTGGGCGAGCCAATGCTGTGGACGCTGCATTTGGGCTATGCGTTTACATCGCTGGGGCTGGTGGTGCTTGCGCTGGGTTTTATCAACCCGAAACTGACCAGCCTTGGCACGCATCTGATTGCCGTGGGCGGCATCGGCTTGCTGACGTTGAGCATGATGACGCGCACCGCGCTGGGACACACAGGGCGCACGCTCTACCCCGCGCCAAAATATCTGCCTTACGCTTTTTGGCTGATGGTTGCCGCCACCATCATGCGCGTGCTGGCGGCGTTTGTGCTGCTGCTTGCGCCAAGCTGGTATCAACACGCCCTAGCCTGCGCGTCGCTGCTATTTGCTGCATCGCTGGCGATTTATTTCATCCGCTATTATCCGTGGCTCACCCAACCGCGCGTTGATGGCAAAGCGGGGTAGGCTTGTAAACAAAGGCAGCCTGAAAATGAAGCAAATGGATTTAACCCCGCTTACTCGTTTTAGCTTCGTTACACAGGCTAAAACCTTTGAAAAACCCTCAGCAGCAGCCTGAAAAATAAGAAATGCCGTCATTCCCGCGTAGGCGGGAATCTTGTTTGATATTCAGAAACCTCCGTAAAAACAATTTGTTGTGCAAAGCTCAACCAAAATTCCCGCCTACGCGGGAATGACGGGGAATTTACTATTTCTTATGGCATTTTTAGGTTTTGCAAAAGTTTCAGACTGCCTTCGCTCAATCATCGCACTCAATGTTGTAGCAACGAATTTCCATCCAACTCATTAGGCAGCCTGAAACGCGGTTCAACACCACCCAAACCCCATTTCAGGCTGCCCAATCATCAAGAGTAAAACCACCATGTCCACCCTAACCATCGCCGCCATCCAGCTTACCAGCACCCCCCGCATCGCCGACAACATCGCCACCATGCAAAAGCTCGTTGCCCAAGCCGCCGCGCAAGGCGCAAACTGGGTGCTGCTGCCCGAATACTGGGCAATAATGGGGCTGCGCGACAGAGACAAACTCGCCCACGCCGAACCCTACGGCGCAGGCATCCTGCAAACCGCGCTCGCCCAAGCCGCCCAGCAACACCAAATCCACCTATTCGGCGGCACCATTCCACTCGCCGGCCCCACGCCCCACAAAGTCCACAACAGCCTGCTGGTTTACAGCCCCAGCGGCGAATGCCTATCGCGCTACGACAAAATCCACCTATTTAACTACCAAACCGCCAGCGAACGCTATTGCGAAAGCGACACCTTGATGGCAGGCGAGCAAATCCCCCAGCTTTGTATCAACGGCTGGCGCATCGCCCAAGGCATCTGCTACGACCTGCGCTTCCCTGAGCTGTTTCGCGCCCAAGCCCCTGCCGACATCATCATGCTGCCCGCCGCGTTTACCCACACCACAGGCAAAGCCCATTGGGAGCTGCTGCTGAGCGCCCGAGCCGTGGAAAACCAATGCTATCTTGTTGCCGCCGCGCAAACAGGCACGCACGAAAACGGACGGCGCACCTTTGGGCACAGCATGATTATTGACCCGTGGGGCGACATCATCGCCATGCAGCCTGAAAACGAAGGCATCGCGCTGGCAACCATAGACACCGCCCGCATCCAAGCCATCCGCGAAAGCCTGCCCGCATTGCAGCATCGCGTGTTGTGATGGGGTAAATGGATTTCAGGCTAAAACCTTTGCAAAACTCCTAACAGCAGCCTGAAACACAAGAAATGCCGTCATTCCCGCGCAGGCGGGAATCTTGTTTGATATTCAAAAATCTACGCAAAAACAATCCATTGCGTAAATTTAACCAAGATTTCTGCCTGCGCGGGAATGACGGAGCGTTTACTATTTCTTGTTGTGTTTTGGGTTTTGCAAAGGTTTCAGGCTGCCTAATGCAATCCACATCAAGGCAGCCTGAAATATTGCTCCGCGCTCCTACGGCTTGCTGGCAAGCCGTGCGCTGGCTTTGAATACGGGTTCTTACAGCCATTGTTTCAGGCTGCTTACGGGGATGTCCCATTGCCATACGCCGTTGGGGGTGATGCCGTCTAGTCCGCGTAGGAATAGGTAGCGGATGTGGAGTGTGGGGGTGGGGGTGTGGCGGCTGGCGAGATAGCGGGCGGTGGCGATGGCGTAGAGTAGGGCTTGTAGGGCGTAGTGGTGTTGGGCGATGGCTTGGTTTAGGGCGGCTTGGGTGTAGTCGCTGGGGCTGTTGCCGAGCCAGTTGGATTTGTAGTCTAGGATGATGGTGCCGCCTTGTGGGGTTTGGGCGAGTAGGTCTATGTAGCCGTTGATGTAGCCTTGTATGTCGCGGAAGTTGAGATTTTGGCTGGCGGTGATGATTTCGGGGGGGAGTTGGCTGTGTTGGGCGAACCATGTTTTCAGGCTGCTTAGGGTGAGGCTGTGGGTGTGCAGTAGGAAGCCGAACTCGGTGAGTATGTTGCTGGGGGGTAGGGTGCTGAGACTGGTGTGGGGCAGCAGGGGGGTGTGGCGGGTGTTGTCTAGCATTTGGGCGATGGTGTCTTGCCATTGTTGGCTGTTGATGTTGTGTTGGTCTAGGGTGGTTTGGATGAGTTGGCTGTGTTGGTGGCTGGGTTGGGCGTGGGGGTAGCGTTCTAGTAGGCTGTGTAGGCAGATGCCTGCGGCTGTGCCTTGGGGGAATTGGGCGATGGTGGGGGGGGTGTTGGTTTGTGTTTCGTTGGTTTTCAGGCTGCCTTGTGGGGGGATGGTTTGTTCGCTGGGGTCTAGTGGGGTGTGGTCGCTGGGTTGGGTGGTGCTGTGGCGGCTGAGTGCGGTGAAGCTGGTGTGTTGGGGGCTGCGGTAGCTGCGGGGTGGGATGGGGGTGGCTTGGTAGGTGGGGTGGGCTGGGCTGGGTTGGGCTTTTGTTTTGGCTTCGCCGAAACTCGCTTCGCTCGTTTTCAGGCTGCTGCTGTATTGGGGCAGGGTTAGTGTGTCGTGCCATTGGATGTGGCTGGGGTGTTGGGCGATGAAGTTTTGCCAGCTTTGGCGGTAGGCTTGGGCTTGGATGTGGGCGTATTCGGTTTTGTTGCTTTTGCCTTTTTCGGGCTGTTGGTGGTTGATAAGGTAGGCTAGGGGGCTGTGTGGGGTGTGGTTGTAGCTGGCGAGATAGACGTTGAGCTGTTCTTCGGCGCGGGTTAGGGCGACGTAGAGCAGGCGTAGGTCTTCGGAGCGTTGTTCGGTTTGGTATTGTTGGGTGTCGCTGTCGGTGAGTTGGGTTTTGTGGATGAGTTGGGTGTGTTGGTCTTGGTGGATGATTTGCCATTCGGGGGCTTGTTGGTTGCTGGCTTTCCATGCGAATGGGCAGTATACGATGGGGTATTGCAGTCCTTTGGCGGCGTGCATGGTTACGATTTTGACGAGATTTTCGTCGCTTTCTAGGCGCAATAGGGCGTGGTCTTGGGGGGTGGCGTTGTCGCGGTTGGCTTGGATTTGTGCGCCGAGCCATTGTTGCAGCGCGCTGGGGGGTTGTCCTTTTTCGTCTTGGGTGGCTAGGATTTCTAGGATTTGGTGGAGATTGGTTAGGGTGCGGTCGTTGCGTTGGGCGAGTAGGGTGGTTTCGGCGTGGGATTGGTGGAGAAATTGTTGTAGGGCGGGGTAGATGCCGTGTTGTTGCCATGTTTGGGCGGCTTGGTGGGCGGCATCGGTCCATTGGGTGAGCTGGGCTTCGTTTTGGTTGAGCTGTTGGATTTGCGCGGCGGTGTGGTTGTATAGGCAGCCTGAAAGTAGGTAGATAAGGTGGGCTGTGCGTTGGGGGTTGAGTATGAAGCTCATCAGGGCGTAGATGGCTTGGGTTTCTTCTTCGGCGTAGATGCTGTCGCGGCTGAGTAGCACGCTTTGGATGTTGTGTTTTTTGAGCTGGCGTTGCATGAGCGTGCCTTCTTTGCGGGCGCGCACAAGGATGGCGATTTGCCCTGCGCTGATGGGGGTTTTGCCTTGGGCGTGGGCGGTTAATGTGGCAGCGATTTCTTGGGCGCACCATTGGGCGGCGCGTTGGGTGAGTGTGTCGCTGTTGTCGGCGGCGGGGTCTTGGTTGAGCCATGTTAGGCGCAGGGGGGCGGTGCCGCTGGGCAGTTTGCTTTCGCTGCGGGCGGCTTGGGCGGGAATGTAGGGGATTTTGTCTAGCGCGAAGGGGTTGGGGCGGGAAAATAGGGCGTTGAGTGTTTGAATCAGCGCGGTGTGGCTGCGGTGGTTTTGGGTTAGGGTGTGGCGGTTGGTGCTGGGGACGGTGTCGGCGGCGTTTAGGTAGGCGTAGATGTCTGCGCCGCGAAAGCTGTATATGGCTTGTTTGGGGTCGCCGACCATGTAGCAGGCGGGTTTTGGGTTACGCTCGCTTTGCTCGTTTTGGCTTTGCCGAAATTCGTTGCACTCGTTTTGGCTTTGCCGAAATTCGCTTTGCTCATTTTCAGGCTGCCTTTGGGTGGGCATAAAGATGGCTTGGAAGATGGCGTATTGCAGGGGGTCGGTGTCTTGAAATTCGTCGATTAGGGCGGTTTGCCAGTTGGCGGCAAGGGCTTGGGCTAGGTCGGATGCGTGGGGGTTTTGCGGGCTTAGGGCGTGGTAAACATCCAGCAACAGGTCGTCAAATTGGCGATTGGGGCTGTTTTTTTTGTTGGCTTCGTTTTGCGCGCGCAGGTAGTGGATGATGTTGTGGGCAAGCTGGATAAGGGCTTGATCTTGGGCTTGGATGCAGCGTTGGGCGGCGGTGGCGAGCGCGCCTAGGGTGTTGTTTATCAGGGCGAGTGGCTCGGTGGGGAGTAGGGTTTTTTGTTTGGTTTTTTTGTCTTGATTGGCTTTGTTTTGCAGAAATTCGGCGGTGAAGATGATTTGGGTGTGGCTGCTTTCGGTAAGCAGTTCCCAAAGGGTGGCGGGGCTGGGGCAGCCTGAAAATTGGTGTAGCTGGGCGAAGCGGTCTTCGCATTTGTCTTGGGCGTAGCTGCGTTTGTTGAGATGGGGGTGCAGTTGCCAAAAGGCGGTTTGGATTTGGGGAAGCTGCTCGCGCACGCTTTGCCATGTTTGTTGGAATGCTTGCTGGGTTTGGGCGATGTGGGCGTTTTGGCTGTGCGCAAACTCGCTTTGCTCGTTTTGTCTTCGCCGAAACTCATTACATTCGTTTTCAGGCTGCATAAATTGCAAATAGGGGCGGGATAGGTAGGGGGCTAGGGCGTGCAGTTGTTTTTCGGGGGTTTGATTGTATTGATAGACAAGCTGGGCTTGGATGGGGTCGCTGGCGATTTGGGTGCGCCAGTAGTCTTGGATGGCGGTTAGGTTGGGGTTGTCGCTGGGGTCGTCGTTGAGTTGGATGTTGAACGGGGCTTGGCAGTAGAAAGCGAAATCTTGCAGGATGCGTTGGCAGAAGCTGTGGATGGTGTAGATGGCGGCGTTGTCAAAATTGCTGATGGCGGCGGTTAGGCGCAGTTGCAGGCGTTCTTGGCTTTCGTTGGCTAGGGCTTGGTTGAGCAGGTTGAATAGGAAATCGTCGGGGTGGTTTTTGTCGTCTAGGCTGTTTTGGCGCAGGGTTTCAGGCTGCGTTTGGGCGTTGGGCGTGCGTTTGAGCGCGGTTAGGGCTTGGTCTAGGCGGGCGCGCAGGCGGGTTTTGAGCTCGGCGGTGGCGGCTTTGGTAAAGGTTACGACTAGGATTTGTTCTACGTTTTGTTTTTCCAGCAGCACAAGGCGGGTGAACAGGGCGGCGATGTTCCATGTTTTGCCTGTGCCTGCGCTGGCTTCTATAAGGTGCGTGCCGTGAACGGGGATGGTGAGCGGGTTGAGTTGGGCGGGGGTGGTCATGATTAGGCAGCCTGAAAATGGGGAAAACGATGGGGCAATGATAGCACGGTGGGGTGTTTTTAGGCGGCGTGGTAAAATCGCGTTTTGTTTATTGGAAAGGGCTGGCAATGGCGATTAAACGATTGGGCAGTGGCGCGCGGCTATCGGAAGCGGTGGTGGCGAACGGCTTTGTGTTTTTATCGGGCATGGTGCCTGAGATGGACAGTAGCGGCGACATCACGGCGCAAACGGCGGATGTGTTGCGGCAGATTGATGATTGGCTGGCGCAATGTGGCTCGGACAAGGCGCATATTGTGGAAGCGACAATTTTTTTGGCGAACATGGCGGACTATGCGGGGATGAATGCGGCGTGGGACGCTTGGGTGGACGCGAACCATTCGCCTGCCCGCGCTTGCGTGGAAGCCAAGCTGGCGCGGGGGGAGTGGCTGGTGGAGATTAAGGTGTCGGCGGTGGTGAAAACGGCATAGGCAGCCTGAAACGCGCTGCGTGAATTATTTTCAGGCTGCCTAATCGCGCGGCTTAACCTTGTTTACATTGATAACGATTTTTCAGGCTGCCTAATAACGCGCAGCATAACCCTGTTTACAAAAAGGAAACCCCATGACAATCCAAGCCCCCATCCAAGCCGTCGCCTTTGACCTAGACGGCACACTCTGCGATTCCATCCCCGACCTTGCCGCCGCCGCCAACGCCATGCGCCAAACGCTCGGCATGACCGCGCTGCCCGATGCCACCGTGCAAAGCTATGTGGGAGACGGCATCGGCGTGTTGGTGCACCGCGCCCTAACCGACAACCCGCAAGGCACCGCCACCGAAGCGCAATGGCAACAAGGCTACACCGCCTTTATCCAGCACTACGCCGACCACATCGCCGACCACACCCGCCCCTACCCCGAAACCGAGGCAGGCTTAGGGCTGCTGCAAACGCTCGGCATCCCGCTTGCCGTCATCACCAACAAAAACGAAATACTCGCCGTTAATCTGCTCAAAGCCTTGCAACTGGACAGCTATTTCAGCATCGTCATCGGCGGCGACACCCTGCCCGAAAAAAAACCCAGCCCCGAGCCGCTGCGCCACGTCGCCCAAGTGCTCGGCGTGAACCCCGCCCACATCATCATGGTGGGCGATTCCAAAAACGACATTATCTCCGCCAAAGCCGCAGGCAGCATCGCCGTAGGCGTAACCTTTGGCTACGGCGATATGGCGCAATTAAGCCAAACCCCCGCCACCACGCCCGACTGGACGATTAACGCCCTGCCCGATATTTACGAACATCTGCGCCCGCAAAAGCCCAGCGCAGAGTAACCGACCATAAGGCAGCCTGAAACCTTTGCAAAACCCTAAAATACAACAAGAAATCGTTAATTCTCCGTCATTCCCGCGTAGGCGGGAATCTTGATTGAACTAACGCAATAGTTTGTTTTGCATGAATTTATGAGTATTTAGAAAGATTCCCGCCTACGCGGGAATGACGGCATTTCTTGTGTTTCAGGCTGCTGCTAGGGGGTTTGCAAAGGTTTCAGGCTGCCTAATATTGTTTACACACTTGATTAGGCAGCCTGAAAACAGGTTGCGTGGCGTTCTAAAAAGCATGCTGGCTTGATGGTTGATGACAAACAGCATGGATTAAAAATTCAGCAAACTGTTCCTTCTCCCGCTGGCGGGGGAAGGTTAGGATGGGGGTAGCTGTTTAACCCACTGAACGCCAAATCTTTTAGAACACCCCATTTTTATACGGTTTTTAGCGAGCCAAAACATTGCTTTGCAAAAATCTACATCACACGTTTTAACCCCACTTCACCACGCAAGCCACTTCAACACTCGTCCCCTCCCCCACCATGCCACCCAAATCCCTACGCGCCCGCGCCCTAGACATCCTAGCGCGCCGCGAAATCAGCCGCCAACAGCTCTACCGCAAACTCGCCCCCTACGCCGAAGACCCAGACGAGCTAGAAGCCGTGCTCGCCGAATTTGCCGAGCGCAACTGGCAATCCGATGCCCGCTACACCGAAGCCTACATCCACAGCAAAAGCCGCAAACACGGCACGCAACGGCTCAAACAAGCCCTTGCCGCGCAAGGCATAGACGACAGCCTAATCCGCGAACACCTGCCAGATGCCCAAAGCGAGCGAGCCCACGCCAACCAAGTGCTGCGCAAAAAATACCCCGCCCCGCCCGCCGACTACGCCGAAAAACAAAAGCAACTGCGCTTTCTCGTTTATCGCGGCTTTGATTTTGACACCGCCAACCACGCCGTAAAACACGCATGGGACGATGAAGACGAAGCGGAAGATGAATAAAAAACCTGTGTTCATTGCGCTGAACACAGGTTGATTGTTTGGAGCGTGTGATTTCAGGCTGTTTATACGCATCAAGGCAGCCTGAAAACGCCAAATAGTAGGGTGGGCAACTGGCTTGCCCACCAAAATATGACGGGCAAACAATGGTGGGCAAGCGAGTTGCCCACCCTACGCTTAAACGCGGGTGCGATGGTTAGGCAGCCTGAAATGCTTGCCCCGCGCCCCTACGGCTTGCGTGCAAGCCGTGCACTGGTTCAACTCAACCCCCAAGGCAGCCTGAAAACCATTTATGCGTTTCAGGCTGCCTTTTTTGCGGCAGCCTGAAAAGGGTTTCGCGGGGATGATTTGGCATTGCTGGTTGGGTTGGTGTTTTGGCGACGAGCCGTCGCCGCTCCATTGCGTTTTCAGGCTGCCTATGCGTATTCACATTAAGGCAGCCTGAAAACACGTCCACGTTCGCTTTTCAGGCTGCCTAATCGTTAAAGCCGCCCATTCACAACCCCTGCTCACTCGCAAACCCGCGCCGCTCGCCCGTAATCGGGTCAATAAAATCCAGCCGTTTCGCCAGCAGCTTCAACGGTTTGTGGTAATCATCCCCGTTTTCAGGCTGCGCGATGGGATACAGCACGTCATTGAGCAGCGGCATCCCCAGCCCCATCATCTGCACCCGAAGCTGGTGTTTCTTGCCCGTAATCGGCTGCAATTCATACAGGCTCACATCGCCGCGCTGTTCCAGCAAGCGCACGCGCGTTTCCGCATTCGCTTCGCCCGCCGTTTCCCGCATCAAAAAAAACGGCTCGCTGGGCACAAGGCGCGTGCGCACGGTGAGCGGGTATGCCAAATCCAAGCGCGTGGGCGCGAGCGCGTGGTAGGTTTTTTGGATGGCATGGCTGGAGAACAGCGTGTGATACGCCGCGCGGGTGGCGGGATTGTGCGAAAACAGCATTACGCCCGCCGTGTCTTTGTCCAAGCGGTGCAGCGGCGTGATGTTCGCCACATCCAGATGCTGCAAATCGAGGCGCAGGCGCAGGCGGGTGAGCAGCGTTTCGCGCAAAAATCGCCCGCTGGGGGTAACGGGCAGAAAATGCGGCTTGTCCACTACAATCAAATCATCGTCCAGCCACAAGATTTTTTCGTCAAACGGAATGCGCGGCTCGTCTTCGCGGCTGACTTCGCGGTAGTAAAAAATCGTCTCGCCCGCTTGATACAACACGTTTTCGTGCAACGGCTCGCCGCGCTGGTTCACCACCATGCCGCTGTTGAGCCGCGCCCGCCAAACGCTCTCGGCAATAAACGGAAAACGCGCGCGCAAATAGCACAGCAGCGGTTTGCCGATGTATTGCTTATCGTGCGGCAGGTTTAGATAGCTGGGTTTGATGCCATCCAAAAGTGGCAGCGGACTGGTGGGCTTCATGCGTGTTTGAAGGGTAATCTGATATAATCGCCGCCATTTTACACGTTCAGGCAGCCTGAAAAATGACATGTCATCAATCAACGGCTTCGGCACAACATTTTACGGCGAATGCGATTACCAACCAGACGGCTCGTTCGTTACCACCTATTGGGTTATTCTCGCCTTTTTGCCCGTTATCCCCTTATACAGCGCACGCATTTTTTATTCAGAAAGCAGTCTTTTCAACACGCAGTACCAATATGAAAAACTGCCCGTTAATTGGCAGCAGGTTGTACGCATTTGGGCGTTTGTAATCGGCACGGCTGTGGGGTTTATAGGGTGTTTGGACATCATCAGCTCGGTATCGGCATCTGATAATAGCCGCAGCACAATCGTTTTGCTGGTCTATTTAACCGCCGCCGCGCTGCTGCCCCATTTTTTGCGCTACCAAGCCAAAAAACAAGTGAATTTCCTGCCTGATGTGGCGATACGCTCGTCTTTTCCAAAAGACATTTTTGGCTGCTGGCAATGCTGGCTGTGGCTGTAATCTGCCTCATAGTGTATTTACAAACACTTTAATTTTTTCAGGCAGCCTGAAAACCGAAATTTTCTAAGAAAGCAAAGTTATGGGACAAAAAATCCAATCCGTTAAAGGCATGAACGACTTTCTGCCTATTGAGCAAAAAGACTTCAAGCTCACCGCCGATTTTTGGCAAGCCTTTGAAAACCAAGTGCAAAAATGGACGCAACGCTTTGGCTACAAGCAAATCCGCACGCCCATTGTGGAACACACCCATTTATTCGTACGCTCCATCGGCGAAGAAACCGATGTGGTGGGCAAAGAGATGTACACGTTTAACGACAACGCGGGCGAAACCAGCCTAAGCCTGCGCCCCGAAGGCACGGCAAGCTGTTTACGCGCGGTGGTGGAACACGATTTAACCTACGCCGCGCCGCAAAAATTGTGGTACATGGGTGCCATGTTTCGCGCCGAACGCCCGCAAAAAGGGCGTTATCGCCAGTTTCACCAAGTGGGCATTGAAGCCCTTGGCTTTGCCGACCCCGATATTGATGCGGAAATCATCGCCATGTGCGCCGATTTGTGGCGCGAATTGGGCATCAGCGAGCAATTAACGCTGGAAATCAACAGCTTGGGCAACCGCGAAGAACGCGCCGCCCACCGCGCCGCCTTAGTGGCGTATTTATCGCAACACGAAGCCGAGTTAGACGACGACAGCAAACGCCGTTTGCACACCAATCCGCTGCGCGTGTTAGACAGCAAAAACCCCGCGCTGCAAGACATTTGCAACGCCGCGCCGCGCCTGTTGGATTATTTGGGCGAAGCATCGCGACAACACTACAACACGTTCAAATCGCTGCTGGATGGCTTGCAAATCAAATACATAGAAACCCCCCGCCTTGTGCGCGGCTTGGATTACTACAACCACACCGTGTTTGAATGGACGACCGATAAGCTGGGCGCGCAGGCGACTGTGTGCGGTGGCGGGCGTTACGATGGCTTGATGGAAGAACTGGGCGGACGCGCCACGCCGTCTATCGGTTTTGCGATGGGCATTGAGCGGCTGCTGCTGCTGGTGAGTGATTACGGCAGCCTGAAAGCCGATTTTGCGCCCGATGTGTTTGTGATGCAGCAGGGCGATGGTGCAACCTTGGCGGCGATGCAACACGCGCGCACTCTGCGCGGCGCGGGGTTTAACGTGGTGCAGTTTTCAGGCTGCACCAAGCTGAAAAACCAGTTTAAACGCGCAGACCAATCGGGCGCAGCGTTTGCCGTGATTATCGCGGAAGACGAAGTGGCGCAAAACACGGTTACCATCAAAGACTTACGCGGCGATCGCAGGCAGATAACCGTTGACGCCGATAAGCTAGTTCAACAATTAAATCAATGGAGTACACAATAATGGCGGGTTATCACGACGAACAAGAAAGCATCAACACAGCGAAGCATCTGTGGCACAGCGGCGGCAAATGGATTGCGGCGGTGCTGGTGGCAGGCGCATTGGGCTATGTGGTCTATGTGGCGTATCAGGGGCGGGCGCATCAAGGCAGCACGCAGGCGGCGCAACTGGCTTCGCAAGTGAACGGCGATGCGGCGAAATTGGCGGCGTTGCAGCAGCAATTCCCCAAAGATACGGCAACCACGCAAGCGAGCTTGCAAACCGCCGCCGCGCTGTTCCAAGCGGGCAAGCCAGACGAAGCGATTAAGGCGTATCAATGGGTGCTGGCAAACGATAAAACGCCCGTTTTTCAGGCTGCCGCCATGCAAAATCTGGCGAATGTGTATATTCAACAGAAAAAATTTGACGATGCACTCAAAACGCTGGGCGCGCCTGTGGACGCGCTGTATCAGCCGTTGATTAACGAAGCCAAAGGCGATGTGTACGCCGCGCAGGGCAAAGCGAAAGAAGCGGGCGATGCGTATAAATTGGCATTGGACAAATTGCCTGAAAATTCGGGCAATCGGCAGTTGATTCAGATGAAGATGAGCCAGCTTTGATTAAGCATGGCGTGATGTGAACGAGAAAACCCAGCGTGTGCGCGTTGGGTTTTTGTTTGGGTGCGGGGGCGGGGTTTCAGGCTGCCTAATTGATGGCTGGCGCGATGGTTAGGCAGCCTGAAAAACAAAATCGCTTGCTGTTTAGCCAAACGGTTTTTGTTGGATTGGATTTCAGGCTGCCTTGATGTTTTCAGGCTGCCTTGGAGCATGGATTATTATTGGGGCTGTCCTAGATAACTAGGATAAATTACTTCTTACCAATTGTTTTAAAAT